>JANXVC010000308.1 GCA_025351925.1 Rhodospirillales bacterium | reverse complement strand
AGACGACATCGGGCTATTTGCCAGTTGAATGAAAGGACGGGATATGGCGGAACAGGGCCTGATGACACGGAAATCCGTGGATGACATCGTCAAGAGCGGCGAGGCCGACGGCCACAAGCTGTCCAAGACGCTCGGCCCGTTCAGCATCACCGCCATGGGCATCGGCGCCATCATCGGCGCCGGCATCTTCGTGCTCACCGGCACGGCGGCAGCGCAGTACGCAGGCCCGAGCATCATGCTGTCCTTCATACTGGGCGGCGTCGTCTGCGGCTTCGTCGGTCTCTGTTATGCCGAGCTCGCCGCCATGCTGCCGGTCTGCGGCAGCAGCTATACCTACACCTATGCCACTCTGGGCGAGGTGTTCGCCTGGATGATCGGCTGGGACTTGATCCTGGAATACGCGATGGGGGCGGCCACCGTCGCGGTCGGCTGGTCCGGCTACGTCGTTAGCATCCTGCGCAATTTCGGCATCGTCATCCCGCCCACTCTGGCGGCGGCGCCGGGCACGGACGTCACGCTGATGGACGGCAGCACGGCGACCGCCATCGTCAACCTGCCGGCGGCGCTGATCATCGCGGCGATTACCACCCTGCTCGTGCTCGGCACCAAGGAGTCGGCGCGGCTCAACAACATCATGGTGGCGATCAAGCTGGTTGTCGTCGTGGCGTTCATCGGCGTCGGCGCGTTCTTTGTGGACACTTCGCACTGGCACCCGTTCATCCCCGAGAGCACCGGCGAGTACGGACATTACGGCCTGAGCGGCATCCTGCGCGGCTCGGCGGTCGTGTTCTTCGCCTTCATTGGCTTCGACGCGGTCTCCACCGCCGCCCAGGAGGCCGAGGCGCCGCAACGCGACATGCCCATCGGCATCCTGGGATCGCTCGTGATCTGCACCCTCCTGTATGTCGCGGTGGCCGCGGTGCTGACCGGCCTCGTGCCGTACGACCAGCTCAACGTCTCCGACCCGATTGCCAAGGGCGTGGACGTCATTGGCCTCACCTGGTTTTCCATCCTGGTGAAGATCGGCGCGCTCACCGGGCTGACCACCGTCATCCTGGTCCTGCTCTATGGCCAGAGCCGGATTTTCCTCACCATGTCGCAGGATGGCCTGCTGCCGCGTCTGTTCGCTCACCTGCATCCAACCCTGAACACCCCGTATCGCAGCCAGATTCTGATCGGCGCCCTCGTCGCCGTCGTCGCGGCCTTGGTGCCGATCAACATCCTGGGTGAGATGGTCAGCATCGGCACGCTGTTCGCCTTCATCCTGGTATGCGGCGCGGTGATCTACCTGCGCCGCAGCGACGCCCGCGTGTATCGGCCGTTCCGCGTGCCCGGCGTGCCGGTGGTGCCGATCTGCGGCATCCTGTTCTGCCTGCTGCTGATGAGCGGCCTGCCGCTGTTCACCTGGCTGCGCCTGATTATCTGGATGGCCGTCGGCATGGCGATCTATTTCCTATACGGCCACCGCCACTCCGTCCTGCGTCACCCTGAAAGAGAGCGCGTGCCGCTGGCTTGACGCCCGAATTCGTTCATCGTACGGCGCCCGCAGAACTGAGCGCCGTTTGATGGGAGTTAGAGTGAGGATTTTTCTTTTAGCCGCGGTCGCGGTCATTGTGGTCGCCGCGGCATTGCAGCTTCTCTTGACAACCGAAGTGGGCGAAAGCTCAGAGCGCGCCTACTCCACCTCTTCCACCCGGCCGTAGCACCTATTCGGCCGGACGCATCGAGGGGACCGGAGCCGCCGAGATCCCCTGCTTTGGCTCCTCTTCCGCTGCCCAGAGTCCATGGTGTGTGCGGGCCCAGTTCACATCGACCCGGCCGCTGGACATAGCCTGCAATGAGCCAGGCACGCCGATCGAGCCGAGATAGATGTGCCCGATGACAACCGCGATCATCAGCGCGGCAATGACCGAGTGCACGACCTGCATGAGCTGCATCCCGCCGATGTCCAGCACGTAAAACGGCGTCAGCAGCGCAATGCCGGTCAGCGAGATCGCCCCGCCGCCGAACACCGCGATCCAGTAGATCATCTTCTGCCCAGCGTTGAACTTTCGCGCCGGCGGGTGCGGGCCGCCGAACATTCCGCCGGCCGCTTTGATCCACTGCCAATCCAGCCGGCTCGGCAGGTTCGGCTTGATCCATTGGACTGTCATGAGCGCCAAGCCCAGGATGAAGGCGAGGCCGACCGAGTTGTGCGACAGCTTCGCCAACGACGACAGCCAGGAGAAGCTGGTGTCGCCGATCAGCGGCTGCAGCAGCCAGCGCCCGAACACGAGGTTCAGCCCGGTCAGCGACAGCCAGATGAACGACACGGCAGTCGCCCAGTGGACGAAACGCTCCAATTTCGTGAAGCGCTGGATGGTCCGGCCTTGCCGGTCCTTCGTATAGCGCATCGGCCCCGCGATGAAATACAGCGCCGCCATCGCACCGATCGCCACGATGATAAGGGCGGCGTCGATCCACGGCTGCCACCGCGTGCGGAAATCGCGGAAGGAGCGCCCGAGCGGCTGGATCAGCACGCCCTCCTTCTGGTCGGGAATGTGCACGAAACCTTCGATCCGCCCATCGGGCAAATTACGCTGCTGCTGAAGCTGCTGCTCCAAAGCGGCGCGGTCGGTGGTCGGGCGGTTCTGCGGCAGCTCGAGCGCCATCGCGCCGCTGGTCAGGCCGAGCAGGACAAGCAGGAAGGCTACCTTTGGAATACGCATCGAAGTTCCTCAGACGGTCGGGCTGTCGCGATAGGCGGTGGACCAGCCCCAAGCGCCGGAGCCGTAGCCGCGCCGGAGCACACGCTCCTTATAGATGGCGCCGATGGTCGCCCCGTCGCCGGCCAGCAGCGAGCGCGTCGAGCACATCTCGGCGCAGATCGGCAGCTTGCCCTCGGCCAGCCGGTTGCGGCCATACTTGGCGAACTGCTCGGGCGAGTTGCTGCCGTCCGGCCCGCCGGCGCAGTAGGTGCACTTGTCCATCTTGCCGCGGCTGCCGAAGTTGGACTTCGACGGGAACTGCGGCGCGCCGAACGGGCAGGCATAGAAGCAGTAGCCGCAGCCGATGCACTGGTCCTTGTTGTGCAGCACGATGCCGTCCGCGGTCTGCACGAAGCAGTTGACCGGGCACACCGAGGCGCACGGCGCGTCGGTGCAGTGCATGCACGCCATGGAGACCGAGAGCTCGCCGGGTTCGCCATCATTCAGCGTGACGACGCGACGCCGGTTGAGCCCCCAGGGCACCTCGTGCTCGTTCTTGCAGGCGGTGACGCAGGCGTTGCAGTCGATGCAGCGCTCGGCGTCGCAGAGGAATTTCATCCGCGCCATCGGCGTGTTCTCCTAAATGCAGGTCACGCGGCCTCGACCCGGCACAGCGTGACCTTGGTTTCCTGCATATGCGTCACGGCGTCGTAGCCGTAGGTGGTGAGCTGGTTCACCGCATGGCCGACCACGATGGGGTCGAGGCCCGGCGGATACTTGCCGCGGTTGTCCACGCCCGCGGTCATGCCGCCGAAGTGGAACGGGATGAACACCACGCCGGGTCCGGTGCGGTTGCTGACATGGGCGCGCAACGTGGCTTTCGAGTTGCTCTCGGCGCCATAGACCCAAATCATGGACTTGTCTTTGATGCCGAGCCGTCGCGCGTCCTCGGTGTTGATCTCGGCGTAGGCCTCCTGGACGATCTCGGCGAGCCAGCGGTTCGAGCGGGTCTCGTCGCCGCCGCCTTCATACTCCACCAGCCGCCCGGAGGTCAGGATCAACGGGAAATCCTTAGATTTATCCACCGTTTGCAGGCTGAGGCCCAGGTGCGGCAGGCGGAAGTCACGCCGGTCGGGCAATGCCGGATACTTGGCGATCAGGTCGCGCCGGGGCGTCTGGATGGGCTCGCGGTGGATCGGAACCGGGTCCACGAGGTTCCATGCCACCACGCGCGCCCGGCCATTGCCGAACGGGGCGCAGCCGTGCTGGATCGCGACCCGCTGAATGCCGCCGCTCAGGTCGGTCTGCCAGCTTACCCGGTCGATGTTATCGCCGCCGATCTTGCGGATGATCTCCATCTCGGTCGCGGTGAGGTCGCCGTCCCAGCCGAGCTTCTTCAGCACGGCCATGGTGAACTCGGGGTAGCCGCCCTTGATCTCGGAGTCGATGGGGTAGTCGGCGGCCAGCAGCGACACGCCCTCGCGCTCGACGCCCCAGCGGGCGCGGAAGCCGCTGCCGCCGTCCTTTACCGGAACGTTGGTGTTGTACAGGAACGCCGTGCCGGGATGCTTCAGCTCCGGCGTGCCCCAGCACGGCCATGGCAGGCCGTAGTAGTCGCCGGCGCAAGGACCTGTGGTCGCCTTCAGGGTGGCGGGGTCGAAGTCGGCCTGATGCTTCATATGCATCTTCAGCCGCTCCGGCGACTGGCCGCTGTAGCCGATAGCGAAGCAGCCGCGGTTGATCTCGCGCAGGATGTCCTCGGCCACCGGAACATTATCCTCGACCGCGATGTTTTTTATGAGCTGCTCGGCAAAGCCGAACTTGCGCGCGAACAGATAAAGGATTTCCGCGTCCTGCTTGCTCTCGAAGATCGGCTTGACCACCTGCTCGCGCCACTGGATCGAGCGGTTCGATCCCGTCACGCTGCCCGACTGCTCGAACTGCGTGCAGGCCGGCAGCAGATACGTGCCGTCCTTGCGGTCTCCGGAGATGGCGAAGGTCGTCGGGTGCGGATCCACGACCAGCAGCAGGTCGAGCTTGCTCATGCCCTGCCGCATCACCGGCTCACGGGTGATGGAATTGGCGGCGTGGCCCCAGGCGACCATCGCCCGCACGTTGTCCGGCTGGTCCAGCTGCGATTTGTCGGCGAGCACCGCATCGAACCACCGCGTGCTCGGAATGCCCTTGGTCTCCATCAGCTTCTTCGAAGCGAAACGGGACACCAGCCAGTCGTACTCGACGTCCCAGACCCGGCCGAAATGCCGCCAGGCCTCCTCGTCGAGGCCGAGATAGGCCGGCAGAGTCGTCACATCGAGGCCGAGGTCGGTCGCGCCCTGCACATTGCAGTGGCCGCGGAAGATGTTGGTGCCGCCGCCCGAGATGCCCATGTTGCCGAGTGCCAGCTGCATGATGCTGTAGGCACGGACGTTGGCGGTCCCCACGGTTTTCTGCGTCGCGCCCATGCACCAGACCAGGCTCGACGGGCGGTTCTGCGACATGATCTCGGCCACCCGGCGGAGCTGCGCCGACGGTACGCCGGTCACGCGCTCAGACTCCTCCGGCCCCCACTTCGCAACCTCGGCGCGGACCTGGTCCATGCCATAAACCCGGTTGGCGATGAACTCCTTGTCCTCCCAGCCATTCTCGAACACGTGCCAAAGAATGCTCCAGATCACCGGGATATCGGTGCCGGGCCGGATGCGCACGTACTCCGTCGCGTGCGCTGCCGTGCGGGTGAAGCGCGGGTCGATGACGATCAGCTCAGCCTGGTTGAGCTCTTTCGAGCGCAGTAGGTGCTGCAGCGACACCGGATGCGCCTCGGCCGGGTTGCCGCCCATGATCATGATGGCCTTGGCGTTGGCCAGGTCATTGAAGCTGTTGGTCATGGCGCCGTAGCCGAAGGTGTTGGCGACGCCGGCCACCGTCGTGGAGTGGCAGATGCGCGCCTGGTGGTCGCAGGTGTTGGTGCCCCACATCGCGGCGAATTTGCGGAACAGGTAGGCGGCCTCGTTGTTGAACTTGGCGGAGCCGAGCCAGTAAACCGAGTCCGGGCCGGACTTTTCCCGGATCTCCAGCATCTTGTCGCCGATCTCGTCGATCGCCTTCTCCCAGCTCAGCCGCTGCCAGGAGCCATTCACCAGCTTCATCGGGTATTTCAGCCGGCGGTCGCCGTGGGTCAGCTCGCGCACCGCGGCGCCCTTGGCGCAGTGGGTACCAAGGTTGTTTGGGCTGTCGAAGGCCGGGTCCTGCCCGACCCACACGCCGTTCTGCACCCGGGCGATCACCGAGCAGCCGACCGAGCAGTGGGTGCAGACGCTCTTGCGCGTCTCGACGGGCTCGCCCGGCACGATCTCACCGGCCTGCACCGGGCGCACGGTGGCCATCCCCAGCCCGCTGATCGCGGCGAGGCCGCCGGCAGCCAATCCAGAGTTGCGCAGGAAGCCGCGCCGGTCCAATGCAGCGGGCGTATCTTGCGCAGGCAGTGAAGGCAGCGCGCGTGAGGCGGAGCCGGGACGGTGTTTTGTCAGCATGGCGGCCTCTTAGCGGCGGTTCAGGGCATAGAAGCGTTGCACGTGCTCGCTGTCCTTGTAACGCGCCGGGGCCTGGTGATCTGTCGGCTGTACCAGCTGCTCGGCGTCGGCCGCGAGCGGCACCACAGCGGCGGCTGCGACGCTGGCCCCGCGGAGGAAACTGCGCCGGTCCACACGGAGCGACACGTTGGGCTTGTCAGTCATGCTGCACCTCGTTGCAAGGGAGAGTCGCCGGCGAAGGCGAAGCCTTGGCGGTCAAGCTCGATCATCAGACGGCCAATGACGCCGATCGGACGATAGAGCCGGGCCGATGCGGCAGCCTCCAGATCGGTAAAGAAGCGGGTCGCCCAAGGTTCCAGGTGACGGCTGAAGAATTCCGCCTGGGCGGCTGAGACCGGGCGCTCGATCAGGCTCGCCATTACCTCGCATACCGTCGCGATGTGGTCTTCCGGGTCCGATCGGCCAGATAGCCGCGCGAGGCCCAGCCGATCGAGATCGGCGCGCAGCCGGGCGAGCGGGCGCTCGTGCAGGAAGCCGGTCAGGTAGTACGACGCGTAGGGCATCAGCTCGCCGCGGGCGACGCCAATGAATAGGACGTCATACTCGATGCGGGCGTCCTGCACCAAGGCTGCACCAGCCTGCACCGCGAGGTCACGCAACGCTGTGCCGATCGCGCTGTCATTGCCGTCCAGACGGGCCAGCCGCGCCAGCAGCGCTGCGTCAGGCGGCTGGGCCAGCGCATGGCCGAGCAGCCGATAAACCAAAGCGCGCGCGGTTTCGATATCGTCCAGCATGGGTGGCGGCGTGCTGATGACAGCCTCTGGGTGTTGGTTCCTAAAGAGATTACCAAAGTATGGCTTGGTGGCAATTCGTCATCGGTATTTGGGCCTACGGAGCTCGCACACTATGACGGGAGCGCGCTGCCGTGCCGGCGGATGCCGACCTCTTGCTGCGCCGGCTCTGGCTCCGCAACCGGGCCGGGCGGCGGTTCCGCCGCGGCGTTCTCGATCTGATCTGTTCCAGCCGGTTCCAGCTCGGCAATAAGCTCGACGACCGCAGCCGGCGGCTCCTCCGGCGGGGGTGTCAGCACCGCCTGCAGCAGCTTTGCCACATTATCGGTGACCCATAAATCGCCATACTGCGGCGCGTTGAAGTCCCAGGCATATTCCGCCATGCCGCGGAACCCGGCGATGCTCTCGTCACTCTGCCAAGCGCGCTGCAGGGCCAGGCGCTGCACCTCGGCGGTGACGCCTTTCTGCAGGAATGCCGTGTAGTCGCTGGCGCTGCCGAGGCTCTCGATCGTTGGCAGCTCGGGCATTGGCAGCTCGGGCGCCGGCAGCTCGGGTGCGACCGGGGCAACCACCTCGTGCGCCGGTACGGCCGCCGCCTGGGCCGCCTGCTTGCGCCGGGACCAGCGGCGCAGCAGGCCCTCATCACTCATCGTCATCAGCGTTCACGTCAGCCGCGCCGCGCGGCCCAGTCGCGCGCTCCGAACGGTCCCGACGCCGGCGATAGCCTGGGCGGTCCACATGGTTGCGCTCGACGAAATCAGCCACCCAGGCGGCGATGTCCGGCGGCATCGGCACCGCCTCGACCAGGTCCGACCCGGTATCGACGTGGGCCTGCGCCTCGCCCGCGCACACCGTGGCGCCCAGCAGCGCCATGCCCGGCGCCGCGTCCGTCGTCCGTAGAAATACATACACCGCCGGCTGCGGCCCCTCGATGTTGTGCTTCAGCGTATCCGTCTCGAGCGGAAACAGCAGCAGCTCGGCATTCCCGGCGAAATAGCGGCGCAGCAACGGCCCCTCGGCGAGCAAGGTCCAAGGCGTCGCGGCGGCCGCTCCCGGCAGCAGCCCGGTCACCCGCCAGCGATGGTCGGCCCACGCGCTCTCGACCGCCTGCCACTCCGCGATGACCCCGACCTCGCGCCGCTCGTGGTTGCTTGTCATTTGCCGTCCCGGCTGGCTGCAAGGGCCAACAGATCGAACGGCTGGCCAAAATCGGGTCCGCCGCCGACATCGAGCGGGGCCGGATCGCGGGTGACGGTGGCGAACTGCTCCACGACGCCGTCAGGGCCGTGCTGGCGGAAGATGGTGAGCAGCGTGCCGACCGGATGGTCGCAGAGGCCTGCTGTGAAGGCGACCTCACGCACTGCCACCTCGCGCGCCACAGTGAAGGAGGGCGCGCCATGCCGGTCCAGGAAATGCCAGGCGAGCGCGTCGGTCGTCGCCTGCACCACGGCATCCGGCGCATCCGCCACGATCACCAGCGTGGACCATCCGAAGCTCGCGGTGCCAAGAAAGCCGTGCTGGAACGCCGTGCGCTGCTTGCCGGCGATCGCTTCCGGCGCCATGGCGAGGAAGGTGAACGACCCAGTGACCGCCCACTCGCCGGGCTCTGCGGCGTGGTCGAACACCGATCGGTCGGAGGCATCGAGCTGGATGGTCCGCGGCAGTTTTATATATGTGCCCGACATCACGCTGCCACCGCTGCGCGCCGGGTCCGTAGCGCGACCTCCCGCTGCAAGGCCTCCCCGCCATGCTGCTGCCAGGCGTCGATCCAGCCAAGCAAATGTCGGCTCATATGCGTCAGCACGTCCGCAGGGGTAATGTCGCTGAAGCCCTCTTCCGCGAGGCTGGTGCGGTCGGGGGTCTCGCCGGGTGCGCCGCCCTGCTGACCGACCGCCACGTCGATGCCGAGCACGACCCAATCCGGAACGGCGTGAGTATGAGAAACGGATTGCGCTGCGCGAAGTGTCGCGACCCGGCCGCCATCGACGGCCAGGCCGTCCGGCGCGATGATATGCACCGGGACCTGAGGCGGGGCGAGCACCGCGACGGCGTCGAACAATGCGAGCGCCCCGAGGTTCAGCAGCACATTCGCGTCATCAAACGGCCGGTCCGGAGTGAACACGAAGGCGGCGCGGCACCGGCCTTGCGTCCCATCGCAATAGGCGCTGCCAGGCTCCGCCGAAGTTGCCGCGCTGCGTAGGGCGGCCGCCCAGGGGTCGCCGTGGCCAGGAAAGGCACGAAAGCCGGGCGGCAAGACGAGAGAGCGATCGATGGCTGGGTCCCCCAAATGCCGGGTCCGGGACAGGTTGCGCCATCCCATATATCATATGGAAACGCGGCACGGCACTGCGATAGGAACCGCATAGGATGGGTGTTGAATGAAGCTGCACGGTCAAACGGTGCTCGCCTGCACGTGCCGGGGAACCATGCCGATCGAGGGCGGGGCGCTGGCGCGGGCCTGCGGCGTCACTGCCGACGCACCTTTGGCTCATGAGCTTTGCCGCGCCGAGCTGGGCCGCTTCCAAGACGCGCTCGCCGGGTCGGAGAAGGTGCTGGTCGCTTGCACCCAGGAGGCGCCGACGTTTCGTCAGGCCCAGGCGGACATGGCCCAGGCTGGCGCGGCCAACGACACGCCGCTTGCCTTCACCAACATCCGGGAGAATGCCGGGTGGTCCGTCGAGGCCGGGCAGGCGCTGCCGAAGATGGCCGCTTTGCTCGCCGGGGCCGCGCAGTGGCCGGACGCCGGACTACGCGGCGAGGTCGCGCTGCGGTCGGAGGGCGTCACCGTCGTCTATGGCCGGGACGACCAGGCGGTCGCGGCGGCAGAGCAGCTGAAGGACCGGCTGGACCTCACGGTCATCATCACCGGGACCGCCGAGCTGACCCCGCCGCGTGTCGCCGAGTTCCCGGTCGTCCGCGGCACGATCACCCGCGCCACCGGCTACCTCGGCGCGTTCGAGCTGGTGGTGGACGGCTTTGCGATCCCCCTGCCCTCGTCGCGGCGCAGCCTCATGTTCGGCCCAGCGCGCAACGGCGCCCGGTCGCGCTGTGACCTGATCATCGACCTGAGCGGCGGGCTGCCGCTGCTGGCGGGGCATGAGCACCGCGAGGGCTACCTGCGCGCCTCGCCGGACGACCCCGTCGCGGTGCAGCGGCTGCTGCTGGCGGCGACCGACCTGGTCGGCAGTTTCAGCAAGCCGCGCTACGTGGCGCTGCACCCCAGCCGTTGCGCGCACTCCCGGTCCGGCCAGATTGGCTGCACACGGTGCCTGGACGTGTGCCCGGCCGGCGCCATCACCCCAGCGGGCGACAGCGTGGCCATCGACCCGCATATCTGCGCGGGGTGCGGCACCTGCGCGGCGGTATGCCCGAGCACGGCGGTGGAGTACGTCGTGCCAGGGGCGCAGGCGACGGCCCGCTGGCTGCGCACCGTGCTGGCGGCGTATCGCGACGCTGGCGCGACCGGGCGCGACGCCGGCACTGCGGAGCCGGCGGTGCTGCTGCTGCTGCACGACGCGAAGCACGGCGCGCCGCTGATCGACGCGCTGGCGCGGTTCGGCGACGGGTTGCCTGCCCGGGTGATCCCGATCGAGATGCCGGGCCAGTTCGGGCTGGACGCCTTCGCCACGGCCTTCGCCTTCGGCGCTGCCGAAATCCGCGTGCTCGCCAGCGGACGTGACCAGGCGCGCATCGACACGATCGGACGCGAGGTGGCTTTGCTGACCGCCATCTTGGAGCCGTTGGGCTACGGCGAACGGCGGATGGAGCTGATCGCGACCGACGACCCCGACGAGCTTTTTGACATACTGCGCCGCATACCTTCGCGGGCCGGGCTTTGCCAGGCCGAGTACCTGCCGACCGGCGACAAGAACGCTCTGACCATGCAGGCGCTCAACGCCCTGCAGCAGGCCGCGCCGACGCCGGCCGACGTGATCCCGCTGCCGCGTGGCGCGCCCATCGGCCGCGTGCGGGTCGATACCGCAGGCTGCACTCTGTGCCTCGCCTGCGTGTCCGCCTGCCCAACGTCGGCACTGCGGGACGACGCCGAGCGCCCGATGCTCAAGTTCGTCGAGGACGCCTGCATCCAGTGCGGCCTATGCCAGACCACCTGTCCCGAACAGGTCGTGCACCTGGAGCCGCGGGCGACATTTGGCGCGCAGCGGCGTGTTCACGTCGTCATCAAGGAGGAGGAGCCGGCCATCTGCATATGCTGCGCCAAGCCGTTCGGCGTGAAAGCCTCCATCGACAAGATCGCGGCCCAGCTGGCGGGCCGGCACTGGATGTTCACCGACCCAGCCATCGTGGACCGGATCCGCATGTGCGGCGACTGCCGCATCATCGCGCAGACGCGCAACGGCCTCGACCCCTACGCCGGCGACGCACGGCCGGTGACCCGAACGACCGACGATTACCGTTGAGGACGGACGTTGGCGACTGGCATTAAGGTTCGGCGGGCCTACTCGCGCTGCTTGCCGCCGCCCAGCGCCGGGTCGCTCTCCACGGCGCCGCCGGTCGCCTTGCTGCTGTTGCCCCCGACGCCCGCCTTGGCGCCGCCCATCCCGGCGACCGTGCTGCTGGCCTTCCCGGCGTCGTGGTCGAGCGAGCCGCTGGTGCCGACGCCGTTATTGGCGGCCCCGTTATTGCCGGTTGCCGGCGCCATGTTGCTCGACTGGCTTCCTGCTTCGCTTGACGCTGGCTGAGCCAACGCTGTCGTGGCAGCCGGCGTCGCCAAACTGAACGCCAGCGCGCCGAGGGCGATAGTCTTTTTGATCGATAGCAACATTGAAACTCTCCTTTACCTTGATCGACCGGCGAGGCCGCTTCCCCGTCGTTTAGAACGAAGAAACTTGAATGCTCGGGCATGGGTCAGAGTTGCCGGTGAGACTGGCTCGGCAAACCTACTCAGCGTGCCGGCTCGGAAGCGTGGCAGCTTCTTCCGACGGGCTTCCGAGCCGGCACGCTGGAAAGGGAGTACACAGGATGAGCAACCAAGAACGCAGTAGAACGAGACGAGGCCATCTTCGCAGTCTTTTGCTTTTAGTTCCGCTAATGTCGGCATCCTGCGCCGACCTGGCTAGAAACGACCAGGGCCTACTGCAGCCGCAAACTGTACGCGGGCCGTGCCAGGTTAAGAAGTTTTACATCCTGGGCACGACATCGGTCCGGACCGAGATGACGATCGGCAATGTCGGGCAGGCCTGCCGCTTCACGATATTCAATCCTGACCTGCAAATTGTGCTCAACGCCGCTTTGGTGACCGGTCAACCCGCCCACGGTCGCGCCGCAGCAGAGTTGATCACCGCGGGGCGGCAAGCCGAGATCTCCTACATCCCGCAGCCCGGCTACACTGGGCCGGACCATTTCAGCATCACGCTAGAGCCCAATGCTCTCGGCGTGATTCTTGCCGTCATGGTGCAGCCAAATCCGCCGGGTCCGTAGTCTTATGAGATCGCCTTTTTAAACGAGACTGCGGGCCTGCAGATCAGCACACTTCGTTCCTTGCTTCGGCATGCCGCACGAAAAAAGCGGATGATAGGTCAGACCCTATGAGTCCAGCAGGTTTTCCCGCAATGTGCGCCCGCCATATGCCGTGCGGAAACGGCCGCGGCGCTGCAGTTCCGGCACCAGCAGATCGACGATCGCCTGCAGGTCACCCGGCAGCGACACGATGTGCCCCAGCATGAAGCCGCCGCGACTGCCGGTCGCCTCGAACACCTCCTCCAGCCGGTCGGCGAGCTGGGCCGCCGTGCCGGCGATGGTCGTGTCGTACGAGGTCGCGTTGCGCAGCCCGTGCTCAAAGAACTCCGCCCGCGTGATCGTCGTCCCGGCGCCAAGCTTCACCGCGAGCTCATGCACGAACCCGGCAGGAGACGCGTTGGACGCGACAATCTCGGCGTGCAGGTCCTGCAGCGAAAACCGCTCTGGCAGGGTGGAGAAGTCGTAGCCGGAATTATACGACAAATAGGCGCCGACAGCCTCCGGCGGGATGGCGGTGAGCAGCAGATTACGCTGCGCCTGGGCCGCCGCGTCGGTCTCCGCCACCACGATCGGCGTCTGCCATAGGATGCCAACCGCCGAGGGATCGCGCCCCAGGTCTGCCAGCGCCGCGTCCAGCGCCTGCCGCTGCTTTATCTGCAGCGGCAATGCCATGTCGGCGCCGAACACGTGGTCCGCCACATGCGCCGAGGCGCGGATGCCGCGGGGCGAGCCGCCGGCCTGGATCAGCACCGGGCGCCCCTGCGGCGAGGGCGGGGTGTTGAGCGGCCCCTCCACGTTGAAGAACCGGCCGTGATGGCGCACGCCGTGCACCTTGCGGGGATCACCGACCCGGCCGCTGGCGTGGTCCCACAGCATGGCATCCGCCTCGGTCGCGTCCCACAGCTTGCGGCAGACGTCGGTGAACTCCTCCATCCGGTCGTAGCGGGCGCCGTGCTCCATCAGCTCGTCGAAGCCGAAGTTGGCCGCGTCAGACCGCCGGGTGGAGGTGACCAGGTTCATGGCGATCCGCCCGCCCGTGAGGTGGTCGAGCGAGTTCATCAGCCGCGCCGTGTAGTACGGGTGCATGAAGGTGGACGAGTAGGTAAGCCCATAGCCGATGTGCCGCGTCACCCGGGACATCGCGACCATGATCGGGTTCAGGTCCTGCCGCGGCCAGTTCACGCCCCACTCGACGGCGGCGTCGCGCGAGCCGCGCCAGGTGTCGGGCACGCCGGTGCCGTCGCCGGAGAAGATCATGTCCAACAGGCCCCGCTCGGCGATGCGGGCGATGTCTTCATACATCGTCACGTCGGGGAAAATGCGGCCGGGCCACGATCCAGGCAGCCGCCACCGACCGCCCATGTGGCTGTAGGAAAAATCGAAGCCCAGATGCATCTTCGGTCGCGCCATTCCTGTCCCTCGTCCGGCAAGCTGCATCGTTCAGCCGCGAAGATGTTAGCGCAGTGTAAACCCAATGTATTGCCGCGACCGGCTGCGGCATGTCCGGCAGCATCTGAGACGGGTTCCGGCCTAAATGTTTTGAATACGCAATAATCTTGCCGGGATGATTGTAGAACAACAATTCCTATCAATCCTCCTCTCGCCATTCCGATGCAACCTACGATAGCCATATCGTATGGCAAATGAAATCATTCAGACGAAAACCGTCGAACTTACACCGAATAATGGGAGTGCGTCCCTCAATGCCTTAGCCAGCTCGCCAAGTATAACGAAAGTACTAACCTTTGTCGATGCAAACGGAAATTCCTGGTCCATCGAAGGCGGCCAAATTTTAATCAATAACAAGACAGACACTGCGACAAGCCGCGTCACCCAACTGGCCTATGTCGGCGGCGTCATCTGGCAGCAGAACGCCGACAACCGGTGGTGGTCAGCGACCAGTCCGACGTCAGGCTGGTCGCCGCCGGGCGGCACCGTAACAAGCCCGATTCCCAATGCCGCTGCCTCGCCGTTGCGCGACGCTGCCGGAAACACTTGGTCCATTATCAACGGCCAGGTCGCGGTCAACGGCAATATCGACCAGCCGACGAACCGGGTCACCAACCTCGCCATCGTCAACGGCCTGGTTTGGCAGGAAAACGCGGATAATCGCTGGTGGTCAACGACGGGACCTCATTCCGCCTGGCTGCCGCCGGGCGGCACGACCACAAGCCCGTTTGCAAACCCGGTGCTGGCACTTCCGACCAGCGTTGCGGACGCGCCGAACGTCGCCGTCGCCCTATCGGGCATCAAGGCGTCCGACACGAACCAAGGCGGCGTGGTGACGCTGACGATTTCGGTCGATCAGGGCAAGTTAACGGTCAAGAACCCGGCCGGCTCATTGTTGATCGCAACGCCAGACAGCATCAGCGTCAGCGGCACGCTTGCCCAGGTCAACGCAACTCTGGCGTCCCTGGCCTATACGGGCAGCACGGTTGGAACCGCCCATCTGACGCTTAAGATCCAGGACTCCGATGGCCTCAGCACCTCCAGCGTGCTGCCGATCGAGGTGTCGTTGGCAGCGGCCAAGGGTCCGCAGATCACCGTGCCGGCGGGTATCGTCGATACGGTCAACGTTGCCGCGCCGATCAAGGGCGTGTCGGTCGCTGAGCCGAATGCCACTGGGCTCTTCAGCCTTACCGTCAGCGTCGATCAAGGCAAGCTGACGATCAGCAACAATGCTGGCGCCAGCGTGACCGGTTCGCCGGGCAAGCCGGTCAGCCTGAGCGGCACGCTGGCCCAGATCGACGCCGACCTCGCGACGCTCGCCTTTACCGGAGCATCGGCAGGGACGGCGCATGTGACGGTCGCGGTCCAGGACAGTGCCGGTTTGGCATCGTCCAAGATAGTTGCGATCGACGTCAAAACGGTCGTCCCGAACACTCCGGATACGCTGGTGCTCAATCTTTCGGAGGACGCCTACGCCGGCGATGCGCAGTTCAGCGTCGCGGTCGATGGCACCCAGCTTGGCGCAGCGCAGAGCGTGACCGCGCTGCATAGCCAGAACCAAAAGACAGCATTCACCTACAAGGGCAATTTCGGCCCCGGCAACCACACGGTCAGCGTCAGCTTCCTGAACGACGCCTGGGGTGGGCCCGGACTCGATCGGAATCTCTTTATCGACAGCGCCACGTTCAACGGAACCCAGGTGTCGAGCGGCGCGTCGCTCTATGCCAATGGGACGGTCAGCTTCGCAACCACGCCGACGCCGGTTCCAACGCCAACACCCACACCAACTCCGACACCGGTTCCAGCGCCGACACCGACGCCCACTCCGACGCCGCCCCCTCCTGCTGGCGAGGTTTTCACTCCGTCTGGGCGCGGCGCCTCGTTGCTTCCCTCCGGTTTCCTGAGCACAAACGGCAGCCAGATCGTTGACGCCAGCGGCAACAACGTGCGCGTCGCTTCAATCGGCTGGTATGGGACGGACGGCCCGGCCGGCTACGCACTGCAGGGGCTCTGGGCCACCAGCTATAAAACAATTCTGGACAGCATCAAGCAGGGCGGTTTCAACACCACGCGTATTCCGTGGTCCAACGTGGGCCTCGACGCACCCTTCGCAGGAACCAACGAGAAAGGCGGCGTGGACTGGGCGCAGAACGCCGACCTCAAGGGCCTGACGTGCCTCCAGGTGTTCCAGAAGGTCGTTGACTACGCTGGGACGATCGGCCTGAAAGTCATTTTCGACCACCACACCGACGATGGCTCCGGCGGGCAGCAGCCGAACGGACTCTGGATCGACAAGGGGCCGGGCACCGACGGAACCGATGGCGCCGGTGTGCAGGGCACCGTCGATGCCGCGCGGTTCCAGGCCGACTGGGTGCGGTTTGCCAAAACGTTCGCCGGCAACTCGACGGTGATCGGCTTTGACCTCGACAACGAGCCGCACGGCGCGTCGTGGGGCGGCGGCGGCGCCACCGATATCCACAAGATGTTTACCGACGTCGGCAACGCGATCCAGGCGGTCAATCCCGGCGCGCTGATCATCGGCGAGCCGTCGCAGGACTATTTCGGCGCGAGCCCCGAGGGCGACGTGACGATGGCGAGCATCACCGGCAACCCCGTCGTGCTGGGGATTGCCAACAAGATGGTCTATTCGGTGCATGAGTACCCCGGCAGCATCACTGGGCTGGCCGTCGACTCTGGCCCGGGCTTGGTGCAGCAGATGAACCATGCCTGGGGCGACGTGGTGAAGAACAACGTAGCCCCGGTCTGGATCGGCGAGATGGGCGCGAACCTGAAGACTGCGGCCGATCAGGCTTGGGCGACGACGCTGCTCGATTACATGAACGGCAAGGACGGCGCGCTGGGCGGCCCGACGTTCACGGCGAAGCAGCAGGGCATCAGCGGTTCGTGGTGGAACATCGGCTCGGAGGGCGGCCAGGGCATTCCGGACGGCAATCAGACGGCGTGGGGCTTGGGCAACTTCAAGGCGGACCAGCAGGCGGCCACTGACCAGATGCTGTTCAAGCCATCCTAAGCGACTGGCAAACTGGATCGGGCCGGCGCCGGCCCATTCTTTGTTGTGATGCAGAAACCGCTGGGTCGGCCGGTTTGCGGGTGGAAACCTGCATCCGGTCGCTTTATACGGGCGTTGTCTGCGGACACCGTTCGAATTTCGACAGCCAGGAAACCACAGCATGTCCGTCCTGACCCTGCCGCCCGAGACAGGGCCGGGATCGCTGCGTCAGGCGGGTGAGAACTCCAGCATACCGCTGATCATCGACCTTGACGGCACTATCGTCCGCACGGACACGCTGATCGAGGCCCTGCTGCGCCTCGTTGCCGCGCATCCGTTGCTGTTTCTTGGATTGTTGCCGTCGCTGTTGCGCGGCCGGGCTGCATTCAAACGGCACATCGCCGAGGCCGCCCGCCTGGACCCCTCGACGCTGGTCTATAATGAAGACGTAACGGCCTTGGCCCGGGAGGCGCGTGCGGCGGGCCGGCAGGTGTTCCTGGCGACCGCGTCAGACCGCGGCGTCGCCGACGCCGTGGCGGGCCATTTGGGTTTGTTCGACGGCGTGTTCGCCTCGGAAAGCAACGTAAACCTAAAGGGTGAGACCAAGGCGGCGCTCTTAGTCGCCACGTTTGGCGAGGCCGGGTTCGACTATGCCGGCGACGCCGAGGTGGATCGGCCGGTTTGGCGCAAGGCGCGTCGAGCGATTATGGTGCTGCCCTCGGCCAGGCTGGCGCGCCAAGTGGAGGCGGAGTGCCCTGACGCCGTCGCGATCGGTCGCCGGCCCGGCCTGCTTGCGCAACTCCGCGTGGTCGCTAAAGCGATGCGGGTGCATCAATGGGCCAAAAACGTCCTAATCTTCGTCCCGGTCCTGGCCGCACACCAGGCCACGCCGCTCACCGAATTGCGCGCGCTGACGGCCTTTGCTGCATTCAGCCTCTGCGCCTCCAGCGTCTATCTGCTGAACGACCTGGTCGATCTGCCGCATGACCGTCTGCACCCATCCAAGCGAAAACGCCCCTTCGCGAGCGGCACCTTGCCGCTGTCGCTGGCGCCGATGCTGATCATGCTGACGCTTGGAGGCGGCCTGCTCCTTGCCGCTTTCCTGCCGGTCGATTTCCTGCTGATGCTGCTGGTCTATTACGTTTGCACGGTATCCTACTCGTTCGTCCTGAAACGCCAGATGGTGGCGGACGTGCTGATGCTTGCGGCGCTGTACACGATCCGCGTGTTCGCCGGGGCTGCCGCGACGGCGATTTCGGTGTCGCCCTGGCTGCTCGCATTTTCCATGTTCCTGTTCTTCTCGCTCGCAGTGGTGAAACGCCAGAGCGAGCTCACGCTGCATCTGCGCGCTGGACGCGGCGAAATCTCCGGGCGCGGCTACCTGCTTGAGGATCTGAGCATGCTGCACAGCATGGCGGCCTCCAGCGGTTACATGGCCGTGCTGGTCATGGCGCTCTATATCAACAGCACCGACGTGCTGGCGCTCTATCACAGTCCCAAGGCACTATGGCTGCTGTGCCCGGTGCTGCTGTTCTGGATCAGCCGGGTGCTGATGCTGTCGCATCGCGGCCAGATGAATGATGATCCCGTCGTCTTCGCTCTGACGGACCGGGTCAGCCTGCTGACCGGAGCGGTCGGCTTCTGCATCTTCGTCGCTGCCTCCCTCTAGGCGCCAGCATATGGACACCATGGAACGTGCTCCGGTCAGCGCGCGGACATCCGGTCTTTCGGGCGGCCTCGGCCCTCGCCTGCTGGCCCTGCTGCTTTCGGCGGTAGGCGTCTGCATCGCGGCGGCAACCATCAAAATCATCCCGTTCGGGCGGGCATTCTGGGACTTCCTCTTCATCCTGGACGGAGCCTACCGCATCGGGCTCGGGCAGGTGCCGCATCTGGACTTTATGGTGCCGATCGGCTCGCTTACGCTCTATCTGACCTACCTTGCCGAGCGGTTGTTTCCCGCCGGGCAGCCATTCATCGGGCTGCATGCGCTGATGTGGCTGCTGATGCTGCCGCCGCTCGCTTTGCTGGCGCCTCGATTTGAGACCAGAGCGCGCTTTTACGGCGCAGTGGCGCTGCTGGCGCTGATGGTGCTGGTTCCCTTCACGGTCGATAAGACGAACCTTTCGGAAATCAGCTATTTCGCCGCCTATAATCGTTTTGTCGTTGGCGCCCTGTTCCTGCTCGGGCTTTGGTATGTGCTGCCGAAGTCCCGGTGGGACGCGCCCCTGCTCGGCTATCTCGTTGGATTGCTGCTTTTTCTAAAGATCACCGCGGCGGGCGTTGCAGTCGGCGTGCTGATTGCCGCGTGCGTCCTGCGCCGGGCCAAATGGCGCGAGGCATGCCTGGGCCTCGCCGGATTGGCGGTTATCTGCGCGCTGATCGAGGCGACGAGCGGTGTCCTCTCAGGCTATTGGCGAGACGTGCTGACCATGGTCCGGATCAACCAGGGCCAGGGCCTTTATGCGCTGGGCTTCGCCGGCTTTCGGAATTGGGCGCCCCTGACGGTCGGAGCGGGCATCGCTATCCTGGCACTGCAACGCGCGCGGCCACGGCGCGCTTTCCCAAGGCGAACGCCCAGCTCGATCTGGGGTTGGCTGCAGGCGCAGGCGTTCACGGTGGATATGGTCCTCCTGCTCGGCGCTGCCCTGGTGGTCGAGAGCCAGAACACCGGCGGCATCGGCGTCGTCGCAGCGTCCGCCGTGCTGTTCCATCCCGACATCAAACGGCAAAGCCCACGCCGCCTGATCGGGACTACCGTCCTTGGCGCGGCCCTCCTGCTGCCGATCCTCGATGTCGCAGTCACCCGCACCCTGACCATCATCCAACGCGAGCGCACGGGATCGTACGATCATGGCTTCAGTGCCCTGGCGCCGGGCGTCCGCGTTTCAACCCCAACGCTTGCTGGGGCGGAGCTGATCCGGCGGCTGTCGCATGAATGGCTTGGGATGATCTCCGAGGTACAGAGCAAGCGGTTCAGCATCGACAACGACCCTTCGAGCAACGCCCCCGCCGCCGCCGTCGCATGGGCCGAAGACGTCGTCGATGCGGCGCAGATATTCCGGGCCCAGGGTCTCGATAAGACGGCAAAACGCTACACGGCGCTGGCGTTCACCGATCAGTTTTCGCGGCTGCTCGGCCTCACGCCGGCACGCGGGGTCATGCTCGCCGTCCAGGTCAGCCGCACCATCCCAATTTTCGACCTCCCCGGCGCATCCCGCTACCTTGCCGACGCCGACGGCGTCTTTCTTTCGACGTGCGTCCTGTCCGCCGGCGGCGAGCCCACCATCCGAACTATCTTTCGGCCGGTGCTTGACGCCGAGTTCGAGCGGCACCCGCTCAATGCATGCTGGGACTTCTATAATCGCCGGTCAGCTTCACCCTTCATGCCGCCCGGCACGTAGAACGTCGATGACCGGTGGCACGCTCGCACTCATCCTCATCAGCGTCACGCTGTCGGCCTGTGCGCAGGTGCTGTTCAAGCTTGGCGTTTCGGCAGCGCCCAGTGTAGAGGCAGCGGGCAACCCATCCCTGATCGGCGCCATACTGGACACGTTGTTCAGGCCCGGGGTTCTGGGCGGCCTCGCGCTATACGGCATCGGGACCGTGGTTTGGCTTCGCGCGCTGGCTCGGACCGAATTGTCGCAGGCCTACCCTTTTGTCGGCCTCGGCTTCGTGCTGACCGCAGCACTCGGCTATATGCTGTTCAACGAGGCATTAGGGCCGTCCCGCCTGCTCGGAACCGCCCTAGTGATCGCCGGTGTGTTTCTGGTCGGGCGCAACTAGACGAACATAGGGTTAGGACGGCCGTTCGGACGAATCATGCCGGCAGACCGCCAACCGCGACTAGGGCGCCGACAAATATCTCGGCATCAGCAATCTGCAGCCCCGCAAGGTTGATGCGACCGCTGCCGGCCATATAGATGCCATGGTCATTGCGGAGCGCCGCGACGGCCGCGGGCGTGATCGGCAGCTGTGAGAACATGCCGCGCTGACGCGACAGAAAGCCCAATCGTGGGTGGGCCGCCGTCAGGGCCTCGCGCACCTGGTTGATGCGCCGGCACATGCCCTCAAGCTCAGCCCGCCACACGCGCCTCAGCTCCTTCGATTCCAAGATGGTACGCACCGCCGCGGCCCCATGGTCGGGGGGCATCGACCAGTTCACCCGGGCGAGAGCCAGCAGGTTGCCATAGACGACGGAGGCAGCGGCCTCGTCGCGGGACAGCACGAACAAGGCCCCGGTCCGCTCGCGATAAAGCCCGAAATTCTTGTCGCAGGAATAGGCAACCAAGGCCTCCTCGACGCAGGCGAGCACGCGGCGCGTCCCGTACGCATCGGCCTCAAGCCCTTCCCCTAGGCCCTGATAGGCGAGGTCGATGAACGGCATAAGACCGCGCTCGGCGATCAGCGCGGCGACCGCGTCCCACTGAGCCGGCTCAAGCTCGGCGCCCGTCGGGTTATGGCAGCAGCCGTGCAGCAGCACGACGTCGCCGGCCTCAGCGGTTGCGAGCGCCGCGAGCATGTCGTCGAAGCATAGCGACTGCGTGTCCGGGTCGAAGTAGCGGTATTCGACAACCGTCAGGCCGGCGGCTTCGAGAACCGGGCGGTGATTGGGCCAAGTCGGCATCCCCAACCACACCTTGGCGCCGGGCCGGGCCGCAGTGATCAACTCGCCGCCCAGCCGCAGTGCACCGCCGCCGCCGGGTGTTTGCACCCCGACAAGCCGTCCGGCATGGGCGCCGGAGGTGCCAAAGGCGATCGGCATCAGCAACTCGACGAAGCGCTGATCGCCCTCTGGGCCGAGATAGGCTTTGGTCTGCTGGCCTTCGAGCAGCACCCGCTCCGCCGACTTGATCGCCTCCATGACCGGGGTGACGCCGGCCGCATTCCGATAGGTCCCGACGCCGAGATCGATTTTGCTGTTGCGCGGATCGTCGCGAAACAGGCCGATGAGGGTGAGCAGCCCGTCGGCGGGTTGCGGCTGCAGGGTCTGGAACATGGTCACACGCGGTTCCTATCAGGGCTGATCGGTGGTGGGTTGCCGGGCCCGCGACCACTTTGACCCGAAACGCGGCCTCCACCAAGCGGCCGACTCGCCATGCAGCGCCGCTTCGGATAGCGAGGTCTCGCCTGGAAGCGGCTTCTCTTGCAGCAGCGATCGAGACCGTTCGGGCGCTTGTTGCAGAACTGCGCCTGGCCAACGCTCCTCGAGCGGCCTCCACCCCAGTTGGAGAGTGTCGATGTCGCGGGCCAGCGACCACGACAGCCCCGTCGCGGTATCCAGCAGCACGGCGCCCTCCTTGCCGATGACGACGATCTGATAACGCCCGACAATGCCGTCCGCAGCCTCGCTCACGGTTGCATCGCGTCGCAACGGCCGCGCCGGTATCGGATGACTGCGAACCGGTTGCGGCTCAAAATACCGCGCCCGTGACGGGTAGCCGCATGCCGTGCCGTGTGCCTTCCGGACGAGACCGCGGCGAGGTGCTTTGCAATGCGGGCCGCGCGCCCTGGGCGACAGCCTCCAGACCGGCCCGGTCCAGCACCGTGAAACGCCCGCGGCCGGTGCGGATCAACCCAGCCTGCTGCAGCGCCGCCGCCGCCACCGTTACGCCAGGCCGGTGCATCCCGAGCATCGCCGAGAGCGCCTCATGCGTGACCTGCACCTCGTTCCCGTCAACCCGCTCATGCGTCATCACCAACCAGCGGGCGCAGCGCTCCGTCAGGCTGCGCCGCGCGTTGCAGACGGCGGTCTGCATCACTTGGGTGATAAGCGACTGTGCGAAGCGCCCGCACGCCGCATGCAGCGCGGGGCTTCGCTCTAAAGCGCGGCGTAGGTCACTGCTCGAGAGGCGGAGAGCGATACCTGGAATGTGCACCACGACGTTCGCGCAGGCAGTGTGCCGCATGTCCACCAGCGAGAGGTCGCCGACGACGCCTTCCCGACCGACCATGGCGACCTGGATGCCGCCATCTCCATCGGTCGAATCTGAGATGACCGAGACGACGCCATGCTCGATGAAATAGGCGTGATCGACCGGCTGTCCTTGCTCAGCTAATACTTGATCGCGGACGAGTGAAACACGGACGAGGCACGCTTTGAATTGATCAAATTCGTGGGCGGGCAACGAGGCGAGCAGACTATTAAGCGGCGTTGAGAAGTGATTGGCAACGAGAGCCATGGCTGAGCCCCTTGGTGTACTCCAGCCGCACAAAATGAGGGCTGAACATATGCGACAAAGTGCAAACTCGCACTGCATTACAGCGATTGTCGCTAAACTATGTTAATACTGGTGCATCACTTCGTTAACTCTATGTTAGGCTGCCGCTTCAGGCGCTTTCCGTAAAACCAACTCCAAGCGAGGCAAGGTCGGCCCAATAGCCGGGATAGGTCTTGCCGACGCAGTCCGGATCGAGAATGGTAATGCCGCCAATCCGCAATCCAGCGAGCGCGAAGCTCATCGCGATGCGGTGGTCGGCGTAGGTCTCGATGCGCGTCGGCCGCGTCATACCGGCGAGCGCGGGGTCGGCCGCGACGATCAGGTCGTCGCCGTCCTCGCGCCCAAGACCCGGCGCGATGCGCGACAGCTCGGTCGCCAGCGCAGACAGCCGGTCGCACTCCTTGACCCGTAGATTGGCGATATTGATGAAGCGAACCGGCGTCGTATTGAACGCTGCCAGGACGGCGAGCGTCGGCACGGCATCCTGCATCTGTGAGCCGTCGATCACGGCCGGCAGGTGCGGAAAGCTGCGGATGACGTGGCAGGCGTGTGCGTCGGGCTGACTGGAGGCCTCGGGCGCGAAGCCGAGGTCGATTGCGCCGCCGGTCAGCATCTCGGCCGCCCACAGATAGGTCGCGGCCGAGGCATCCGGCTCCACTGCGAAATCGGCCGCGTGATAACCGGTCGGCGCCACTCGCCACGCTTTGGCGCCGACGGGAGTAACCTCCGCGCCGAACGCGGCCATGGCGGCGAGCGTTAGATCAACGTAGCCCCTGGCGCCGATGTCATACCCGGTCAGCACGACCTCCGTCGGCCCACGCCCGCAGGCGCCCACCATGAGCAGCGCCGAGACGTACTGGCTGGAGAGCCCGCCATCGACCTCGACTCGGCCACCCGCGAAACCGCCGTGGCCGCGAACAAGGACGGGCGGGCAGCCCGATGCCGCGGCGGCATCAACACCAAGCCGGCGCAGCGCGGCAACGAGCGGCGCGATCGGCCGCCTGCGCATGTGCGCGTCGCCGTCGATGACCACCTCGCCGTCAACCATTGCGGCGGCAGCGGTCAAGAAGCGGGTTGCCGTCCCAGCATTGCCCAGGCTGATCGGCCCGTTAGGCGCAGCGAGACGCCCGGTGGCGGTTACCACGAAGCTCGCCGCGTCCGGCTCCGAAACCGTGACGCCCATGCGCCGCAGCGCGCTGGCCATGAATGCCGTGTCGTCACTTTTGAGCGCCCCGGTCAACCGACTGGTGCCGCTGGCCAGCGCTGCCAGAAGCAGGGCGCGGTTGGTGATCGACTTCGAGCCTGGCGGCACCACCCGACCACGCAACGGGTGATCCGGCGGCACGACCGTCAGCGCGGCAATTCTAACGATCGCAGCCGTCATGGTCGTCAAACCCCTATGCGAAATTCGTCACAAAGCTGGATTGGCAAATTGCCAGAGCGGGTAATTAGCACGTGCGTCGAACAAGGCTGGCCAGCCACGCTAAAATCACTTTGTCTCGCCGTTTTGTGTTGTCGATTATGCCCGCGGCACGCTGACACTATCTGCTCCAACCGGCTATTCGACTTACGTGCCGCTATTCTCCCGCAATGTATTATTTCTACAATGTAGAGGCAAGTATTGGACAGTCCAGTCATCTTGGTGGACAGTGTGCCAGCGGATAGCCTGCCAGCGCAAATTCGCTGCCGCAGCATCGCGCTCGTTGGTTTGATGGGTGCTGGCAAAACCAATGTCGGGCGGCGGCTGGCCGCGCGGCTTGCGTTGCCGTTCCACGATACGGACATCGAAATAGAACGCGATGCGGGCTGCAGCGTCCCCGAGCTGTTTGCGCGCTATGGCGAAACAGATTTTCGTGATCGGGAACGGCGCGTCATCCGCCGTTTGTTGGCGGATGCTCCGTCGGTATTAGCCACCGGCGGCGGAGCCTTTATGGATCCGAGGACCCGCAAGGCGATTCAGCAGCAGGCGACATCGATTTGGCTACGTTGTGATCTTCCGCTTCTGCTGCGGCGACTTACAGGCAGCACCAATCGGCCGCTGCTGCAGAACGGCGACCCGGTCGAAACTCTGCAACAGCTTATAATGCAGCGCCATCCCATCTATGGGGAGGCGGACTTAGTAGTGGACGGCGTTGACGAGAGTCCTGATGTGACGACTGCAAAGGTGCTGGCCGTGTTGCGGACTTGGACTTACGTCAACTCTTGAAGCCGATTGTCCGAAACTCGTAGTCCACGCAACGGACACCATCGCAGTACATATCGATGGCCACGTTGTATAAAACAGCGTACTGTGTTTTAACGTTTGCTGGATTCAACTTGGACAAAGAAAAGCCGGCGACATGATAGATACGTCGCCGGCCTACCTGCAGCTGATTTAGACGGTTGGCATAATCATCTGTGTGGTCGAGCCGCCATCACTCGAAATCTGCGCAAAGACCGACGACGTGATGTCGCTCGCCGAGGGGCCACTGCTGTCAGGGCTGCCAGCGGCAACAGGACTGCTTGCGGTGTCACCGAACGGATTGTTGGGTCCGCCAAGGCCGGCGATGGCCGCAAAGTTGTTGCCGCCGCTCAGGCTAGCCAGCAACGCATCGGCGCTGAAGCCTGGCAGGCTCAATAGCGGCCCGAACGGGCTTGCTGCCAAGAAAGAGGCAGCGTCGCCGCCGGGGACGGGAGCGCCACCTGCATCAGGGCTGCCACTGCCAGCAGTAGCTAGCGCGCCAGCCCCCGCACCAGTCGGATCGCTCGGCATTGCCGCCTGATCGCTGCTGCTGACCGGAGCACTCCCATCACTGGCAGGAGCGCTTCCACCGATGGCTGGCGCGCCTCCCATGCTGCCGCCAGCGAAGGGGTTACCGCCACCGCTCGGGGCGCCCGCGCCACTGCTTGCAGCGCCGGCGTTTGTCGCGGCCGAGAACAGGCCGGTGGTCCCGGGATAGTTAGTGAATGGGTTGCTTCCCGGCGCCGCGCCCGCAAAGGGATTACCTCCCGTGGACGAATAGTCGTTCGGGTTGATGTTGCCGAAAATGGTCTCGGCAGTGACGCCTGGCAGATCGAGCAGGCTGCCGAACGGGCTCTGCCTCAGCGACGCGTTAAGATCAGCGCTGCTGCCGCCAGCGGCTCCGCCCATGCTGCCTGTCATATCCATAGAACTCATGCTGCTGCCTCCAGATGTGCTGGCGCCGCCTGCAGCGCCGAAGGGATTACCGCCCGCCGAGCCGGCGAACGGGTTGCCGCCGCTGCCCGCACCGGCGGGTGCGGCGCTGCTGCCGCCCGCAAACGGATTGCCGCCCGCTGCGCTGCCAGCGTCCGCACCACCGCTGCCTGCCGCCGCGGGGACGGCATACGCAACGACGAATTGGTTGTTGTCGCCGCCAATGTTCACTGCGCTGCTGCTTGCGGCGTCGTTGGGCGACGGGCCGCTGTAGCTGACGACAAACGCGTTGTTGCCGCCGTTCACGGTGACGTTGTCGCCTGAGGGGCTGCCGCTGGTGAACGCTGAATAGTCATACACGACGACAAACTGGTTATTGCCGCCGTCAACCGCGACCGAATTGCTGCCGAAGCTGCTCGCATCGGTGCCAGAGCTGTCCGGCTTGAACTTCACGACAAACTGATTGTTGCCGCCCGTGACGTGAACGACGTTGCCGCCGGTATTCACCGAACCATCGATTGGCGACGGCTGGGTGTAGTCGATCACGAAGCGTCCATTACCGCCGCTGAGGGTAACATCGGAGCCGCCGGGCGTGATCACGCCGACGTTGTTGTCCTGACCAGGAGCGCCCTGGTTAGCAGCGGCGTATCCGGCAGCCGAGGTGTCAGCATTGCTGCCCACTGCGACGTTGGCGCTTCCGGGCGCGATCACGCCAGCGTTATTGCTGCCGCTCGAGCCGGTCTGACCAAAGGAGCCGGGACCGAAAACGTTGGGTGCATTGCTATCGGCTGGCGGGCCGCCGGTGCTATCATTTGCCATTTGGAATAGTCCTCCTGTTTGTCGGTGAAAAAAGCGGATGACCAGTCAGGCGGTCGGCACAGTTCGCCTAGTCCCCACTCATGGACGCGCACCCCTCGGCACGGTGCAACATTCATCATCTATTTCAAAGATTTATACTAGTGAAAATTTGATAAAGTGTTTGTAATTAGAACACATCAAACTACATCTTTGCTTCGATCATTCATCTTGTCATACAATTTCATAATTATTGTTCTTTAGAACGTTCAATTATATACTTTAGACGAGATTTCGACTGAGCTGTCGTCGATCGTTAACGCGATGATACCTCGCACTCGGCACCCGCTTGTAAGCCTGACCAGCGCGGACCACCTCTCGCCGAATGGCTTGCGCACTCTCAAAACGCTCGAACAAAGCATCAGATTCGTCCCAGCGAATTGCGCGCTGCAAGGCAATGAGATCCTCGATGTAGCGGCCAATAACCTCAAGCACCGCGACTTTGTTATGCAGGAACACGTCTCGCCACATGGTCGGGTCCGAGGCAGCGATGCGCGTGAAATCCGTGAAGCCACCCGCCGCATACTTGAGCACCTCACCCTTCAACACGCCTTCAAGGTCATCGGCCGTGTTGACGATATTGAAGGCAAGCAGATGCGGGAGGTGCGAGGTGATGGCCAGCACCTTGTCGTGGTGCGCAGGCTCCATGAGCTCGACATTAGAACCCAGCGCGCGCCACAGCGTTGCGACCCGCTCGGTCGCTGCAGCGTCGGTCGCGGAATGCGGCGTCAGAATGCACCATCGGTTTTCAAACAGACGCTCGATAGCCGCCGCCGGACCAGACTTCTCCGTCCCGGCAACAGGGTGTCCGGGGACGAAGCGCCGCATATCGAGATACGGCGCAACGAGCTCGATGACCTTGCCTTTTACCGAGCCGACATCGGTCACGATTGCATCAGCAGACAGGCCGGGCGCCACCGCACGGGCTGCCTCGCCGCTGACGCCGACCGGAACGCCGAGCACCACGAGATCCGCATCCCGAACCGCGGCGGCGGCATTCGGCGTCGCCTCGTCCACCAAGCCCAACGCACAAGCCTGATCGAGCGTCTCCGTCCGCCGTGCAGTCCCGACCAGGCGTTCGGCCAAACCCAGGCGCCGCACGTCGCGGGCGATCGATCCGTTGATGAGGCCGAGTCCTACGAAGGTGATTTTCCGGAACAGTGGCGCCTTGTATGGCCGATGCGGACCGCTCTCCGGCATTGTCTCGCCGCCATGATCGAGCGTCATACGGCACCCAGCCCATTCGCCACCCGGTCCTGCCGCGCCGTCTTCAGCTTCTCCGCCAGCAGGAAGGCGACCTCCAGGCTCTGCTGCGCGTTCAGGCGGGGATCGCAGTGCGTATGATAACGGTCTGACAGCGCTGCATCGGTGATCGCCTGCGCGCCGCCGGTACACTCAGTGACGTTTTGCCCGGTCATTTCGATGTGGATGCCGCCGGGGTAGGTGCCCTCGGCGTGGTGCACGGCAAAGAAGCTCTCGACCTCGTCCATAATGCGGTCGAATGGCCGGGTCTTGTAGCCCGACGCCGCCTTGACCGTATTGCCGTGCATGGGATCACACGACCAAACCACTGACCGGCCCTCGCGCTGCACGGCCCGAACCAGCGGCGGCAAATGCTTGGCGAGCTTGTCGTGCCCCATACGCACGATCAGCGTCATGCGTCCCGCCTCATTGCGTGGATCAAGGATGTCGAGCAGGCGCAGCAGAGCGTCCGGTGTCATGCTTGGCCCCGCTTTAAGGCCGATCGGATTGTCGAGGCCGCGCATGTATTCGACATGCGCGCCGTCGGGATCACGCGTCCGGTCGCCGATCCATATGAAATGTGCGGCGGTATTGTAATGGCCGCCGCTGAGGGAGTCGGTGCGGGTCATCGCCTCCTCAAAGCCGAGCAGCAGCGCCTCGTGCGAGGTGTACAGCGTGGTGTGCGCCATCGGCGGCGTGGTCAGGTCAGAAATGCCGCAGGCCGCCATGAAGTCGAGCGCCTCCGAGATGCGAGTCGTCAAATCCTCGTAGCGCGCGCCCTGCGCCGAGTTGGCGACAAAATCCAGGTTCCACTTGTGCATGTTGGCCAGGCTGGCATAGCCGCCGCCGGTGAACGCACGCAGCAGATTGAGCGTCGAAGCGGCCTGCGAGTAGGCTTGAATCTGCCGTTCGGGATCGGGCCGCCGGGCCGCGGGCGTGAAATCGAAGCCGTTGACAATGTCGCCGCGATAGCTGGGCAGTTCCAGGTCGCCCTGCCGCTCGACGTCGGACGAACGCGGCTTGGCGAACTGTCCCGCCATGCGGCCGAGCTTCAGCACAGGCACCCCGGCGCCAAATTTGAGCACGACCGCCATCTGCAGCAGCACGCGCAGGCTGTCGCGGATGTTATCGGCATGGAATTCGGCGAAGCTCTCGGCGCAGTCGCCCCCTTGAAGCAGGAAGCCTCGGCCAGCCGCCACCTCACTGAGCTTGCGGCGCAGGATGCGTACCTCGCCAGCGAACACGAGCGGCGGCGAACGGCGCAGCCGGCTCTCCACATCTGCAAGGTGACTTGTGTCGTCGTAGGTCGGCAGTTGCTGGACCGGATAGGCTCGCCACGAGTCCGGCGACCAAGCGGTCGGGTAGCTTTCTGCAGTCGAGGCTACGAACTCTTCCGCTACGAAATTTGCGAAGTCATTCATGGCAAAACCCTATTCGTCAGTTATTCGGATCCAGCCGCATCAATCAGCCATTCCGTATTCCGCGTGATGCGCGATCCCTGTTCCATCAAAACGCATGGCTTCTTCTGCGGCGCGCAGCAGCGCTTTGGCCTTGTTGCAAGACTCAAGGTATTCCGCCTCGGGATCAGAGTCGGCGACCACTCCACCCCCCGCCTGAACATACAGCATGCCCGCCTTCACTAATCCGGTGCGCAGCCCAATGCAGGTGTCCAGATTGCCATCCGCGCCGATGTAGCCGATGCCGCCGGCGTAGAAGCTGCGCCGCGTCGGCTCCAGCTCCTCGATAATCTCCATCGCACGGATCTTTGGGGCACCCGACACCGTGCCGGCCGGGAAGCCCGCGCACAACACGTCGAGCACGTCGGCGCGCGCCGGGTCGAGCTCGCCCTCCACGTTAGACACGATGTGCATGACGTGCGAGTAGCGCTCGACGATCATCTTCTCGGTCACCCGCACCGAGCCGACCTTGGCGACACGGCCTACGTCGTTGCGACCGAGATCAAGCAGCATGAGATGCTCTGCCAGCTCCTTTGGGTCGGCGAGCAGATCCTGTTCGAGCGCGATATCTTCCGCCCGCGTACGCCCGCGCGGCCGTGTTCCAGCGATCGGCCGGACGGTAACGGTGTTGTCGCGCAGCCGTACCAGGATCTCCGGCGAGGAGCCGACCAGCGCGAAGTCGCCGAGATTGAGGTAGAACGAGAACGGCGACGGATTGAGCCGGCGCAGCGACCGATAAAGCGCCAGCGGCGGCAGGGTGAACGGCAGTGAAAAACGCTGCGACGGCACGACCTGGAATGCGTCCCCGGCCCGGATGTAGGCCTGGGCCTGCTCGACCATTGCGCAGTATTCCGCGCTGGTGTGGTTTGAGACCGGCTCCTTGGCCTCGCCATGCCCACCCGGCGCGAACTGGTGCGGCAGGCTGCGCCGCAGGTCGGCCGCTACCCCAGCGAGACGCTCGCAGGCGTGATCGTGCGCCACTGCGGCGGAAAGACCCTCCGTAGGATAGACCGGCGTCACGACCGTCATGCGGTCCAGCACGTTGTCGAACACCGCGATCACGGTCGGGCGCATCAGCATAGCGTCGGGCAGGCCAAGCTCGTCCGGGTTGCCGGACGGCAGCCGCTCGATCAGCCGGACGAAGTCATAGGCGAAAAAGCCGATCAGGCTGGCGCTGCCCGGCGGCAAACCCGGCGGCAACTCGATACGGCACTCCTCGATCAGCGTCCGCAGGCTGGCGAGCGCTGGCAAAGGCGAGGGCTCGTAACGATTCCCACCAAGCTGCACGGTACGGTTGATCTCGGCCCGCTCTCCGAAACAGCGCCAGATCAGGTCGGGCTTCAGGCCGATATACGAGTAGCGGCCCCGAACAGCGCCACCCTCGATCGATTCGAGCAGAAACCCGTAGGGCTGGCCCTCGGCAAGCTTAATCATGGCCGCAACCGGCGTCTCAAGGTCCGCGACCAGCGTGGTCCATACCACCTGTGCCTCGCCGCGGTCATAGACTTCAGCAAACGACTTTCGTGGTGTCGAAACGTACATTTTAGGTCCTCGCGTGTCGAAGCGAGCTCGTTGCTCGTGGTCCATAAAGTCCTACCGCTTCAAACGCTTACGCTGGCACTTTGCCCAGCAGAGTCGCCGTCGCCGTTCTGACGTCCGCCTGCCGCATCAAGCTCTCGCCCACCAGGAAGCAGGATGCTCCGGCAGCGCGCATCCGGGCGATGTCCGCAGGCGTACTAATGCCGCTTTCGCAGACCAGCATGCATCCAGCCGGCAGCAGTTGCGCCAGCCGCTCGGTCGTGGCCAGGTCAACCTCGAAGGTCTTGAGGTTGCGATTGTTGACTCCGATGAGCGGCGACCGCAGCCGCAACGCGCGGTCCAGCTCCGCCTCGTCGTGCACTTCGATCAGCACGTTGAGGCCAAGCGAGTGGGCCGCCGCTTCCAGTTCCGCCGCCTGCGCGTCGTCAAGCGCCGCGATGATCAACAGAACTGCATCAGCACCGAGCGCCCGTGCCTCGAAAATCTGATAGGGATCGATGGTAAAATCCTTGCGGAGCGCCGGCAAAGCAGCCGCTTCGCGCGCTGCAACGAGGTACTCGTCGGCGCCCTGAAAATACGGTCCGTCGGTCAGCACGGACAGGCAGGCCGCGCCGCCGGCTGCGTAGGCCTGCGCCAGTGTCGCCGGATCGAAGTCGGCGCGGATCAACCCTTTGCTTGGGCTAGCCCGCTTGATTTCGGCAATCAGGCCAGGCTGCCCTGTCGCCACCATTGCGCGCAACGCGTCGATGAAGCCGCGTGGCGGCTGCCTAGGCAGCGCAGCCTCAACCTCGCGCAACGGCCGTCGGGCCTTGCAGGCTGCGACATGCTCGCGTTTGACCGCGCAGATCTCCGCCAGCCTGTCGCTCATGCCAGCACTCCGTTGGTGGCACGCACCAACGCCTCCAGCCGACCTGCGGCCGCGCCAGAGTCGATCGAACGGCGGGCCAGCTCAGCGCCGCGCCCTAGATCCCCAGCCCGGTCGGCTACCACCAACGCCGCCGCTGCGTTCAGCACCACGACGTCCCGGTATGGCCCGGCCTGGCCGTGCAGCAGCGCCCGGAGCGCCGCCGCGTTGTCCCGCGCGTCGCCGCCTCGCAGGTCATCGAGCGTCGCCCGGGCAACGCCGGCCTGCTCAGGCACCACGTCAAACTGCCTGATCTCGCCAAAGCGCAATTCGGCGACCGAGGAATGGGTCGTCGTGGTGAGTTCGTCCAGCCCATCATGGCCGTGCACGATCCAGGCCCGCTCACTGCCCAAGACGCGCAGCACCTCGGCGAACGGAACCAGCCATTGTGGGGCGAACACGCCAAGCAGCTGCCGCCGGGTCTCCGCGGGGTTGGACAACGGCCCGAGCAGATTGAAGATTGTCCGCGTGCCGAGCTCACGCCGGCTCGGGCCGACATGCCGCATGGCGCCATGGTGCTGCGGGGCGAACAAAAACCCGACATTCGCCTCATGGAACGCCCGGCCGACCGCGTCCGGCGCTGCATCGATATTGACGCCCAACGCTTCGAGTACGTCGGCTGCACCAGACTTCGACGACAACGCACGGTTGCCGTGCTTGGCAACCGGCACACCGCAGCCAGCGACCACGAACGAGACTGCAGTCGAGATGTTCAGCGTCTGCGCCCCATCCCCGCCGGTGCCGCAGGTATCAATCGCACCCTCCGGCGCCGACACCCGGAGCATGCGCCCGCGCATGGCCCGTGTGGCGCCGACGATCTCCTCAACCGTCTCGCCACGGACGCGCATCGCCATCAGCAGCCCGCCAACCTGAGACGGCGTTGCGGCGCCCTCCATGATAAGGTCGAACGCCGCCTCGGTCTGCTCCGCACTCAGCCGCGCGCCGCTGCCCAGCACTCCCATGATTGGTCGCAGCGCGTCGCTCATGCCCCTGCCCTCTCCGGCACGAGCGCGAGAAAGTTGCGCAGCAGGGCATGACCGGCGTCCGTCTCGATGCTTTCCGGATGGAACTGCACGCCATGCACGGGGAGGCTCGTGTGACGCAGCCCCATGATTAGACCGTCCTCCGTCCAAGCATTGACGAGCAACGTCGAAGGCAGGCTGTTCCGTTCGACGATCAGGCTATGGTAGCGCGTTGCCGGGAACGGGTTGGGCAGGCCGGCGAACAGGCCAGTGTCGTCATGATGGATCAGGCTGACCTTGCCGTGCATCGGCGCCGGTGCGCGGATGACCTTACCGCCGAACACCTGGCCGATTGCCTGATGGCCTAGGCACACGCCGAGCACCGGGCAAACCGTTGCGGCAGCCTCAATCAGACGGAGTGAAATTCCCGCACGGTCGGGATCGCAGGGACCGGGTGACACCACGACGGCGTCGAGCCCAAGGGCAAGCGCCTTATCCGGCGTGAGTGCGTCATTCCGGACAACCTCAACCTTGGCCCCGAGTTCGCCAAGCCGGTGAAACAGGTTGAACGTGAAGCTGTCGTAGTTGTCGAGCAAAAACAGTGTTCGTGCTGCGACCGTGGCGGGGCTTTGCCACTCCGCTTTAGGTTGCAAATCGGGCTGTATCGAGCGTTCGGCAACCTGTCGCAGGACGCGCTCTGCCAATAGGCCCTCAGCCCCGCCCCAGGGTGCCCCAGCCAGACCGGGCTGGTCGCTTGCGGCGCTCATGCTGCGGCCTCGGAGATATAGCTCATGCCCCGCGCAAACGAGGTTAGATTGCCGGCCTTGTTCTCCAGAACGCGCTTGAGGCTCATGCTCTCCGCGCCGTAGTCCTCGATCTGCAGCTTGCCGTGCTTCGGCATCGCATTCTTCTCAAAGAACGCAATGCGATGCTGGACGCAGCCGCGCGCCTCCGGATTGCCGAACGCGTAGGAGCAGGGCACGAGCACCATGCAACTGCGCTGCGTCCAATTCGACTTCACGTAGCGATGCTCAAACTCGATGATCGTATAATTACCCATGTCATGGTTGCGCACGACAACCTCGACCTCTTGGCCGTACTCATCCGTAAAACTGCCCCTATCGGGATCGACGGGTCCGTTCGGATGCACCGAGAAGCCCCACTCACCCATATTCTTCAAGTTGCCGAGGTAGTCAGCGGCGAGCTCGACCGGCGCATCGACGAAGATGGAGTTAGTCTTGATTTCAAAGCGGCCATGCGCCGCCCGATCGAGGCCAGCCTTACGCTCCAAGGCACCCTTCAGCGAACGGATTTCCGCCGTATGCACCAAATGGATGCCTTGCATAATCATCGGAGTGCGGCGATCCGGGCCACAGAAGCTGAGCCAGTGGAAGTAAACGCCCGGCTCGTCAGAACCCAGGTAGCTCGCCGGGAACAAGAACGTCGGATAGCACTGGAAATACTTCTTGTATTCATACCCGCAGTGCCACTCGACGCCGCGGAACATCCCGGTCTCGATCGGACGCACATGGTAATACAGATCGTGCTGATAGCCCGACGCAGTGCCGCGCCAGGTGTTCTCATCCATCTGCTCAATCATGCGGCTGTAGAGTGTCCACTCATCGAGGTTGCGCAGATCGCGCAGGTATTCAAACGCGGCTGACTCCTGCGTCTCGATATAGGTGGACGTTGCGAAGGTGTTGCTTTCCATGCCGATCGTACTCCGCTTTAGTTTGGCGTTAGTTGGCTGCAATGACCGGGAAGCTGAAACCCTCGTGACGCTGAACCGGCCGCGCCACGCGCAGACCCTCGTTGCGTCCATTGGTCGGGGCGACCTGATCGGCGTCGATAAGAACGTCGAGCACAAACGGTCCCGACGCAGCGAGCGCCTGCGCCAGGCCAGCCTCCAGACCGTTCTCACTCTCCACCCGCGCGCCGTCCGCACCCATGGCGCGGGCCAGCATCGCAAAGTCGGTGGGCGGGAAGGTAGCGTCGGCAAACCCTGCCATGTCCAGCGCGGCCATGCCCTGATAGCACATATTGTAACGACCGTCGTTCAGCACGATCCACACTACCGGCAAACCCTGCTTGGCCGCGGTGTTGACCTCCATGTTCATCAACATCGCGCCGTCGCCGACGATCGCGACCGCCTTGCCGCCGCGTCCAAGCGCCGCACCAAGCACGCCGGTCGCCGCATGCCCCATGGAGCCGAGGTTCGTGCTGACGCGATACCGCTGCGGCTGTGCAAACCGAAGGTAGTGCGTCGCCCAGGTGAAGGAGTTGCCGGATTCGGCGAGCACAACAGCGTCGGTACCGTCCACAATATTGCGCTGGATAGCCGACATCAAAGCGTGCGGGCGAACCCGGCCTGAACCGCCGGGCACCGGATGGCTAGGATGCGGGCGCGGCAATGCGGGAGCGAGCGTCTCGACCGCGGCTGCCGGCCAGGCATCGAGCAGTTCCGCCAGGAAATCGCCGACATCGGCTTGCACGGCGTAGGTTTCAGCGTGCGGGTAAGCGACGCCGGGCACGGTGGAGTCGATATCCACGTGGATGAATCCGCCATCCGGGACGAGTGCCGGGTTCCAGAACGACGTCGGCTCACCCAGCCGGGTGCCCAAGACGAGCACGCGATGCGGCGCATGCTCCTGCATGTAGGCCACGGCGGAAGCGGTATGTCCGCCCATGCCCGTGACGCCGATGAACAACGGATGATCCTCGGGAAACACGCCCTTTGCCCGCGGCGAGCACATCACAGGGGCTCCAGCGCGCTCCGCCAACTTGAGCAGTGCCGGCGCAGCGCCGCGGGCGCCGAAACCTGCCCAGATCGCGAACGGTTCAGCCGTCAGCATCTCGACGCAGCGTGCCACGGCGGCGCGGTTCACGCCTGGACGGCTGGATACGCCCGAGGCGGAGTTTGCATGCTGAACGGTCAACGTTGGCAACGGCTTGGTGAGAGGCGCGCCCTGCACCGCGTTGGGAATACTGATATGGGCGACGTAGCCGCCAGCACGCTGCAGGCCGGCCGCAATGCGGCGCAGCACCTGCGGCAACTGGTCCGGCGTCTCCAGGACAACCGCGTCGTCGAACCAGGCACCGGCCTCAAACATGGCGCTGGTCGGCATAGTGTAGCTGCTGGTCTCTTGGATACCGCCACGGCCCCGGAACGGCGCGGACTGATAGGCGGTCACGAGCACGAGCTTGGCGCCTTCGCTCCGTGCCGCGAGCGTGCCGGTCAGGACGTTGGTGATGCCGGGCCCGGTGGTCGTGAACACCACGACCGGACGTCCGCTAACAAAATGCGCCTCGGTGGCGGCGAACGCAGCGCCGCACTCATGACGGAAGTGCAACACGTCCAGGTGCTTTGAAAAGGCCGCCCACAGTAACGCTTGTGCGCCGCCGCAAACGCCGAGCGCGTGTGATACACCCATGCTGCGAAGCGATGCGGCGAGGCCGTCCGCTACTGTCGTCGGCGCCAGTGCCGTCGCCGGCGTGCTGTGGTCCGATGTGTGATCGGCTTCCAGAAGGTCGCCGCCGAACTCCGCGAGACTGTCAGCCGTCATGTCCGGATCCTCCGTAAAGTCTGCCCAACGCCGAAGCGGGTGAGCTTGAGTGCAATGGAAACGACCGGCATGACGGTGAGAACCGCCATACCGCGCCTAGTAAAGAATGCAACACAAGGCAGCTCGACACTCGATGCTGTCCTCAACATGCTGATCTCTTCAGTTTTATTTAACTATTACCAGCGATGACGGTCCGAAGACCGTCATCTTGCCTGTCCGAATACGAACCGACTGCCAGAACTTTATCTACCTACCATTAACCTACAAGGGTATTGCGAGCGGTCTGAGCAATAAGCGCCTGACCCAACGCCGTCGGATCAAAGAATGGGTCAAGGAACAGCGAACCATGCTCAACCTGCGGGTCCTGGCCGACGATGGCCGGATTGTACACAGGATTTGTGCCAGCGTTGGGAGTGCTGATGAGCACTGGCTGGGTAATGTTGGTAAAGCCGTATGCGGCGGGATCGTTCACGATTCCCTGGAACAATTTATTCAGGTCCAAAGTCTTGACGTCCAAGCCGGTTGAGGCCTGGAAGCTCTTAAGTCCGGCGGCAAGTTCGGTGTTGAACTCACCTACCAAGCCTTGGAACAGAGCTGGCGTCGCTCCCGTCGCTGCCAAAAATCCTGGATCGCTGAACAGCGGCGCAATCGAGATGTCCGGCAGGTTGGAAACCAAGAAATGCTTGGCGCCCAAATCAGCCAATTGGCCCAGTCCAGCGATGATCGCATTGACGCTCGCGGTGACGCCCTGATCCGGCGGCAGGTCACCCGGCAGCGAGATGTCATTACCGCCAAATGTCACCGAGACTACGTCGCTCGACGTAAAGGATCCATCCTGCTTCTCGAACTGCTGGATTTGCCCGGCAAAAGTCGCAAGGTTGGTCTTGCTTGCATTGGGAGCAAACGGGTCAGGGACACCAAGCGGCCGGCCGGTCGCGTTTTCGAAGGCGACGTTCTCTTGCTGCGAGGGCGCCGTTGCCCCAAGCATCTGCGCGAGGTCGGTGGTCCACTTGGGGCCATCTGTGAAGTTGCCAGTCGGCGAGTAGGGAACCGACGTGGCCCCTGGCGCCTGGCCAAGCGACTTTTCAAGCGCGACCGTGTTGCCGTTGTCGGCTAGCCGGTCGCCAAACACGACAAGCTTCGACGCGGTGTAGGTGTTGCTGTCACCGGCCTTCAGAGCAAGCGGGTCGGACGGTGCAGGAGCATAGTTGCCGAAGAACGGGCTGTAGTTGTTAGAATAGATGTTGCCGGCGAACACAGGCGGACTAACCGGATCGGTCGCCCCGGGTAGGGCAGGTGCGAAGCTCGCACCGGCGGGAAGCGTAGGCAGAGCGGTCGTCAAGTTGACGCCCGTGCTCCCACTGACGCCAGTTCCGGTCCCATCCTCGCCACGTGGCGCGGGATTGGTGCCGGCGGGAACGGCAGGATCGGTTGGTGAAGCGGCGGTCGCCGTGAGACCAGCAGCGGCAGCAGCGGCAGCAAGACCGGCGAGGGGGACGTTCCCGGGAACGTCCGGCACGCTGTTCGAAGCCTTATAGGTAGTGTTGGCGATCTCGGCCGCATACTGCTTTGTGGGATCACCGCCGGCTGCAACCACGGCCGCATATTGCGGAGGCGTCAGCACGGGTGGCTGCTTCTGGATGACGGTTACGCTGTCCAGTGTCGAGCCGTCGCTGGTCAGCCCATAAATAAGGTTACGGGCGGCATCCACGGTATAGAGCTTACCGTCTGAACCCTGAAGAATGTCGTAAAGGTTGCTTTCGGTGTTGTATAGGGTCGTCGCGCCATCGGGGCCGTTCGCTGCCGCGTAGGCCAGGGCGTTGAACTGCGCCGTGTAGGTGGCCTTCGACGGATCGCTGCCGAACAGCCCGTCGAGCTTCAGCACACCCTGCAGGTTGTCGCCGATCGCGCCAACCGCGACGGCCGTCTCCGGTGCAAGCCCGCCGCCGGAGGCGATGTAAGCGGTGCCGTCCGGGGTGATGGTGAGGGCGTTCGGGCCAATGGAGATCACGCGATCCTGGCCCGTCGTCGGGTTGAACTCACGGAATGAAGGCAGACCGGTGTAAACGCGATCCTGGCCGCCAGCCGGGCTGGCGATGTCCACCTTGGTGATCGAACCGGTGTAACCGCCGCGCTCACTGACCAAGCCAGGAATGAACGGGATCACGGGAGCAGTGGCGGCGTCGGGCGCGTTGGCCGAGGTGCCGGTGCCCTGCTCCAGCACATACAGGTTGCCATCAGGACCAAACGACATGCCGCGCGGGTTGTTCAAGTTGCTCGCGACGACCGTGCTCGTGGTGGCACCCGTAGCAGCGTTGGTGGAGTAGCGCAGCACCTCGCCTTTAGTGGTGTCGGCGTTGTTGATCGCGA
>JANXVC010000303.1 GCA_025351925.1 Rhodospirillales bacterium | reverse complement strand
GTTCCGCCATGTCGTGCTGCCGATCATCGCACCCGGCGTCGTGGGCATCGCGCTGTTCGGCTTCAGCCTGTCCTACGACGAGTTCGCCCGAACCATGCTGACCGCTGGCAGCACCAACACCCTGCCGCTGGAGATCGTCGGCATGACGACGAACGTGACCTCGCCGGTGCTCTATGCGCTCGGCACCGTCACGACGGCGGTGTCGCTGATGGCGATCGCGGCGGCGATGCTGGCGATACGCATTGCGGTGCCTCGCCCGCCACCATAAAAATAGCATGCTACTTTTCCGTTTCATGGCGCATAGCGGCGGCACTTATCCTCGTAGGCAGGCGTGATCAACACGGTGATCCTTTGATCAGGGGTTTGCCCACTCTTTCGCCGATATGCAGCCAAGTTGTGGTATTTGGCACGACCTTGAGGTTGCTGCCGGCTTTGCCTCGCTCCACAAGCAGTCCGTTACCAAGGAACTTCATGTGTACGTCACGTATAAGATTAGGCTCCTAAAACAGAGTATATTTAGGGCTTCAGAGGGAGAACGTTTCCTAAAACGCAGCTACAAAGATTTTTTCGGCAAAGATTTGAATACAAATAACCCAACGTTATTTTCTGAAAAACTTTTTAACAAGATGATTCTGCGTAACCGCCATAAAGACTCTAGCCTGAGGCATCTGGTCGATAAGTATCTTGCTCGCAGCTACGTGGAAGAATTGGTTGGTGAGGAATATCTGACTGGACTGATCTGGCGAGGTGCTGATCCAAGACTGATCCCATTTGATCAACTTCCAGCCAAATGTATAGCCAAGACGAACCACGGATCCGGTGGCAACATCATTTTAGACAAAACAACGGATCGTATCGACGCCGTAGAAAGCCTGCGCGGCTGGTTAAGAGACGATTTTTACTGGGCTGGGCGGGAGTACCAGTACTACGGCATCAGTCCGCAAGTGATAATCGAAAAGTTCCTGGACGATGGTGAACCAGATGGGCCATTAGATTACAGATTCTGGTGCTTCAATGGAAAGCCTGAGCTCGTGCAGGTTGACAACCATAGACATAGCTTGAATTCATTTTACGATGTGTCCTGGACTAAGCTTCCATTGCATTATCGGAATGAACGTAGCGATGCTGACATAGCGCCGCCCGAAAACTATGAAAAAATGCTACAAGTCGCTTCGAAACTGTCCAGTGATTTTGATTTCGTTCGAATTGATCTCTACAACATTTATGGCAAAATCCATTTTGGGGAATTCACATTCACACCGGTAGGCGGGCGGTTGAAGCTGCGACCAGAGCCGTGGGACATGATACTGGGCCAGAAGTGGCCGGCAATGAAGTAGCCATTCGACATCCGCGGTCGTCGAACCGCCATCTCCACGTTCGTAGCGTCACTGCGCTCCTCAAAACGACAAGAAGCGGACTACGCAAGAAGCTGTTGGTTTTAGCCCCCAGGCTTGCCCGGCACTCCGCCAGTGGGCGGGCGGAAGAACTTGCTGACAACCTCCTTCAGTTGATCCGGCGTTTGCGGCACCAGCGACATCCACGACCGCAGCATCGCATCCGGCGAGAAGCGGTCGGCCGCCTCGGTCATTTGCGCCTCCATTTTCGCCATAATGGCCGACTGCATCGGTTTCAGGTCCGGCAGGCCCAGGAACTGCCGCGCCTCGTCCGGAGTGCAATCAATCTCGACGGTGACTTTCATGCTGCTGCCTCTCCTGCGATGAGCCATCCTGCCCGGCTTTCAGCCGATCATAGCAGACTTCGCGCCGTGCACGCGCGGCCCGTTTCATCGCATCCCAGAATGCGGTGTCTTGGCTTCCAATCCACATCCCTGTCAGCAGCATTCGGCTTGCCGGAAAGCTAAACGGCCCGAACAACCGCGGCAAACATTGGCGAGACAGGCCCGCGCCCCCAAGCTGCGGCTCGGGACCGCAATCCTGACGCGGGCTGTGATGCGGCCGTGCGGCTACTCCGGAATGTTCACGCTGTCCGCCGAGACGGTGATGGCGTCTGCCCCGGGCGCCAGCGCGATCGGCGGCACGTTCGCCGACGTGAGCGGAAGGACGACGCCATCAGGGCCGGCTTCCCGCGGCGTGGTGTGCACGACCTGGCTTACCGGCAGCGGCGCGCCGTCGCGGAGGTGGGCGTACAGCAGATCCAGCGCTGCGATGTAGTAGCGATGCAGCGGCACATAGGCGATGTTGAACCCGCTCAAGCCCAGCAGCCCGTCGAGGTGCTGGGCGTTGGTGACCTCGATATAGCGGAGCCGGCTGCGCCGTCCCTCCCGCACGTGGTTGAGGCCGAGATAGGCGCGGGACGCGAAGTTCGGCGGCAGGATGTTGTCGGCGCGGCCGGTGACGATGACCGCCGGGATGCCGTGCAGGTTGCCATTGGCGCGTATCTGCTCGACGCCCTCGCGGATGCGCTGCGCCTGGTCCGCCTCCAACCCGGCGAGCGGCGCCCCGGTCACCGCGTCATGGCCGAGCGCCAGCGAGCGCAGGCACAACGCGCCGCGTAGGTCTTGGTCCGGCGTGGACGCCCGATCCTCCGTCGGTCCGGCGGGCGCCGAGTCGTTGATCAGGCTGATACCGCCGGTGGGCGGAATGCCGCTGCTGACGCTGAACAGGGCCGCCTCGGCGGCCAGGGCGAGCGGCGCGGGCTTCGCGGCTACGGCCGCAGCGAGGCTATAGCCGCAGAGCCCGTCGGCGACGCTGAACCGGCCATAGGCGTTGGCGTAGGTCATGGCGATCGACTGCGGCACATACAGGAACCACAACGCGCCCTGCGTGGCGTTCTGCTCCGGCAGGATGCCGAAATCGTTCAGCACACGCTGTGCCTCCGCCGCTTGGTCCACGACGGTCGTGCCGCTCAACAGCCCGGCGTCATGCAGGGCCAAACAGCGTCCAGGGCTCGCGGCGAGGTTGAGCGGCGTGGCCGCCAGCGCCGGGGCAGCGTTGGCGCATCCCTCGTACACGTTCTGCAGCGTGACGTAGTCGATCAGCGCGCGGCTGTGCCGGAGTATGGGCGCCTGGCTGCCCTGGACGATGGTGAAGCGGCCCACGTAGTCCGGGTTGGCGTTCGGCTCGGCCACCGCGACACCATCGATCAGGCCGCGCCTGTCCTGCTCCGCCGCCCGCAGCGAGGCGCCGCCGCCGTTCGACACGCTGGAGGCGATCACCAGCGTGTTGCGCTTGCCGATGCGCGCGCCAGGATACTTTTCGTGCAGCACGTCAAAGGCGAAGCGGATGGACTGCAGCACATAACGGCCCCAATCGGCCTCGGGGTTGACCTGAGAATGCGCGTGCTTGAAGGCGAAGCGGTCCAGGTGCGCCGTGTTGAAGGCCGCCCGCTCTGATGGCGAGAGGTTGGCGGTGAACTGTGACTGCCCGTCCGCGACGGCGACCGGGGCGGCCTCGCCGCGCAGCAGCGTCACCTGCCCCTGCTGCAGGTCATCGAAGCCGGTGCCGGTGCCCTTGTCGGTGTAGGCGACGGCGCAGCCGTGCTTCAGGCCCCATTCGCCGGCGGTGGCGATGGCGCCATATACCCCGCGTGAGCCGGACGACGGTGCTGCGATGATGCAGCCGCGGGCCGGGTCGTAGCCGTCGGGCACCTGGATCATCAGCGTAATGCGCGAGCCGTCGGGCTGTGTCGCATAGGCGATCGTCTCGTCGCCGGCGATCAGGCCCTGGCCGGTGGTGACGGTGCCGTCGGCCAGCACGTTCGGCCCCCAGAACACGCCGTAGCCTCCGCCGGCGCCGCTGGTGTCCACCAGCGCGCCGTAGTTCACGAAGATCGCCCGGCGGCGCAGCTCCGCGGCGGTGGGGTGCAGCGGGTCGGCAAAGCCCGGCGCGGGCCCCTGCAAACCAGTGCGGCCAAGCCCGGCTGTCAGCAGGTCGTTGGTGACGCCGTCATAGTGGGTGCGGGCAGATTGTTGGATCAGCTCGGCGCCGTCGTCATCGCGGGCGACGGCGTCCGGTCCGGCGGAGCATAGCAGGGCGGCAGCGGTGCATAGCAGCAGGGAACGGGTGCATTGGCGCATAGAGACGGATTCCTCGGTCCGCGGCTTGTTGTGATGCCGGGTTGATTTGGACGATAGGACAGATCGGCCGTTTAAGAAATGACCTCATACGTCAAAGCTGCACATAGCGCGTAAGCCAGGGCTGACCTGCTAGCGCATTTCACGCACGCGGTCTTCGAGCCATTTATGGGCATGCTCCGTCGCGTTCCGCTTCATCGCCGCCAACGAGCATCCCGATCACGACACGACCGCTTAGTTCCGCCGCGCTGAGCAGGCCCGCCACACGCAAAGCGGTCCCATTGAGACCATATAAAGGATGCCATCCAGCACCGAAAGCAGTCCCGCCGTCAGGCCGAACGGCAGTTTTTCAAACGCGGCCATCGCCACCAGAACCAAAGCTGCCACCGCATAGGCGGCCGCTCCGACATAGAAACGCAGCCAAAGCAGCCGCTGGCCGACGGCCTCCGCCTCCTCCGGCCGCCCCTTCGCCAGCAAAGGCGGAATCCACCGATCTGCGAGCTGCGACGCCCCGAGGTCGAAGATCAGCCCGTACTGGAACAGGGCGACAACCAGCGAGTACTCGCCACACGCGCGCGGCGCCATCAGCGTCGGCAGCAGCATCCCGACCAGCGCATTATGCAGGATCACCACTGGGATCAGGCTGCCGAACACGACGAGGCGGCCCAGGTCGATTGCAGCGGTCCAGCGCCCGCCCGCCGGACCCCGCGCGCGGCGACGGGCGGGTTGGCCGTCGTCATCACATCACGTGCCATCGGCTCAAGTCCCGGCGGCTCTCGCGAGCACCGCCGTGGCGTCCGGTCGCGCCCCGGCCATCGATTGCTGCGCCAGCTTGCCCCGCAGCCGCTCAGCAAGGCGCAGCGCCATGGCGATCAACGTCAGCGTCGGGTTGGCGGCGCCGGAGGTCTGGCGTCTCCCTGCCGAGTGCGGCCAGCTTGCGCCCCAGCTCCGGCGGGCGCGAAGGTCGGTGAACAGCTCGCGCGCCGCCTGCATGCCAGACCCTGGCTCATACTCGTATTCCAGCCGGCCCACGCAGTTCAGCACCAGCTCCCGGCGCTGCGCCGCCTCGCTTAGCGCCAGCTTGGGCAGATAATGCGCGCGGCGGCCGTACAACATATTCCAATGGTCCTGCAGCCGCCGCGGGTTCGCAGTGACGATCTCCGCAGCGCGCCCGCACGGATGGTCTTGCAGGAACCGGCCGACCAGATCGTAGCTATTGCCCAGCCCGTTCGCGTGCGGGCGCTGCGCATGATGGCCGTTCGGACCGGTGCCGTCTGGAGAGGGCTGGTCGGACAGCAGCAGCAGCCGTGCATTCTCGATGCCGCCAGCGCACAGCACCACGCGCCTTGCGGCAATCTGCCTGTCCCTCCCGGTGCAGTCGCGGACCACCACCTGCCGGATTTGCGTGCCGGAGGCGTCGGTGTCCAGGCGGATGGTATTGGCGTGGAGCAATACGCGAACGTTCGCCGCCGCAGCCAGCTCGGCGCGAAACCGCTGGCCGAGATCGGGCTGGCGGATGAACACGCTGTGGATGGGCATCAGGCGGCCGGCGTCGAAAGCGATGGGGTCGAGGCCAAACCGCTGCCAGACCGGCTCGTCGAATGCTTCGGGAGCGATCTCCCGCCGCTGTTTGGCCTGATTGTAGTAGGGTTCGAGATCGGCACGGGTAATCGGTCAGCCGCTGGACTCCACCCAAGAACGGGCCTCGAAATCCCTGGAGTCGAGCGGGATACACTGCCCGCCCCAAAGGGTGGTGGTGCCGCCGAACACCCTGGCGCGGCCGGCCTGCAGGCCGCGGAACGGCTGCTCGACCTCGCCGCCATACAGGTCCTGCGTGTCGTCTCAAGTGGTCCAGCCGCCGCCTTCGACCAGGACGACCTGCGTGCTGGTGCCCAGGAACTCACGCGCAATCATCAGCCCGGCCGCTCCGGCGCCGACGATGCATACATCAGCCGCAAGGCTGGTTCCACCGGCGAGGTGGTCGATTTCGGTAATCAAGTGGCGCTGTCCCGCTGTTCGTTGCCGCAGTTACGCAAGAGGCGCACCGTTAGACCAAGCAACCACGAAAGTCTCGACCGCCCAATTGGCTATTTCGAAGTACTGCCGGCCATGCAAGCCGGCGAGAACCGCGCCACGCTCGACGACCCGGCGCAGCTTCCCGGGAGCAGTCGTTCCGCGTCATCGCGGTCCATCGGCAGGAAAGACGAGCCTGACCCGCAGTCCCGGGCCGGCATCCTCCAGCCGCAGCTTGGCGCCGTGCAGCTCCGCAACCGCTGCGACAAGGCTGAGGCCCAATCCGTTGCCCGGCGTGGTGCGGCTGCGGTCGCCCCGGTAGAAACGGTGCGCCAGGCGGGGCAGGTGCTTCGCCTCAACGCCGGGGCCATCGTCCTCCACGCCGAGACAAGCCTCCGATCCACGATCCCGCGACAGGCGCACGCCGATCCGCGTTCCGGCGGGAGTGTGGCGCAGGGCGTTTTCTACGAGATTGGCGACCGCCTGCGTCAACAGCTCCTGGTCACCATGGACAACGATGCCGGACGCGACTGCGGTGACGAGGCGGTGGCCCGCCTCCTCCGCATCCGGCCGGTAGGCGTCCGCGACGGACTCCGCCACCGCACTCAGGTCCACGTCGCGGAACCCGGCGCGGGGCGAGGCGCCCTCGACCTGCGCGATGCGCAGCAGGGCCGAGAAGGTCTCCAGCAGCCCCTCCGCCTCCCGCATCGCCCCCTCGACCGCCGCCGCGTATTCCGCGACCGAACGCGCATGCGCCCGCGCGTCCTCCAGCCGTTGATACAGCCGGGAGAGCGGGGTGCGCAGGTCGTGCGCCACATCGCTCGACACCTGGTGCAGGCTGTCCATCAGCGCGCCGATGCGGTCCAGCATGTGGTTCAGCGTGCTCGCCAGCCGGTCCAGGTCGTCGCCGGTGCCGCGGACCGGCACACGGCGCGTGAGGTCGCCGCCGATGATCGCCTCCGCCGTGCGGGCGATGGCATCCACCCGGGCCAGGAACGCCCGGCTGAGCACCATGCCGCCGCCGATGCCCAGCAGCGCCGCAAGACCGACGGTCCAAAGGAAGGCGGTGGCGATTGCCTCCTCCACCTCGGTCACGCGGCCCAGATCGTCGCCGACCGCGAGCAGTAAGCCGCCGCCGAGATCCGCGACCAGCGCGCGCACCCGCTCTGGCCGCCCGCCATCCTCCGACGCTTCCGGCACCTGGATGATCGCCCAGCCTGGCCGCAGCGCCGCGGTCAGTGGCATCTCGCCGGCGAGGTGGGCGCCATCCCGGCCCTGCACGAGGTAGTCCAACGCGCTGGCTCCGCGTCCACGCGACCGCACGACGGCCAGCAGGCGGTTCAGGCCGCCGCTTTGGAACTCGTCGCGCAGAAAGGCTGCCTCGGTCTCGATCCTAGCGGTCATCTGCTGATCCAAAGCGGAGCGCGCCGCCAGGAACACCGCCCCGCCCAGCACGAGCGCCGAGACGGCGAACACGCCGACATACAGCGCGGCGAAGCGGAAACTCGCCGCGCGGAGCAGCCTAAACGCCAGGTGCACGCAGCACGTAGCCGGAGCCGCGGACGGTGTGGATCAGCTCAGGGTCGCGCCCGCCGCGGGACAGCTTGCCGCGCAGCCGGCTGATATGCGTCTCGACGATGTTGGTCTTGGGGTCGAAGTGGAAGTCCCACACACCCTCTAGCAGCATCGTCCGCGTCACCACCCGGTCGGCGTGGCGCAGCAGGAACTCCAGCAGGCGAAATTCGCGCGGTTGCAGCTCCACGCGCTCGCCGCCGCGGGTCGCCGTGCGCTTAAGCAGGTCCAGCTCCAGGTCGGCGGCGCGCAGGGTCGTGGGTGCATCGGACAGCGGCGGGCGCCGGGCCAGCGCATGCAGCCGGGCCAGCAGCTCGGCG
>JANXVC010000285.1 GCA_025351925.1 Rhodospirillales bacterium | reverse complement strand
GTGCGCGTGGACGAGGTGCTGTGGATCGGCCCCGTCGCCCAGCATGACCGCCGCAAGTCGCAGACCCTGCGCGAACTCGCGCGCATTCTTGGCGCTGCCGTGCCGGCTTCGGCCTTCCCGCGCCGCTTGTATGTCACGCGTCCCCCCGGGGCGATCCGCCCGATCGCCAATCAGGACCAACTGGAGGACCTGGCCCGTTCGCACGGCTACCACGTCGTCGAGCCGTCCACGCTGAGCTTTTCTGAGCAGATCAGCCTGTTTCACGGCGCCGATCACGTGCTGGGCCCGATGGGGGCGGCTTTGGCCAACACGGTATTCATGCGGCCGGGCACCCGGGTCAGCATGATCACCAACCGGCGCGTCGATCCGTTCTTCTACGACATCGCGCGGCTGATCGGCCTGCAGTTCGACTGGATCTTTACCCAGGACGCCGAGGCCTGGACCAACGTCATGCAGACCGAACCCTGGACGATTGACCCAGTCTGCTTTGCCGGGCTGCTGCCCTGGCTGGACTAATGCCAACCGCCTCTCGCTTATACCGTTGCGCCATCGCGAGGGACTGTTTCGGCGCGGCCATCGGGGTTCTGGCAACAGGCAGCTTTTGCGAAGGGTTTCTGAAGGACTGACCCGAAAACGTTTCTTTTCCGCTTGTATGCTTTAGCGAACAAATGCAGAACATAAGCCTAAGAACAAGCGAGCGGCCCATGGGTTTGAACATTTCAGGACTGAACGAGCTTCGTGAACGCCTCGAACGCCTGCGCCCCGAAGAGGTGATGGCGCGAGCCCTGGCCGAACAAGCGGCACGCATGGCGGCCAGGGTGCGGGACGGCTTGTCGGAACCGCCGGGTGCTGCAGGGCACGACGAACCCTGGTTGCAGGGCGGTGCGTTGCGGGACAGCGTGGGGTCGCAGGCGAACGGGCTGCAGGCTGTGGTGGGCAGCAGCGACCCGGCCGCGATCCCGCAAGAGATGGGCACGGCGCACATGCCGGCCCGCCCGTTCTTGGCACCGGTGGCGGCGGGCATGGGCGGGGAGGTGGCCCGGGACGTGGCGAAGGCCATGGTCGCTGCTTTGAAAGGCGAGCCGGAAGACGGCGCTGTTATCCTGGCGGATACGTCGTCAAGCGGCCAGACCCACAGTGTTCCATACAATCCGCTCGGCATCTTTGTGCCCGGCTCGCCTGAGAACGAGGAATGGACGCACGACACGATCCAGCGCCTCCAGGATCTCGGCCACATCCTCCGTTCGGAGCGGCAGGATTCAGAGGGCGGGGATGATGCCGAAGGCGTGCAGAGGCCCCCTCCCGGCTCCAAGCCGATTGATCAGACGCCAGGGTCTGGTGACCATGCGGCAATCACAGGCGATGTTGGCGCAAAGCCTGACGACGACACTCGAATCTCACCCAGTGGCGACGTTTGGAGCCAGAATCCAGATGGCACTTGGACCAATTATGGTCCGGCAAGTGGCTTCACCGGCTCGGGCCGCCCGAGTGGACGGCGCGGCAAAGACAGGAAGTGAATAGATGTCAGACGAAGCCCGCAAAGAGATCTACAACGTGATCCTGATGATCAATCATCCGACCGAGAGATTGGAAGACATCACGGCCGCGCTTGGAATTGAGCCGCACCACAAATGGCAGGCCGGGCAGCCCCGGACCACACCAACTGGGACTTTGCTGCCGGGGGTGAACCGGGAAACCTACTGGGGGTTCTCCGATGGGATCGCAGGGCACCGGTATTTCTTCGAGACCGTCGTGGAACTGCTGGAGAAGCTTGAGGCTGCGGCAGAGTACATGCAGTATTTGCTCGCCAGCGGCGGGAGGATCAACCTGGTCGTGCACCTTCCCGGCCACACCAACATCGGCGACAGCCTCGCGCCGACTGACCTACTGAGGATGGGCCGCCTTGGCATCGGGCTGGGCGTGGAAGTATTTCCTGAAACGACCTGAACGAAGGCGCCGGCCCATGGAAATGATCGGCGATCCACAGGTCTTCGCGGTCCAACTCGGATGGCATCACGACCCGGAGACCTACAAGCCCTGGATGTTCGGCGTATTCTGCGTGTCCGTCTGTGGCGAGCGGCTTGGCTCGCCTTCGGAGGAAGCAGTCCTGAACGACATTCTGGTCGATCTGCAGGGATGGAAAAACGGCGTCGGACGGCGATGTGCCCCGGCTCTGATGGCCGCCGATCCCGTGAAGGCGTTCCTGAGCATCGAGGAGAAGGTGTACGGGTTGGAGCACCTGGCGGACAAGATCCCGCCAGGGTTCACGCCCGTCCCCGTGCCTCCTTTGAACCCGCTTGAGATCCTTGGCGTCGATACGATCGAGGACTACCGGATCTACTGCGTCGAAGACAACGCCACCAGCCGCCTGCTGTATGCGAGAATGGGAGAACTGCCGCGGGAGTGCCGGGTGCCGCGCGCCGTCCTGACCGACGTTCTCAACAGGACGATCGAACAGCTTGACAGCTGGTTCGCGCAGTTGCCGGAGCCGCCTCCCGGCTTCGATTGAGCCAAGCATAAACCGGTGCCGCTGCGCCCTTTGCAATGACAACACGTGGTCATTGCAAAGGTCCGTTGATCTAATCCCGCGGCAACAGCTGCTCGGCCAGCGTCGCCCAGTATGATGCGCCAACGGGCAGGATCGCGTCGTTGAAATCGTACTTTGGGTGATGCACCATCGCGTCGCCGGTCCCGCGGCCCGCGCCGAGCATGATGTAGGCACCCTGTTTTGCGTTCAGCATGAAGCTGAAATCCTCGCCGCCCATCGTCGGCAGGTCCATGTGCTCGACCGCCGCCGCGCCCTGCACCGCCTCGGCGGCTTGCCGGGCCAGCGCCATGGCGGCCGGGTCGTTCACCACGGCGGGATACGTGCGGTTGAACGCCACCTCGGCATGGGCGCCGAAACCCTCGGCGATGCTGGCCGCAAGACGATTGACCCGGGCCTCCAGCAGATCGCCGACCTTCGGGTTGAACCAGCGGGCGGTGCCGAGCATGCGGACGGTCTCGGGGATCACGTTGTAGATTTGGCCGCCCTGGATGCTGCCGATGGTCACGACGCCGGACTCGGTAGGCTGGACGTTGCGGGCGACGATGCTCTGGAAGGCCTGCACGATAGCGGCGCTGACGACGATAGGGTCGATGCCGTTATGCGGCTGGGCGCCGTGCGCGCCGCGGCCGGTCACCGTGATCTCGATGTCGGCGACCGCGGCCATCATCGGGCCGTCCCGCCATCTGAAGATCCCAGCCGGCGCGCCCGGCCAGTTGTGCATGCCGTAAACCTGCTGCATCGGGAACCGCTCGAACAGTCCCTGCTCGACCATGATCCGCCCGCCGCCCTTGTTCTCCTCGGCCGGCTGGAAGATGACATAAACCGTGCCGGCGAAGTTGCGGGTCTCGGCCAGATAGCGCGCGGCGCCCAGCAGCATCGTCGTATGCCCGTCATGGCCGCAGGCGTGCATCACGCCGGGCACCTCGCTCGCCCACTCGGCGCCGGTCTCCTCGTGGATCGGCAGCGCGTCCATGTCGGCACGCAGCCCGATCGCGCTGCGTGCCCCGGCGGCGGCGGGATGCGCGCCATGGATCACGCCAACTACGCCGGTGCCGGCCAGCCCGGCGTGCACCTCGTCCACACCGAAGCTCCGCAAATGCTGCTGCACGACGCCCGAGGTCCGGGTCTCCTTCAATGCGAGTTCGGGATGGCGGTGCAGGTCGTGCCGCCACTCGGTCATGTCGGCGTGGAACTCGGCGATGCGGTTGATGACGGGCATGTCAGGGTCCTTCGAAGGTCATGGCCAGGCCGGCACACAGGGATATGGGGTCGATATGCAGCGTGCGCCGCATTGCATCGATGGAAAATGCCTTATCCTCCATCAGCCGGCGCACCTCGTCACCCCCTATGCGCGGCAGGCCCAGCAACGCGGTCAATGGCGCCACTGCATGCAGCACGGCGGCCGGAACCGGCACGGTCCAGGGTGCGCGCAGCCGGGCCGCCTCAGCGACGGCGCGGACGAACGCTGCGTAGGTCACAGGTTTCGGCCCGGCGATCACCAGGCTATGCGGGCCGGCCCAGTCCTCCTCCAGTGCGACGCGCAGGCAGCGGGTCACGTCCGATTGGTGGATCGGCTGCACCAGCGCGCGTCCACCGCCGGGCAGCGGGACGACGGGCAGCCGGCGCAACAGGACGGCGAGGCGCTGCACGTTGTCTTCGCCCTCGGCGCCGTAGATCATCGTGGGATGCAGCAAGACGCCGGACCGGTCCGAGGCGAGGAATGCGGCCTCTCCGGCCAGGACGCCGTTGCCGTGCGCGTCCGGCCAACGGGTGAACTTTCGCGTACTGCCTAGGAACACGAAGCGTTGAGCTGAGGGGGCAGCGGCCAGGATAGCGGGAATGTGCCGGGCATGCGCGCAGGACACGACGCGCGTTGCCGTCGCCAGCGCAATACTCAGGCTGTCGTCCGTAAGATCGGCAACGAGTGGCGCGCCCGGCAACCCGGTCGCTGCCCAGCGCGCGGCATTGCGCACGATGGGCAAATAGGGGACGGCGTCGGTCAGCAACGAGCGGCACAGCGCCGCGCCGGACCGGCCGCTGGCGCCGATGACGGTGATAGGGTCGTCCATGGTCGTACTCTACGCTTCAAACATAGCTCGGCAAAATTGTGGTATGATGTTACCACACACCTAAATGCTTGACCCCGCGCGGATTTAGCAGCATATGCGCCGCTCTGATCCAGTTGGGACACAAACGATGAAGACGACCCTTTCGCTCAAGCCCGCCGAGGTGAGCAAGGGCTGGACCCTGATCGACGCCGACGGCCTCGTGCTCGGACGCCTTGCCTCGATCATCGCCCAGCGCCTCCGCGGCAAGCACAAGCCGCAGTTCACCCCGCACGTCGATTGCGGCGACAACGTCGTCGTCGTCAACGCCGAGAAGGTGCGCGTCACCGGCAACAAGGCCGACCAGAGCATCTTCTACTTCCACACCGGCTACCCCGGCGGCATCAAGGGGCGCAGCATCCGCCAGCGGCTGGAGAGCAAGCACCCGGAGCGCGTGATTGAGAAGGCCGTCGAGCGCATGATCACCCGCGGCCCGCTGCAGCGCCAGCAGATGCGGCACTTGCACGTCTATGCTGGCGGCGCCCACCCGCATGACGGCCAGCAGCCGAAGCCGCTGGACGTCGCTGCCATGAACTCCAAGAACAAGAGGGTCTGACGATGTCCGACACCGACACAGACGCCGAAATCGCCGCGCCGACCCGCACGCTCGCGGACCTCAAGGACCTCGCGGTCGCCACTGCGATCGTCACCAGCGACGCGCCGAAGCGTGAAGCCAAGCGCGACGCGCTGGGCCGCAGCTACGCGACCGGCCGCCGCAAGAACGCCATCGCCCGGGTGTGGATCAAGCCGGGCAAGGGCGACATCAGCGTCAATGGCAAGCGCGTCACCCAGTATTTCGCCCGCCCGGTGCTGCGCATGCTGATCACCCAGCCGTTCCTGGTCACCGACCGCTACAACCAATTCGACGTGTTCTGCACCTGCAACGGCGGCGGCCTGTCCGGCCAGGCCGGTGCGGTGCGCCACGGCATCAGCCGCGCGCTGACCTACTACGAGCCCGACCTGCGCGGCGTGCTGAAGCTCGCGGGCTTCCTGACCCGCGATAGCCGCGTGGTCGAGCGCAAGAAGTACGGCAAGGCCAAGGCCCGCCGCAGCTTCCAGTTCAGCAAGCGGTAGCCGCACACCCAACAATCTTTACGTCAGGGGGCGGTCCGCATCGGGCCGCCCTTGCTTTTTGGCCCCTTGCGAACCGACCATACGCGCAGCAGGAGGATCGCCATGCCAACCACAACATCCGCGACCGTGTTCATCGACGGCGAGGCCGGCACCACGGGCCTAGGCATCCGCGAGCGCCTCGCCAACGTGCCGGGC
>JANXVC010000276.1 GCA_025351925.1 Rhodospirillales bacterium | reverse complement strand
ACCTGCAAACCCTAGTAGCGGCAGATTTGGATTTATGGTGACGGGCCACTGTGAACACTATCCATGCGCTACGCCGGCCATGGCGAGACGCCGACGAGGTGCGCGTGTCCGCCCAGCATCAGCGCATAGGCCGCAAATCCCGCCGCCGGCCGCCACCAGCCCATCTCCCGCATCATCAGGCTGTTGCGCCCCGAGGCTATGGCAGCAAACGGCACGATCGAGGTGCGCGACGCGAACACGTCCCAGGCCTTCGCGCCCAGCACCCGGCGTCGCTTGGCGTCGATCGACACTGTACCAGCGGCCGCAACGACCACCAACGCTGCGAAAAACAGCAGGGACGCCACGTCGCCATTGCCGATCAGGTGTACGCCGGACCAGATGGCGACGCCGACCAGGAACGGATGCCGGGTGATGCGCACGATGCCCTGCGGCGGGCGGTCCACCAGGCCTTCCTGCGCCACCGAGGTCGGGTTCGGCGTGGTCAGGCCGATGACCACCAGCAGGAACGCCGGCAGCATCAGCGCGATCGCGAACGGCTTCCACCATTCGAGCTGCCCCCAGGTCGGCACGTAGGCCGCCGCCTGATACGCCGACACAAGCCAGACGATTGCCGCGACCGACGCCACGGAGAACGCCACCATGTAGCCGCGCAATCCAATGCGGGACACCAAACGGTCTCGCAACAACGTGCCGGACACGCCGAGGTGGATGCCGATGAAAGCCAAGGCGGCGAGCGTGAGTGAGATCATGTTATGCACTTACAACAGATCAGTGCGTTGACAAGCGTCACCGAGGCCCGGCCAGCAGCAAAGCGATCAAGGCGGTCCAGCCGGTCTGATGCGCAGCGCCCAAGCCGCGCCCGGTGTCGCCATCGAAATACTCGTGGAACAGGACGGCGTCATGCCGCGGCTCGTTCGGCATCGACGGGCGACGTCCCTGCGCGTCCGGCAGGAACAGCCGGACCAGTCGCTCGGACAGCTCGTCCGCCACCTGGCCAAGGTCGAGCTTGGTGCCAGAGCCGACCGGGCACTCCACCCGGAACTCTGTTCCGTAGTAGCGGTGGAACTCGCGCAGGCTGTCGATCAGCAGCGTGTTGACCGGCATCCACACCGGGCCGCGCCAGTTGGAGTTGCCGCCGAACGCGCGCGTCCGGCTGTCGCCAGGCACGTATTCGATCGTGAAGCGCTGCCCGGCGCGCTCCAGCACGTAGGGGTCGGCCGCATGCGCCTTCGACAGCGAGCGGATGCCGTAGGGCGACAGGAACTCCGCCTCATCCAGCATGCGGCGCAGCAGCGCCTTCATGCGGTGGCCGCGCAATAGCGAGAGCAGCTGACGCTCGCCCACACCGGGCTCGGTCCAGCGGGACACCAAGGCGGCAAGCTCCGGCCGATGATTCAAGAACCACTGCAGCCGCCCAGCGAAGCCTGGGAGGGCAGCAACCATATCGGACTCCAGCACCTCGACTGCAAACAGTGGGATCAGGCCGACCAGCGAGCGCACCCGCAGCTTCTCCGTCGAGCCGTCCGGCAGGCGGAGCACGTCGAAGTAGAAGCCCTCCGCCTCGTCCCACAGCCCGCCGTCCCCGAGGTTCGACATGGTCTCGGCGATCAGCAGGAAATGCTCGAAGAACTTGGTGGCGACGTCCTCGTACACCGCGTTGTCGCGGGCCAGCGTGAGCGCGATGCGCATCAGGTTCAGCGCATACATCGCCATCCATGCCGTGCCGTCCGCCTGATCGAGCGTGCCGCCGGTCGGCAGCGGCTTCGACCGGTCGAACAGGCCGATATTGTCGAGGCCCAGGAACCCGCCCTGGAACACATTGCGCCCGTCCGGGTCCTTACGGTTCACCCACCAGGCGAAGTTGAGCATCAGCTTGTGGAACACCCGTTCTAAAAACGGCCGATCTGGCGTTCCCGTCAGCTCCGCGTCGCGCCGATACACCCGCAACGCCGCCCAGGCGTGCACCGGCGGGTTCACGTCGCCGAACGCCCACTCATAGGCCGGCAGCTGGCCGTTCGGATGGGCGTACCACTCGCGGGTGAGCAGCACGAGCTGGTCTTTGGCGAATTGCGGGTCCAGCTCGGCGAACGCGACGGCATGGAATGCGAGGTCCCAGGCGGCGTACCACGGATACTCCCAGCTATCCGGCATCGAGAGCACGTCGGCGTTGTTCAGATGCCGCCAGTCCCGGTTGCGGCCATGCTCCCGACCCGGCGGCGGCGCAGGCTGGGCTGGGTCGCCATCGAGCCAGCGCGGCACGTCGAGATGATAGAACTGCTTGGTCCATAGCAGCCCGGCGAAGGCCTGGCGCTGCACCAATTTCCTGGCGGGATCGGCGATGTCTTGCGAGAGCACGGCGTGGAACTCGTCTGCCTCGGCGCGACGCGCTTGCATGACGGCGTCGAACCCACCCTGCGCCGGCCTGCCGTCTTCGGTGCGCAGCCGAGCGCGGAGCTGGATTTGCCCGCCGGGCGGTACGATGAACCGGGCATGGGCGGCGCACTTGGTCCCGCTGTCATCGCGTGAAACCGCAGCCCTGTCCCCGCGCACGATGAAATCGTTGATGCCGTCCTTGAATGGTCCAGCCTGATCCGTGCCGAACAGGCGGCGCGTGTTGGTGTCGTTCTCGCAGAACAGCCAGGGATATCCGCCCTCGACCTCCAGCCGCCGGGGCCGCCAGCCTTTTCGAACAGCCCGCACCGACCCGTCGGCCATGAGCCGCAAGCTGGGCCGCGGACCGTCCGCCCATGACCAGGTGTTGCGCGTCCAGAACTGCGGCAGGAGATGCAGCGGTGCGGCGGCCGCGCCACGGTTCAGCGCCGTCACCTGCATCAGCACGTCGTCGGGACCGGCCTTGGCATACTCGACCGTGACGTCGAACCAGCCGCCCCCGGCAGCATCGAATACTCCGGTGTCCTCGATTTCGAACTCCGGCTCGTCCATCCCGCGCACGCGGTTGCCGTCCAGCAGCCTCTGATACGGGAACTCCTGCTGCGGGTAGCAATACAGCATGCGCATATACGAATGGGTAGGTGTCCCGTCGGTGAAGAAGTAGCGCTCCTTCACGTCTTCGCCGTGATTGCCTTGATCGTTGG
>JANXVC010000252.1 GCA_025351925.1 Rhodospirillales bacterium | reverse complement strand
GGCAAAAGCCAGGCACCCGACGCGAACGGCTCTATCGAGACCTACGCGCACGATATGCTGGCGCTGCTGGACCGGCTCGGGATCGGCACTGCGGTCATTGGCGGTCATTCGATGGGCGGCCAGATTACCCTGGAAATGTATCGCGAGCAGCCCGAACGCTTCGCCGGCATGCTGCTGATCGACACCAACCCGATGGCCGCCTCGTTCGTCGAACAGGGAGAGTGGCAGGGGTATCGCGAGCAGGGCGCGAACGTCGGCGTCTCGTCCATCGTGCCGATTATCGAGCCCCAGCTGCTGACCGGCGTCACCCGTGCGCTGGACGGTCCGAAGTCGATGACGATGATGAACATCCTGGCCGAGGCGTCGGTCAACGGCATCCTTGGCGGGGGCCAAGCCTTGGCGACCCGGCCCGACTATACGGGCCTGCTTAGCTCCATCGCGGTCCCGACCTTGGTCCTGGTCGGTCTAGAGGACCCAGTCTATGCGTTCCCGATCTCGCAGATGATTCAGGCGGCCATCCCCGGTGCGCAACTCGCCGTCCTGCCGGGCGCGTCGCACGCCAGCATCTTCGAACGGCCGAACCTGGCCAATAATGCCATCCTAAGCTGGGCTGCCTCTCACTGACTGGTCGTTACCGCCATAAGGCCCCGCGAGTAACGTGCCTGGATCAAACGCAACGCGCGGGGCCGCGCCCAACCTACGTCAAAGCAGTGCTGCGTCACGCTTCTTCTGCCAAAAGCGTGCCGGGTAGCATGACTATGGTGGTGTGCGCGTCCATTGGAGAACACGCTTTCTATCTTTGAACCCCGCTCTGGAATTCCTGCATCCCACGCAGTTTATCTCGGCAGGAGCGTGACGCATTGGTTACGCGGTCAAGATCTTCTGCAAGGGGGAGCAGCCCAATGGGCAGCGCAGCAATCCGGAACAGCGCCGGCGATGAGACCATTTTCGTGCCGACCGGCGCAGCGTTGGGCGCCGAGGTCCATGGCGTCGATCTGCGGCGGCTGGATGACGCGCAGTTCGCCGCCATCTACCGCGCGTGGCTGGACCACTCCGTCCTGCTGTTTCGCGGCCAGGCGCTTGCAGACGCCGATCTGATCGCCTTCAGCCGCCGGTTTGGCGGGCTGGATTTCGCGCCTGTGCAGGAGAATGGCCGCGTCTCCGTCGAGGGGTTTCCTGAACTGTATGTCGTATCCAACGTGCTCGGATCGGACGGCGTGCCGATCGGCAGCCTGGGGGCCGGCGAGGCGGTTTGGCACACGGACATGTCGTACCTGCCGCAGCCCCCGAAGGCGAGCATGCTGTTCTCGCTGGAGGTGCCGGCCGCCGGCGGGGACACCTGGTTCAGCAGCATGTATAGCGCCTATGACAGCCTGCCGGCCGCCCTTCGGCTCCGTGTCGAGGGCCTGCGGGTGAAGCACGACGGCACCTTCAACAGCGGCGGCTTCGTACGCGCCGGCGTGACGCCGACCGACGATCCCCGAACCTCGCCTGGCACGCTGCATCCGCTGGTCTGCCGGCATCCGGCAACCGGCCGCAAGCTGCTCTACCTCGGGCGCCGGCGCAACGCCTACATTGAAGGGCTGGGGCTCGCCGAGTCCGACGCGCTGCTCGACGAGATCTGGGCCTACGCGACGGTGGACAGCATCAGCTGGCGGCACCGCTGGCGTGTTGGCGACCTGGTGCTTTGGGACAACCGCGCGACCATGCATCGGCGCGATCCGTTCGATGCGAGCGAGCGCCGCGTGATGCACCGGACCCAGATCAAGGGCGAGGCCCCGCCCGCAGCATGAGCCCGCCAGACGCCACAGCCGTTCATTCGCCTGTGAAGGCCGAAGCCGTCAGCGCACGTTCTGCTGCATCAAACCGCCCTAGGATGCGGTTTGGCACCCCGCGCGCTGGGACTGTGGTGCTGGCGCTGCTTTGCGCCATGTACCTCATCCTCTACGTCGATCGGGTCAACATCTCCACCGCGGCGCCGTTGATCCAGGCGGATTTAGGGCTCAGCAACGCCCAGCTCGGCCTGGCTTTCTCCGGTTTCGCCTACCCCTATGCATTCTTTCAGCTGTTTGGCGGCTGGCTCGGCGACCGCTTCGGCGCCCGGCGCGTTCTCGTGGCGTGCGGGCTCCTGGTGTGCGTCGCGACCGTATTGACCGGCGCCGTCGGAGGCCTCGCCTCCTTGTTCCTAGCCCGCCTGGCCCTGGGTTTCGGCGAGGGGGCCATGTTCCCCACAGCCACCCACGCCATGGCGCGATGGGTGCCGCGGCAGCGCTACGGCTTCGCCCAGGGCATCACCCACGCCTTCGCCCGGCTCGGCAATGCGCTCACGCCGCCGCTCATCGCCCTGCTCATCGCGCTGGCTTCCTGGCGCGCGTCCTTCGCCGTGCTAGGCTGCGTCAGCCTCGCCTGGGTCGTTGCCTGGGCCTGGTATTTCCGCGACGACCCGCGGACGCATCCCTCGATCACGCAGGCCGAGCTTGAGGCACTGACGCCGCCCCGGTCGGCCGCGCAGCCAGCCGTCATACCCTGGCGCCGGCTCGCCCGCCGCATGCTGCCGGTGACAGCCGTCGATTTCTGCTACGGCTGGACCTTGTGGCTGTTCCTGAGCTGGATCCCGTCGTTCTTCTACAAAGCCTACCACCTTGACCTGAAGAGCTCCGCCCTATTCGCGGCCGGAGTGTTCCTGGCGGGCGTCGTCGGGGACACCGTTGGAGGCCTGCTGAGCGACGCCATCCTGAAGCGGACCGGCCGCCTCGCCGCGGCGCGCAGCGGGGTTATCGCTGTAGGAATGCTCGGCGCCGCGGCCTTCCTCGTGCCGCTCCTGTTCATACGGGACCTCACCGCCGTTACGCTATGCCTCACGGCGGCATTCTTCTGTGTGGAGCTCGTGGTGGCGCCGATCTGGGCGGTTCCGATGGACATTGCGCCGCGCCGTGCCGGCACCGCAAGCGGGATGATGAACCTGGGCTTCGGTTTGGCGGGCATTGTGTCGCCCGTCGTGTTCGGCTACGCGCTGGACGTCACGGGAAGCTGGACGGTGCCATTCCTGGCCTCCATCGCCCTGCTCTGCGTCGGCGCGCTCATGACGGTGTTGATCCGCCCCGACGAACGGTTCGCAGATGCCCCGGGTGCCTGACTGAGGGCCGCCGGGCTGTCTGACGCTTTTCAAGCGTGGCATGCTCTTTTCGCACCAATAAGGAGCCGTCATGACAACCGTACGCCTCTGGACCGATCAGGACGCCGCGGGCGATCCGGTCGTCAGCCGCATTTTCGCGGACATTCGAGCGACCCGTAAATCGGATTTCATCAACAACATCTGGCGCGGTCTCGCAAACAACCCAGCGCTGCTGGAACGGACCTGGGCAAACCTCAAAGCGGTCATGGTCGCGGAGAGCGCGCTTGATCCGCTGACCAAAGAGCTGATCTACATCGCCGTTTCGACGGCGAACGGCTGTGGCTACTGCGTGCATTCCCATACTGCGGCGGCGCGGGCCAAGGGGATGACCGACGCGCAGCATGGGGACGTTCTCGCCATCATCGCCATGGCGGCGCATACCAATAGCCTGGCAACCTCCATGCAAATTCCCGTCGATCCGGAATTCCTGCAGCCCGGCCGCTGATACAGATGCCGCGCCCTCCTGCCCGCTACTCCGTCGCCGTGCCCAGCAAATGCGCCCTCAGGTCCTCGGACGGCGGCTTATCGCCGATAAAACCGGCCAAAATGCGAACCGCTAAATCCGGGTTCGCGAAGTCGCCGATCTGCTTGTTGTTGAACAGCGCCCGCACGCCGCGCTGGGTGAACACGTAGGTCAGCGTGTCGCCCACTGCCGCCCCCGGCGTCGCCGCGACCAGGCGCTCGAAATCGGCCTGGTCGGACGGCGCGCACTCACCATGGCCGCAGTTCCGGGCCTCGCCCTCGCGATACTGCTTCTCCACGTCCGCCTTTGAAGCCGTGTGCAGGAATTGCATCAGGAGCACCTTTGGACCCGGCGACGCCAGGATCGCGCGCGCGTCCCGGTTCTTCTGCGTCACATACAGCCCAGCGACATAGACCTTCACGCGGAAGATGGTCAGCGTCCGGATGCCGATCCCGTTCAGCACCAAGGACTGCCCCGCCAGCGGGTAGGTATCGGGCAGGCTCAGGCCCGAGATGCTCGCGGCCCGGCCGGGTCTCGCAAGGCCGAGCAGCCCGCACATCACCAACAGCGCAATGCCTCGCATCATTAGTCTTCGCTTCATCGGTCACCTCGTTCAATACAGCCGGACGACAAGCGGCGGGTCGGGCGAACACCGTGTCCACAGCCGCGCCAAGCCTATCAACGGTCTTCATCGAATTCGGCTCCGTCACGATATACGGCGGTGCCGCGATCACGTGGGCGCCCCGCCCGCCATCGCCGATCGCGGCCGTCTTCTTGCGAGCCTCGCTGCCCTGCATTACAAAGACCGCGCTGCAAACAATAAAGTAAAAACGGGAACGTTCATGCAATATACCGTCGTGATCCTATCCGCGCTGGCGGCATTCAGCCTAGCCAACACGGGTCCTGCCCAAGCCGCAGGCAAGCACTACACCATCGCGCTCGTGCCAGGCCTGACCACGGATGCATTCTACATCACAATGCGAAAGGGTGCGCAGGCGGCCGCGGATACGGTCGGCGACACGCTGAACTTTCAGGGCGCCCCCGATTTCAACCCAGTGACGCAGGTTCCGGTGCTGGACGCGGTGATCGCGCGGCATCCCGACGCGATCCTCATCGCGCCGACCGACAAGGTGCAGCTGGTGGAGCCGCTGAAGAAGGCCGTCGCCGCCGGGATCAAGGTCATCACCGTCGATACCTTCATCGGCACCGGCCGTTATCAGACCGGGACCGGCAATGCCGACTTCCCGCTCGCCTACGTCGCCTCGGACAACCTCCTGGGCGGACAGATCGCCGCCCGTGCCCTGGCGAAGGCGATCGGCGACAAGGGCAAGGTGTATGTGTCGAACGTCAAGCCCGGCGTGTCCACCACGGACCAGCGCGAGGAGGGTTTCAAGGACGAGATGAAGCTCCACCCCGGCATCACCGTGCTGGACACGCAGTTCAACGATGACGACGCCAACAAGGCCGCCGGTCAGCTGCAATCCGTGATGGCGCGCAACCCGGATTTGGCTGGGGTGTTCGGCGCGAACCTGTTCTCCGCGATCGGAGCGGCGAACGGCGTCAAGCAGGGCGGCGGCAGCGGCCGGGTCAAGGTGGTCGCGTTCGACGCCCCAACGACGATCGTGGGCCAGATCAAAAGCGGCCTCGTGGATCTGGCGATCGCGCAGCACCCGGCCGAGATCGGCTACTTCGGCGTCGTGGCCGCCCACGCCGCCCTCGACGGCAACTCGATCCCGACCAGCATCGGCACCGGCTTCACAGTGATTGACAAGTCCAACGTCGATGACCCGGCCGTCGCCCGCTTCATCTATTCGAACTGACGCCGATGTCCGTCGCCATGGCCGAGGTCGCCAAACCGCGGCACGCAGCCTGGAGCGCCTGGCTCGCGGCTGGCCGGGCATGGCTGTTCCTCGGCGCGCTTGTCATCGGGTTTGAGCTGTGGTCGCGGCTCAGCTTCGGCGCGACGTTCATCTTCAACGCGAGCAACGTCCGGTCGATCGCGGTGTTCGCGACCGCGCCGTTGCTGCTGGCGATCGGCCAGACTTTCGTCATCATCTCCGGCGGGATCGACCTGTCCGTCGGGTTCACGATGGGCCTGGCCGCCGTCGTCGCCAGCCAGGTGATGAATGGTACCAGCGGCACGCTCGGCGATTTCGGCAGCCTGCTCGCCGGGGTCGCCGCGGCGGGGCTGGTGGCGGTCGTGCCCGGCGTGGTCAACGGCCTGCTGATCGCGCGGCTTCGGGTTCCGCCATTCATCGGCACCCTCGGCATGTATGGCGTGGCGCGCGGGGTCGCCTACCTCGTGGCCGGTGGAACGACGGTTCCGGTTGACAACAGGATCCTGAGCTTCCTGGGCAACGGCACCATCGGCGCCGTGCCGGTCGTCGTGCTGGTGACGGCGCTGGCCATGCTGGGCCTGCACTATCTGCTGTCGCAGACGCGGTTCGGGCAGTACGTCTATGCCATCGGCGGCAGCCGCCAGGCGTCGCTGCGCGCCGGCATCGACGTGGGCGGCGTCACCGTGCGGCTCTATATCCTCTCGGCCCTGAGTGCGGCGGTCGGCGGCGTATTGTATGCCGGGCGCTTCTCCGCCGGGGCCGCGCAGGCCGGCGAGCCGTTGCTGCTCGACAGCATTGCTGCCGTGGTGATCGGCGGCGCCAGCCTGTTCGGCGGCTCCGGCACGTTGGTCGGCACGCTGATCGGCGCCCTCATCGTGGCGGTGATCCAATACGGCCTGGTGTTCATCAACGTCGAGCCGTTCTGGCAATTCGTCGCGGTCGGCGTCGTCATCATCATCTCGGTGCTCGTCGATCAAAGCCAGCGTAAGTCGGGGGGCCGGGTCGATGACTGAGCCGCTGCTGGAGGCCCGCAACATCTACAAACGCTTCGGCGGCGTGCATGCCCTGGAGAACGTCACCTTCCGGCTTGACGCGGGCGAGGTGGTGGCACTTGCCGGCGATAACGGGGCCGGCAAATCGACGCTCATCAAGATCATCAGCGGCGTGTTCCCGCCCGACGAGGGCGAGCTGCGCTACCAGGGCGAGCCGGTGGCGCTGGGCAATCCGCAGGACGCCCGCCGGCGCGGGATCGAGACGATCTACCAGGACCTCGCCCTCGCCGATAATCTCGACGTCGGGGCGAACATCTTCCTGGGGCGCGAGCCGATGCGCCGGGTGTTCGGCGTGCCGGTCATGGACCGCAGGCGGATGCGCGCCGAGGCCGCCCACGCGCTGGAGGCGCTGGACATCGGGCTCGACCGGCTGGACCGCCCGGTCCGCGCGTTATCGGGCGGGCAGCGGCAATGCATCGCGATCGGACGCGCCATCCACTGGAATGCACGCGTGCTGATTATGGACGAGCCGACCGCCGCCCTGGGCGTGCCGGAGCAGCGCCGCGTGATCGCGTTGATCCGCAGCCTGAAGCTGAGCGGTGTGGGGGTGATCTTCATCTCGCACAACCTCGCCGACATCTTCGACGTATCCGATCGGATCGTCGTGCTCCGACGCGGCGTGAATGTGGGCGAGCGGCCGACACGCGAGGCGAATGCCGATGAGATCGTGCGTTTGATGGTGGGTGGCTGACTGGGGTTTCCGCAATAGGGGCTGACGAGAATGCGGCTGGTCAGGTGTTGCCAGTGGCGACCCGGGCCGTCGATGGGTCCGGCGTCGCCCGCAGCCCATAGGCGATCGGCAGCGCCGCCGCACAAAGCGCCGCCATGACCCAGAACGCGGCGGCGCCGAGGCCGCCATAGAGCGGACCGGAGGCGAACGTCAGCACCGTCGAGGCCGAGCCCACCGCGACGGTGCCATAGAAGGCCTGCGCCGTGGCTGCGAGCTGTACCGGCACAGCGCGGGCGATCATGCGCATGCAGGTGAGATGCAGCAGGGCGAAGGTGAAGCCGTGCAGCGGCTCGACCAGCGCCATCGCCGGCAATGCGGCCGTCTGGGCCGCCGTCGCCCAGCGCACCACGCCCGAGCCGGCGCAGAGCATCGCGGCGCCACCCAGGCCCATCCGGTCGAGGATGGGACGGCCCAGCACGAAGAACACCAGCACCTCGGCCGCCACAGACTCGCCCCAAAGCATGCCCACGGCACCTGGCCCCATCCCGGCCGTCCGCCAGCGGATCACCTCGAAACCGTCGTGCAGCGCGTGGCTGCCGCCGACCAGGGCAGCGACGAGCATGAGGCGGACGAACATCGGCAGCCGCAGCAGGTCCCGCGCGCCGCCGCCCCACGTGACGGGCAGGTCGGCGCGGCCTGGCTGCGAGCCGGCCGGGCGGTTCGGCACCCGTGTGGCGACAATGGCCGAGACGGCGAGCAGCGTGGCATTGAGCCAAATGATGACGCCCAGGCCGGCCCAGGCCACCGCCTGGCCCGCCGCCACGCTGCCGAGGATGAACGCGGCCGAGCCGGCCCCGCGCACCCAGCCGTACTCGAAGCCATTTGGGCGTTCGGCGGCGCCGAGCGACAGCGCGTCCGCCACCGGCGACAGCGGCGCCAGCACTGCTGCGTGCGCGACGCTGACCAACGCCAAAGGCAGCAGGCCGCGCGCCGGCGCGTAGCCCATGGCAATGACCGCGGCACCCGCCAGCCCGGCGGCCAGCACCGTGCGCGCTGCCCCGGGGCGGTCGGCGAGCCTTCCTCCCAGCGGGCCGGTCACGAGGCGGACGGCCGATCCAAACCCCAGCACCAGGCCGATCGCCGAGGGGCTGAGCCCGCGCTGCTCCAGCAAGGCGGGCAAAAAGGGCGAGGCGACGCCGAACGCCGCGAACAGGGCGGAATACAGAACGATGAAGCGCGGCAGTGAGGAAGCGGCCACTGGAAATCCTCCGGTCCGGTGCAACGTCCCTGCCAGGACGGCGTTGCCCTCCCCGCTGTGGATCGGCCGAACTGTTGGAGTCGCAGTGCCTGACACGTCTGTTGCTGACCGGTCGCACAACGTGTCGATCGCCTTCGTTCTCATCACATTGGGACTGGATGCGTTGGGGGTCGGCATCATCGCCCCGATCGTTCCCGGCCTGGTGCAGGAACTCGCCCATCTGCCGCCCGAGAAAGCCGCCCCGTGGGTTGGCGCCCTGATCGCAGCCTATGCGGGCGTGCAGTTCTTCGCCGCCCCGCTGCTCGGAGCGCTGAGCGACCGGTTTGGACGGCGCCCGGTCATTCTCAGCTCCGTCGTGGGCATCGGCATCGACTACATGCTGCTGGCATGGGCGCCGAGCATGTGGTGGCTGTTCGTAGGGCGGCTGATCGCGGGGACTACGTCGGCCAACGTCGCCGCCGCGACCGCCTTCATTGCCGACGTCACCAGCCGGGACGACCGCGCCCGCCGGTTCGGGCTGGTCGGCGCCACCTTCGGGGCCGGGTTCGTGATCGGCCCGGCGATTGGCGGCTTCCTGGGCGAGGTTGGGCTGCGGCTGCCGTTTTATGCCGCCGCGGCGCTGGCCTTCGCCAACGCCCTCTATGGAATACTCGTGCTTCCGGAGAGCCTGCAGCCGGAGGACAGGCGCCCGGTGACCTGGGCTCGCGCCAACCCGTTCGGCCTGCTGCGCAACGTCTGGCGCGACCCGGCCCTGCGCCGGCTGGCTGTCGCGTGGTCCTGCAGCTGGATTGGATTGGGCGCAGTGCAGAGCAGCCTCGTGCTGTTCACCCGCTACAGCTTTGGCTGGGGTGCCGGGGCAAATGGCTGGGTGCTGGCCGGCATCGGCGTGTCGCAGGCGGTCGTCGAGGGATTTCTGCTGGCATTCGTGACCGCCCGGTTGGGCGAACAACGCACGGCGCTGTTCGGCTACGCGGCGGGAGCGCTCGGCTATGTTGTGCTTGCTTTGGCGCTGGCGGGCTGGACGATTGCCCCTGCCGTGGTGCTGCTGGCGTTGGGAGGGCTGGCGGTTCCCTCGGTACGGGCGATGGTCTCCGCCCGCGGCGATGTCGAACATCAGGGCGAGATGCAGGGCGTGCTGACCACCGTGGAGGGATTGACCGCCGTGGTGGCGCCGCTGCTGACGGCTGCGCTGTTCTATGCCTTCACGTCACCCGCCCTGCCGATCCACTTCGCCGGTGCTCCATTCATCCTGGCGGCCAGTGCCGCGCTCGTAGCGGGAACGCTGCTTCGACGGCTCTGAACCTGTCGTGGTTACTGGACCACAGCATTGCTCTCGCCAGTGTGCGGCGGGCGTCACGATGGCCGTCACGCTCCAGGACAGCGCCTGATGCGCTGTCCTGGAGTATGTTAAGAAACCTCGTAACTGCCCAGGTAGGAGGGCTTAGATAATTGTTGACCGGTCACGGGCGACCATGAGTCAAGGTGTCGGTGACACCATCCGTGGACATTCAGATAGCGGACGACGACGCGGCCGGGCTTAAAGCGCTGGTAGCCGAGC
>JANXVC010000233.1 GCA_025351925.1 Rhodospirillales bacterium | reverse complement strand
GCCCGGCATGGACCACGCCGGAATCGCGACGCAGATGGTCGTCGAACGCCTGCTCGCGCAGACGAGCAACCGGAGTCGGCAGGATATCGGCCGCGAGGCGTTCGTGGCGCGAGTTTGGGAATGGAAGGCGTCATCCGGCGGCGCCATCACCGATCAGCTCCGCCGGCTCGGCGCCTCGCTCGACTGGGCCCGCGAGCGCTTCACGATGGACGACGGCCTGTCCGAAGCGGTGCGGGAGGTATTTGTCACGCTGCACCGCGAGGGCCTGATCTACCGCGACCGCCGCCTGGTCAACTGGGACCCAAAATTCCAGTCCGCGATCTCGGATCTTGAGGTGGAGGCGCGCGAGGTTCGCGGCAGCCTGTGGCACATCCGCTACCCGATCGAAGGCATGGACCGGGTCATCGTCGTCGCCACCACGCGGCCCGAGACCATGCTGGGCGACACCGCCGTTGCCGTGCACCCGGACGACGAGCGCTATCGCGACCTGGTCGGCCGCCATGTGATCCTGCCGCTGACCGGCCGCCGCATCCCGATCGTAGCCGACGCCTACTCCGATCCGGAGAAGGGCACCGGCGCTGTGAAGATTACGCCGGCGCACGACTTCAACGACTTTGCCGTGGGTCAGCGGCATGGACTGCCGATGCCGTCCGTGCTGGACCGTGAGGGCCGGGTCACGCTGGCGGAGCTGGAGCTGCCGCCCGCCGCGGAGTTCGTGCGCGGGCTTGCCGGCCAGGACCGCATGGCGGCGCGCACCGCCATCGTGGCCGAGCTGGAGCGGCTGGAGCTGCTGGACCGCATCGAGCCGCATACCCATCAGGTCCCGCACGGCGACCGTTCCGGCGTGCCAATCGAGCCGTTGCTGACGACGCAGTGGTATTGCAACGCGGCCGAGCTCGCGCGCCCGGCCATCGCCGCCGTCGAGCATGGTGAAACCGTGTTCGTGCCTCGCCAGTGGGAGAACACCTTCTTCGCCTGGATGCGCGACATCCAGCCCTGGTGCATCAGCCGTCAGCTGTGGTGGGGCCACCGCATTCCCGCCTGGTTCGGCCCCGACGGCCAGGTGTTCGTCGAGCGGACCGAGGCCGAGGCGCAGGCCGCCGCCCGCGCGCATTACGGCCGTAACGAGCCGCTGGAGCGCGACCCCGACGTGCTCGACACCTGGTTCAGCTCGGCGCTATGGCCGTTCTCGACCCTCGGCTGGCCTATGGAGACGCCCGAGCTTGCGCGCTACTACCCCGGCGATGTGCTGGTTACCGGCCACGACATCATCTTCTTTTGGGTCGCCCGGATGCTGATGATGGGCTTGCATTTCAAGAAGCAGGTGCCGTTCCGCACCGTGTATATCCACGGGCTAGTGCGCGACGAACGCGGGCAGAAGATGTCGAAGTCGAAGGGCAACGTCATCGATCCGCTCGACCTGACCGCGACCTACGGCACGGACGCGCTGCGTTTCTCGGTGTGTTCGCTGACCGGGCCGGGCCGCGACATAAAATTGGGCGTAGCCACAGTGGAGACTTCGCGGCGGTTTGTCACCAAGCTGTGGAACGCCGCCCGGTTCTGCGAGATGAACGGCATCGTACCCGTCCCCGATTTTGACCCGGCCGCCGCACGTCTGCCGCTGTGCCGCTGGCTGCTGGATGCGGCCAACCAGGCGCTCGCCGAGGCTGACGCGGCGCTGGAGGCCTACCGCTTCAACGACTACGCCGCCGCCGCCTACCGGTTCACGTGGGGCACATTCTGCGACTGGTTCCTGGAATTTGCCAAGCCGGTGCTGAACGGTCCCGATGGGCTGGATGCGGCCGAACTTCGCGCCACCGCCGCGCACGTGCTGGGGATTATTCTCCGCCTGCTACACCCGGCCATGCCGTTTGTGACCGAGCATCTGTGGGACGAGATGGGCTATGGCGCGCCCTGCAGCCTAATCCGCGCGCCCTGGCCGCAGCCGGGCCTGGTTGCCGACCCCGGCGTGGCGCGCGACGAGCTCGACTGGATGGTGCGGCTGATCGGCGAGGTGCGTACGGTGCGGTCCGAGATGAATATCGCCCCCTCGACGCTCACGCCGATCCTGCTCCGCGATGCGCGGCCGGAGACCCTGGCGCGCGCCGCCCGCTGGGCCGAGAGCATCCACCGCATGGCACGCGCCTCGGCAATCGGGCCTCTGGAGGGACCGTTGCCGCCGGACAGCGCGCAGATCGTGGTGGACGAGGCGACCGTGGTGCTGCCGCTGGCCGGCATCATCGACCTCACCGCCGAGCTCGCCCGCCTGGCAAAGGAGCGCAGCAAAGCGCTGGCCGAGGCCGACAAGGTGTTGCGAAAACTGGACAACGCTGAGTTCGTGGCGAAGGCGCGGCCCGAAGTCGTCGAGGAGAACCGCGACCGCCTGGCCGCCTTCCAGCACGACGCCGCGCGCATCGAGGCCGCCATGGCCCGCATCGCCCCATAACGAACTCAGGGAGAGAAACATGCTCAAGAAGCGTTGGGACAAGTCCCGCCTGCCGTCCCGCCACGTCACCGAGGGCGCGGACCGCGCGCCGCATCGCAGCTACTACTATGCGATGGGCCTGACCGAGGACGAGATCAATCAGCCCTTCGTCGGCGTCGCCACCTGCTGGAACGAGGCGGCGCCCTGCAACATCTCGCTCAGCCGCCAGGCGCAGTCGGTAAAGCGCGGGGTGGCCGAGGCCGGCGCCACGCCGCGCGAGTTCACCACGATCACCGTGACTGACGGCATCGCCATGGGCCACCAGGGCATGAAGTCCTCGCTGGTATCGCGCGACGTCATCGCCGACAGCGTCGAGCTGACGGTGCGCGGGCACTGCTACGACGCGCTGGTCGGCTTGGCCGGCTGCGACAAATCGCTGCCCGGCATGATGATGGCGATGCTGCGGCTGAACGTGCCGAGCGTGTTCATGTATGGCGGCTCGATCCTGCCCGGCCGGTTCAAGGGCCGCGACGTGACGGTCGTGGACGTGTTCGAGGCGGTCGGCCAGCACGCCGCTGGCAACATGTCCGACGCCGACCTGCACGAGCTGGAGTGCGTCGCCTGTCCGTCAGCCGGTGCGTGCGGCGGGCAATTCACCGCGAACACCATGGCGATGGTGAGCGAGGCGATCGGGCTTGCCTTGCCGGGTTCGGCCGGGTCGCCGGCGCCGTATGAGGATCGCGACCGTTGGGCCGTGGAGTCCGGCCGCGCCGTGGTGCGACTGATCGAGAGCGGGCTGCGTCCCCGGGACATCGTGACGCTGAAGGCGCTGGAGAACGCGGCGGTCGTGGTGGCGGCCACCGGCGGTTCGACCAACGCCGGGCTGCATCTGCCGGCGCTGGCGCATGAGGCGGGAATTCGATTCACCATGGACGACGTAGTCAACATCATGCGCCGCACGCCATACATCGCCGACCTGAAGCCCGGCGGCAAATACGTGGCGCTCGACGTGCATCGTGTCGGCGGCGTCCCGGTCGTGCTGAAGGCGTTGATGGATGGCGGCCTGCTGCATGGCGACTGCATTACCGTGAGCGGCAAGACCCTGGCGGAGAACCTGGCCGACGTGGTGTTCCCGACCGATCAGGACGTGATCTACCCGGTGTCCCGCCCGATCTCGGCGACCGGCGGCGTGGTCGGGCTGCGCGGCAACCTGGCACCCGACGGGGCCATCGTGAAGGTGGCGGGCATGGAGAAGCTGCAGTTCGAGGGCAGCGCACTGTGTTTCGATAGCGAGGAAGAGGCGTTCCAGGCCGTGCAGGACCGGGCTTACAAGGCTGGTGACGTGATCGTCGTGCGCTATGAGGGGCCGAAGGGCGGGCCGGGCATGCGCGAGATGCTGTCCACCACCAGCGCCATCTACGGCCAGGGCATGGGCGACAAGGTGGCGCTGATCACCGATGGCCGGTTCTCCGGCGCGACCCGCGGTTTCTGCGTCGGCCATGTCGGGCCGGAGGCGGCGGTGGGCGGCCCGATCGCCTTGCTGCGCAACGGCGACCGCATCCGCATGGACGCGACGGTCGGCACGATGGAGGTCTTGGTGTCCGACGCCGAGCTCGCCGAGCGCCGCGCCGCCTGGACGCCGCGCCGGACCGACTACAACAGCGGGGCGATCTGGAAGTTTGCCCAGACCGTCGGCCCCGCCCATCTCGGCGCGGTTACCCACCCCGGCGGAGCCGAGGAGACGCATTGTTACGCCGATATCTGATCAAGAGCCACGTCATTGCGAGGAGCGCAGCGACGCGGCAATCCAGGGCCACATCCACAAATGTCGGCCCACGGGGCCCTGGATTGCCGCGCCGAAGTCGGCTCGCAATGACGGTTGGTTGCGAATTGAGGCTCCTTGCTTGCCCTCGCCGAGCGAGCGGGCTAACTTCTCACAGTGCCGATGCTGTTGACCCTGCCGATGCTGGCCTGCGCGCTGCGTTCCGCGTATCGCCTAATTGCGCGCCTGTCCGGCCTCGCCCTCATTCTTCGACTTATCCGCCCCTAGGCGCCTCGCCAGGCTGATTTGTGCCGGCACCGCTTAGGGGATACGCCCTGAGAGCCCGTCAGCACGACATACGAGGATTCTGCCCATGGCCATCAACCATCCCAGCTTCGGCGCCATGCCGGACGACCGCGTCATCATCTTCGACACGACCCTACGCGACGGCGAGCAGTCGCCGGGCTTCTCCATGAACCTCGCCGAGAAGCTGCGCATGGCAGAGGCGTTGGCCGAACTCGGCGTCGATGTCATGGAGGCCGGCTTCCCCATCGCCTCCATTGGCGACTTCGAAAGCGTGCAGGAGATCGCCCGCAACATCCGCGGACCCGTCATCTGCGGCCTGGCCCGCACCGGACAGGCCGACATCCTGCGCGCCGCCGAGGCGCTGCGCCCGGCCGAACGCAAGCGCATCCACGTCTTCCTCAGCACCAGCCCGCTGCACATGAAATACAAGCTGCGCATGGAGCCGGAGGCGGTGCTCGAGCTGGCGATCGCCTCGGTGACGCTGGCGCGCCAGCACGCCGACGACGTCGAGTGGTCCGCCGAGGACGGCAGCCGCACCGATCCCGACTTCCTGTGCCGCTGCGTCGAGGCCGCCATCAAGGCCGGCGCCACCACGATCAATATCCCCGACACCGTCGGCTACGCGGTGCCTGAGGACATGACGCGTATCTTCAGCATGATACTGGAGCGTGTGCCCGGCGCGGATCAGGTCGTGCTGTCCACCCATAATCACAACGATCTGGGCCTTGCGGTCGCCAACACGCTGGCCGCGCTGCGCGCTGGGGTGCGGCAGGTGGAGTGCACCATCAACGGCATCGGCGAGCGCGCCGGCAATGCCGCGCTGGAGGAGACGGTGATGGCGATCCGCACCCGTCCGGACGCGGCGCCATACCAGACCGGGATCGTGACCAAGAACATCTTGCGCGTGTCGAAGCTGCTTTCGACCATCACCGGGTTCGACGTGCAGCCGAACAAGGCGATTGTCGGCCGCAACGCATTTGCGCATGAGAGCGGCATCCATCAGGACGGCGTGCTGAAGAACGCCGCGACGTATGAGATCATGACGCCGGAGAGCGTGGGCTGGACCAAGAGCACGCTGGTGATGGGCAAGCACTCCGGCCGCGCCGCGTTCCGGGACAAGCTGCGGGCGATGGGTTATGCCGAGCTCGGCGACAATAAGCTGAACGACGCATTCCGTCGGTTCAAGGATTTGGCCGACCGCAAGAAAATCGTTTATGACGAGGACATTGTGGCCCTGGTGGATGACGAGGTTGGCCGGGACAACCAGCGGGTGCGCTTTGTATCGTTGGACGTGCGGGCTGGCTCGCGCGGGCCGCAAAGCGCTGAGCTGGAGCTCGAGGTGGATGGCACGGTGTTCCAGGCGCAGGCGACCGGCGATGGCCCGGTCGATGCAACGTTCAACGCGATCCGCACGCTTTTCCCGCATGAGGCAAAGCTGGTGCTGTTCTCGGTCGGCGCGGTGACCGAGGGGACAGACGCCCAGGCCAAGACGACGGTGCGGCTTGAGGAGGGCGGCAAGATGGTGGACGGGCAAGGCGCGGATACCGACACGATCGTCGCCTCTGCCCGAGCCTATATTCACGCATTGAACAAGCTGCTGGTGAAGCGGGCACGGACCGAGCCGGTGGCGTTATCTGCCTAGCAGGCGGTTCAGCGACGGCCGGCCTAGGATTTTCCTAGACCGGCCGTTGGCTAATATCCGTACGGCCGCTGTTGATAGTATTGCGGCGCCTGCTGATAATCCGGCTGCTGATAGCCCTGCTGTTGATAGGGCTGCTCTTGATAGTAGGTCTGCGGACGGTTCGGCGTAGTTGCGGCGCCGCCGAGCGCGCCGGTTCCGCCGCCGATGAGCGCCCCGATCGCCGCACCGCGTCCGCCGCCTGCCAGGCTGCCGATCGCAGCGCCGGCGCCCGCGCCCAACAGACCACCGCCGACCGCACGTTGGCCGGGGTCATAGGGATTGGAGCAGGCCGACAAGCCCAGCCCAGCTACCAGCGCCAGGCTCATCGCGACTTTCTTAGACATTTAGCAGTCTCCCAATCAGGTTAGTAGCGACGAGGCGCCGTGACAGCGCCGCCCAGAGCGCCAGCGCCGCCGCCGATCAATGCCCCCGTTCCCGCCCCGACACCAGTCACGGAACCCAATGCGGCACCGCCACCAGCCCCGAGTAACCCGCCGGTCACGGCCCGGGTACCGGGTGTACGTCCGCAAGCTGCGAGGCTCAGGACCAAGGCTACCACAAATGTCGCTTTCGTTACAGAATGCATGTTACTCTCCCTCTGTGGCCGTCCCAGCGCCTAACGCGCCGGGTAGGTGTGAGTATGCGGTCGGGCTGTGTCGCAATTATGGTTCACCGTAAATTGAGGGCAACGCTTGTCGCAGGCCCATGCGGCGGGTAAGCCAACATGACGCCCTCCTTTGTACGGAACCGGCGTTTCCCGACAATCGAGGGGCAGCACTATGTTCGGACGCCTGCTCGGGATGATGTCTGCCGACATGGCGATCGACCTCGGCACCGCAAATACCCTGGTCTATGTGAAGGGCCGCGGCGTCGTGCTGAATGAGCCCAGCGTGGTGGCGATCGCCGACGTACGCGGCAAAAAGCAGGTGCTGGCGGTGGGGGAGGCGGCCAAGCAGATGCTGGGCCGCACGCCCGCTAACATCTCCACCATCCGCCCGTTGCGCGACGGCGTCATCGCCGATTTCGAGGTTGCGGAGGAGATGATCAAGCATTTTATCCGCAAGGCGCAGCGCCGGCGGCGGTTCGCGAGCCCGCTGATCATCGTCTGCGTGCCGTCTGGCAGCACCGCCGTGGAGCGCCGCGCGATCCAGGAGAGCGCCGAGAGCGCGGGTGCCCGCAAGGTGCTGCTGATTGAGGAGCCGATGGCGGCGGCGATCGGCGCCGGGCTGCCGGTGACCGAGCCGTCCGGCAGCCTGATCGTCGATGTCGGCGGCGGCACGACCGAGGTCGCGGTGATCTCGCTGGGCGGCATCGTGTATTCCCGCAGCATCCGCATGGGCGGGGACAAGATGGACGAGGCGATCATCAGCTACATACGGCGCAGCCACAACCTGCTGATCGGCGAGAGCACCGCCGAGCGCATCAAGATCGACATCGGCGCGGCCACTCCCGACGACGCCGATAACGGGCTTGTGCAGGACGGGCCAACGCAGGAGGTGAAGGGCCGAGACCTGATGAACGGGGTGCCGCGCGAGATCCTGGTGAGCCGGCGCCAGATCGCCGAGAGCCTGGCCGAGCCGGTGGCGGCGATCGTCGAGGCGGTGAAGGTCGCGCTGGAGAATACCCCGCCGGAGCTTGCGGCCGACATCATGGAGAAAGGAATTGTGCTGACCGGCGGAGGCGCCCTGCTCTATCGTTTGGACCAGGTCCTGCGCGAGGCGACCGGCCTGTCGGTGGTAGTGGCGGAACAGCCGTTGAGCTGTGTCGCACTCGGCACTGGGCGGGCGCTTGAAGAGATGAAGCGACTTCGTAATGTTTTGACGTCAATGTACTAGAAGCACTCGGCTCGTCCCACGGTTTTGGGAGGAATAGGCGTTTGATCCGGCTGTCGATTTCCAAGCGCCAGTCCCTAGCTCGGCTGACCTTGCCGTTGTTGGTGACGGCCGCCTTCGGCGTGCTGCTGCTCGGCAGGGCCGACGCGCCATTGGTTGAGCGGGCCCGCATGGCGTTGTCGGATGCCTTGGTGCCGATGTTCGCTGCCGTGGCTGCGCCGCTGAGTGCGGTCCAGGTCGGCATGGCGGACGCCAAGGGCCTGCTATTCTTGCAGTCCGACAACGCCCGCCTGCGCGCCGAGAACGAACAGCTGCGCCGGTGGCAGGCCGTAGCCGTGGCACTCGACGCCGAAAACGCCACGCTCAAGGCCAATCTCCATTGGATCCCTGACCCGGCGCCCTCCTTCGTCACAGCACGGGTCGTCGCGGATGCCGGCGGCGTCTATGCCCGCGCCGTGCTGCTGTCCGTCGGGCGGAGCAATGGCATGACCAAGGGCCAGATCGCGCTCGATGAGCGCGGGTTGGCCGGCCGGGTGACCGAGCTCGGCCTGCGCAGCGCCCGCGTACTGCTGGTGACCGACATGAACAGCCGAATTCCGGTGACGCTGGAGGGCAGCCGCGGCCGGGCCATCCTGGTCGGCACCAACGGTCCGCGTCCCCGCCTGATGCATTGGCCGGAGGGGGCGATGCCCGTGGAAGGCGAGCGCGTCTTGACCTCGGCCGAGGCCAACGCGTTTCCGGCTGGGCTGCCGGTCGGCGTCGTGCACTACAACGCCAGCAACGCGCCGGAGGTGGAGCTGGCGGCGCGGCTCGACCGTCTCGATGTCATTCGGCTGTTCGACTACGGGCTGCACGGCGTGCTGCCGCCGGAGACCGCGGCCCGGTCCCTCGAACGGCGCGGTAAATAGGCATGGACCTGCAGCGCACGCCCGGCATCCGGCCCCGGCCGACGCTTTGGCGTCAGCTCGACGCCGCCTCCCGCCGGTCCTTCCCTGTCGCCTGTACGGCACTGCTGCTGCTGCTGAGCGCGGCGCCATTGGGTCTGCCCGGCCAGGCGCCCCTGCAGCCTGCCGTGGCGACCGGCTGCGTGTTCTTCTGGTCGATACGCCGCCCGAGCAGCATGCCGCCGGCGGCCGTGTTCCTGCTAGGACTGCTCTCCGACCTGCTGGGTCTCACGCCGCCGGGCGTTTCCGTCCTGATATTGCTCCTGACGCATGGGGTAGCGATCCGTTGGCGCCGGGTGCTGGCCGGACTGGGTGCGCTTGCGGCTTGGCTCGTTTTCATCGGCGTGGCGGCCGGTGCGGCGGCGCTGCAATGGGCGATCATCGGCCTGCTGAGCTTTCAGCTTCTGCCGAGCAGCGCCGCGCTGCTGCAATTCGGGCTCACGGCTGGGCTGTATCCGGCGCTCGCCGTCGTGTTCACCATGGCCCATCGCGGTCTTGCCGATCCGGATCGGGCCTAGGGTGGGCAGGATAGGCAAGGAGCTCAAAACCAGCGCCGTGTTCACGCGGCGTGCCCTCCTGTTGGGTGCCGGCCAGCTCGGCGTGTTCGGGGCTCTTGGCGTAAAGTTGTACCGGGTGCAGATCGTCGAGGGCGCGCGCTATGCCACGCTGTCCGACAGCAACCGCATCAGCGCACGCCTGATCGCCCCGCCGCGCGGCCGCATCCTGGACCGGTCTGGCGTCGTCATTGGCGGCAACCGGCTGAACTGGCGCGCAATGCTCACAGCCGAGCGGACCGACAACGTCGATGCAACGCTCGACACTTTTGCGCAGATCGTCCCGCTCGCCGACCATGAGCGCGCCCGCATCGAGCGCGAGCTGCATCACCGCCGCCGCTTCATACCCGTCACGCTGCGGGAGTTCCTGAGCTGGGAGGACATGGCGCGGATTGAGGTGAACGCCCCGGACCTGCCCGGCGTCGTCGTCGATGTCGGCACGACGCGGCTCTATCCGCTGGGCCCGGCGCTCGCCCATGTCGTCGGTTATGTCGCCCCGCCGAACGAGGTGGATGTGGCGGACGACCCCACGCTGGCGCTGCCGGGTATCCGGATCGGCCGGTCCGGCATGGAAAAGGCGCACGATTCGCGGCTGCGCGGCCATGCCGGCGCCGTGCAGATGGAGGTGAACGCGGTCGGCCGGGTCATCCGCGAGCTGGCCCGGCAGGAGGGTACTCCGGGCCAGGATTTGGGATTGACCATCGACGTCGGGCTGCAGCAGTCGGTGCTGGAACGGCTGGGCGAGGAGAGCGCATCCGCCGTGGTGCTGGACGCGCGCAACGGCGAGGTGCTGGCGATGACCACCAACCCGTCCTTCGACCCCAGCCTGTTCAATTCGGGCGTCAGCCAGGCGCAGTGGGTGGAGTGGACCCGCAATCGGCGGGCGCCGCTGATCAACAAGGCGGCGGCTGGGCTGTATCCGCCCGGCAGCACGTTCAAGATGGTCGTCGCCCTGGCCGGGCTGGAGTCCAAGGTCATGGGACCTGCCGACCGCATCACCTGCCCGGGTCACCTTGACGTGGGCGACACGCGCTTCCATTGCTGGAACAAGCGCGGCCACGGCTCGCTGGATATGCGCGGCGGGCTGAAGAACAGCTGCGACGTGTTTTTCTACGAGGTCGCGCGCCGCACCGGCATCGACCGGGTGGCGGCGATGGCCAACCAGTTGGGCATCGGGGTGGACCTCGACATCGAGCTGCCGGGCGCCCGCAAGGGCCTGATGCCGAACCGCGCCTGGAGCCGGACGCAGGGCCGGGCGTGGAACATCGGCGACACCATCAGCTGCGGCATCGGCCAAGGCTACATTCAGACGACCCCATTGGCGCTCGCGACCTATGCGGCGCGGATTGCCAGCGGCCGGGCGCTGCAGCCGCATTTGACGCGCTCGATCGGCGGCGTGGTGCAAAAGGGCGCGATGCCGACCGACTGGCCCGTGCTCGACCTGTCGGAACGCTGGCTGCATCTGGTGCGCGAAGGCATGTGGGCGGTGGTGAACGAGTCCGGCGGCACCGCGCCCATCGCCCGGATCAACCTGCCGGGCATGCAGATGGCGGGCAAGACCGGCTCCAGCCAGGTCCGCCGGGTCACCCGTGAGCAGCGGGAGCACGGCTATAACTCGGCGAAGCTGCCTTGGGAGTTCCGGCCCCATGCGTTGTTTGTCTGCTACGCGCCGTATGACGCGCCGCGCTACGCCGTGGCGGTGGTGGTCGAGCACGGCAATGCCGGCGCTGCCGCCGCGGCGCCGCTTGGCCGGGACATCATGATCGACGTGCTGACCCGCGACCCCGCCACCCGCCCGGATGCGCCGGCGCAGCAAATCGCGGCGGTGCGGCCGTGATTGCGGCAGGGCAATCGTGATTAGTGAACGGCGGCTGATCCGGGCTGAGCCGTCATTCGGCCTCGCGACCAAGCTGGGACGGATCAGTTGGGCCTATGTCATGCTGCTCTGCGCCTTGGCGGGCGTGGGCTATGTCGCACTCTATTCCGCCGCCGGCGGCGCGCCGGAGCCGTATGCCTCCCGCCATATCCTGCGTTTCGGCGTCGGGCTGCTGATGATGTTGGGCATCGCGCTGGTCGATATCCGCCTTATCGCCCGGCTGTCCTGGCTGGTGTATGGCGTCTCGGTTGGATTGCTGGTGCTGGTGCTGCGGATGGGTCACATCGGCAAGGGCGCGCAGCGCTGGCTCGATCTGGGCGGCCTGCAGGTGCAGCCCAGCGAGCTCGCTAAGATCGGGCTGGTCATGGCGCTGGCGGCCTGGTTCCACCGCGCGAGTTGGGAGCGGATGGGCAACCCGCTGTTCCTGATCCCCCCGGCCGTGATGGTCGCCGTTCCCGTCGCCTTGATCCTGAAGGAGCCCAATTTGGGCACCGCCGTCATCGTGGGTCTGGTCGGCGCCTCGGTGTTCCTCGCGGCGGGCATCCGCTGGTGGAAGATGGCGCTGGTCGCGCTCCCGGTGCCGTTCGTCGCGCAGTTCGCGTTCGACCACATGCACGACTATCAGCGCGCCCGCATCACGACGTTCCTCAACCCCGAAAGCGACCCGCTGGGCGCTGGATACAACATCATCCAGTCCAAGATCGCGATGGGCTCCGGCGGCATGTGGGGCAAGGGGTTTCTGCTGGGAACCCAGGGGCACCTAGACTTCCTGCCGGAGAAACAGACGGATTTCATCTTCAC
>JANXVC010000193.1 GCA_025351925.1 Rhodospirillales bacterium | reverse complement strand
GAGTTCGGGATCATTCGTTCGCTGCTCTCGACGGCAAAAAAGCAGGGATGGGACATCCTGAGTGCACTCGCCGCTCAGCCCTCACAGCTGCTCGCGCAGCTGCGAACCGGCTGATCCCTCAGCGGACCTGGGCAGTTACCTTCAGGAGACTCGACTGTGCCCTGATTTCGCCACGATGTATGTCAATCAGATAGGAGATGCCCTGAAACGTAAAAAACGAAATTCCTAGCGGTAGTGGAGTATTGTGAACACCGAAGGTAGGGAACCCACCCGCTAGAAGCAGGCGGTCGAGTTGGGCTCCTATGAATCCCAGATATTTAAACCAGATGAGCAGGGAGAGATTGGCCATAATACCCAGCGCGAGTACCGCACCTCCGGAGACCGGCCGCTGAATAATCAAGCCGAGGCCCCAATTTAGGATTGTCACGAACGCAAGAAGTGATACGTATCCAGGTTCACCCCATGCGTAAGACAAAATACTCGCAATTACGATAATCAACGGCCGAGCAGGTTTCGCCACTATATAAAAAAGAAAAAATACAGGTAAAAAGTAGAATAGAAGTATTATTTAGCTAAAGACCATGGAACTGTCTTGTTATCCTAGAAGACCGAACTACAGTCTGATTAACTCAAAACAAAATGTTTAACCATCTACCATGCAACCGGCTTGTGTAGACGCGGCCGAGAAACTCGTGGTTGATGCTAGATGTTGCAATTGGCGGTTGCAACAACAAAAAGAAGGCAACGGGGTCTATACATCGTCCGACGTCTGAGAAACCTCCCACGCTGATAAGAAGCCAATCAATGGCAGCTCAACGCGCAGGGTGACTTTCCCTAAGCCGTCCGGTCCCCACCCACCCCCAAAGCCGCCTGCGCTGCCGCCAGCCGGGCCACCGGCACGCGATACGGACTGCACGACACGTAATCCAATCCAACCTCCTCACAGAAGGCAATGCTGGCCGGGTCGCCGCCGTGCTCGCCGCAGATGCCCATCTTGAGATCGTTCTTCGTCGCGCGCCCCTTCTCGGCCGCCATGCGCACCATGGCGCCGACACCCTCCACGTCGATCGACACGAAGGGGTCCTTCGGCAAAATCCCGGCGTCCACATAGGCCGGCAGGAACCGCCCGGCGTCATCGCGCGACAGGCCGAACACCGTCTGCGTCAAATCGTTGGTGCCAAAGCTGAAGAAGTCCGCGATCTCCGCGATCTTGTCCGCGACGATCGCGGCTCGCGGCAGCTCGATCATGGTGCCGACCAGGTACTCGATCGTCTGGCCCTGCTCCTTGAACACCGCTGCCGCCACCCCGTCCACCTGAGCGCGGGTGATCTCCAGCTCGCGGCGCGTGCCGACCAGCGGGATCATGATCTCCGGCACCGGCGCCAGCCCGGTCTCCTTCGCCGCCGCAATCGCACCCTCGAAGATGGCGCGGGCCTGCATCTCGTAGATCTCGGGATAGCTGATGCCCAGCCGGCAGCCGCGGTGCCCCAGCATCGGGTTGGCCTCCGACAGCTCGGCAGCCCGGCGGCGCACCTGGGCCATGTCCATGCCGATGGCCGCCGCGACGTCGGCCAGCTCGCTCTCCTGATGCGGCAGGAACTCGTGCAGCGGCGGGTCCAGCAGGCGGATCGTCACCGGCAGGCCGGCCATGATGCGGAACAGCTTGACGAAGTCCTCGCGCTGGAACGGCAGCAGGCGGTCGAGCGCCGCCCGCCGTCCGGCCTCGTCCGTGGACATGATCATCTGCCGCACCGCGCCGATGCGCTGGGGATCGAAGAACATGTGCTCGGTCCGGCACAGGCCGATGCCCTCAGCGCCGAACTTACGCGCGGTCTCGGCGTCGAGCGGCGTCTCGGCATTGGTGCGCACCCGCATGCGGCGCAGGCCGTCGGCCCAGCCCATCAGCGTCGCAAAATCGCCGGACATGCTCGGCTCGATCATCGCGACAGCGCCCATGAACACCTCGCCGGTCGCGCCGTCGAGGGTGATGATCTCGCCCTCGCGGATGGTCTGGCCGTTCGCCGACAGGGTCTGCGCGCCGTAGTCCACGCTGACGCCGCCAGCGCCGGCGACACAGGGACGGCCCATGCCGCGGGCGACGACGGCGGCGTGGCTGGTCATGCCGCCGCGGGTGGTCAGGATGCCGCGGGCGGCGTGCATGCCGTGGATGTCCTCGGGGCTGGTCTCGATGCGGACCAGCACGACGGCCTCGCCCTTGGCGGCGCGCATCTCCGCCTCGTCGGCGCTGAACACGACGGCGCCGGATGCGGCGCCGGGGCTGGCCGGCAGGCCCTTGCTGAACAGCGAGCGGCTGGCTTTCGGGTCAAGCGTCGGGTGCAGCAGCTGGTCGAGCGACGCCGGGTTGACCCGCTTCACCGCCTCGTTGCGGTCGATCAGCCCGGCCTCCGCCATCTCCACCGCGATGCGCAGGCTGGCGGCGGCGGTGCGCTTGCCGCTGCGGGTTTGCAGCATGTATAGCTTGTTCTGCTGCACGGTGAACTCGATGTCCTGCATGTCGAGGTAGTGCCGCTCCAGCGTCTCGCGCACGCGGACCAGGTCGGCGTAGGCGCTGGGCAGCGCCTGCTCCATGCTAACCTCGCCGGGGTGTGCGCGCAGGCTCGACAGCGGCTGCGGCGTGCGGATGCCGGCCACGACGTCCTCGCCCTGCGCGTTCACCAGGAACTCGCCGTAGAAGATGTTCTCGCCGGTGCTGGGATCACGGGTGAAGCAGACGCCGGTGGCGCAGTCGTCGCCCATGTTGCCGAACACCATGGCCTGCACGTTCACCGCGGTGCCCCAGGTGGCGGGGATGTCGTGCAGGCGGCGGTAGGTGTTGGCGCGCGGGTTCATCCAGCTGCCGAACACAGCACCAATCGCGCCCCAGAGCTGCTCGTGCGGGTCCATAGGGAACGGCGCGCCGCGCTCGGAGGCGACCATCTCCTTGTATTCGGCAACGACGCGCTGCCAGTCCTCGGGCGTCAGCGCGGTGTCTTCGGTGACGCCGGCGTCCATCTTCGCCGTCTCGATGATCTCCTCGAAACGGTGGTGGTCCACGCCGAGCACGACGGAGCCGTACATCTGGATGAAACGGCGGTAGCTGTCCCAGGCGAAGCGCGGGTCGCCGGATGCTGCTTCCAAGCCGCGCACCGTCTCGTCGTTCAGGCCGAGGTTCAGCACGGTGTCCATCATGCCCGGCATCGATACCCGGGCGCCGCTGCGTACCGAGACCAGCAGCGGCTTCGCCGGGTCGCCGAAGCTCAGGCCGACCGCCTGCTCGACCAGCCCCAGCGCGTCCCGCACCTGCTGCTGCAGGTCGCCTGGGTACTTCCGGCCATTGTCGTAATAGGCCGTACACAGCTCGGTCGTGATCGTGAAGCCCGGCGGGACCGGCAGATTGATGCTGGCCATCTCGGCAAGGTTCGCGCCCTTGCCGCCGAGGAGGTTGCGCATGTCGGCGCGGCCCTCGTTATGGCCGGCGCCAAAGCTGTACACCCATTTAGTCATGCTTTTTCCAGGCCTTCGATACGAGAGAAATCGGCGGCACGGCCCATGGCCGCGCCGACTCGGGCAAGTAGGCGGAGACGGTTCCGGCGCAGCGCCGGGTCGGGGTCATTAACGGTCACTTGGTCGAAGAACGCATCGAGCGGCGGACGCAGGCCAGCGAGCGCCGCCATCGCATCGGCATAGCGTTCGTGGACAACGCTGTCATGCACCGCGGGTTCAGCGTGGTCCAGCGCCATGGCCAGCGCCTGCTCCTCGGGTTGCGACAGCAAGTCCGGATCGACAAGGCCAGCGTGCGGGCCGTCGCGCCTGTCCTCAATTCGCAGAATGTTGGCGGCCCGGCGGCTGGCGGCGAGCAGGTCGGCGCCGACGGGGGTGGAGAGAAACGCCGCGACCGCGTCGGTGCGGGCCAGCAGGCGCACGATGTCGTCATCGGCCTCAGCGGCGAACACGGCCGACAGCACGTCGTGCCGCGCGCCCTCGCCCCGGAGCTGGACACGCAGGCGATCGGCCAGGAATGCCAGCAGGGCCTGGGTCGGCACCGGCGCGGGCAGGTCATGGCCAGCAGCCTCCAAAACCGCGGCCAGTGACAGTCGCAGCCGGTTATCGCGGATGATGCGGATCGCGCCGAGTGCCGCGCGCCGTAGTGCAAAGGGATCGCCCGATCCAGTTGGCACCTCCCCCACGGCAAAGAATGCGGCGAGCTGGTCCAGCTTGTCGGCCAGGGCGACGGCGATGGTAACTGCCTCGGCGGGCACCGGATCGCTGGGGCCTTTTGGCGCGTAATGATTGCGGACAGCGTCGGAAACGCTTGGGTCCTCGCCGTCGTGCCGGGCGTAGTGGCCACCCATCACGCCCTGCAGCTCCGGAAATTCGCCAACCATGCCGGTGGTCAAGTCCGCCTTGGCGAGCATCGCGGCGCGCTGGGCCGGGGCCGGGTCTGCTCCGATAAGCGGCGCAATGTAACCAGCGAGGCGCACCAGCCGCGTCACCCGTGCGCCCTGGCTGCCGAGCTTTGCGTGAAATGTGACGCCGTCCAGCGCCGCCACCCGGTCAGCAAGCGGGGTGCGTCGGTCCAGGTCCCAGAAGTGCCGGGCATCGCTGAACCGGGCCCGCAGCACGCGCTCATTGCCGGCGACGATCGCCGCGCCGCCGTCCGTCGCCTGGATGTTGGCAGCAAAGGCAAAGCGGGCGGCGGGCGAGCCGTTCGCGTAGCGGAGCGCGAAGTAGCGCTGGTTGATCCGCATGCTGACCTGCCTGACCTCAGGCGGCAGGTCCATGTAGGCAGTGTCGATCCGGCCGAGCAGCGGCACCGGCCACTCCACCAGCCCGGCCACTTCGTCCAGCAGGCCGTCGTCCGGCACTACCTCCAGGTCTTCAGCTGCGGCGAGGGCTGCTATACCCTCGGCCACCAGACGCCGCCGCTCATTGGCGGACGGGACGACCCGGCGGGCAAGCAGGCCGTCACGCCATTCGTCGAGGGACGCCACGCTGAACGCGCCGGGGGCATGGAAGCGGTGACCCTCGGTCATAGTTCCGGAAGCCAGGCCGTGCCCATCATCCGTGCCGTCCGCCAGGCTGAATGGGACCAGCCGACCATCGAGCAGGCACAGTATCCGGCGCAGCGGCCGCACCCAGGTGAAGGCGCTGCCGTGGCCCCAGCGCATCGATTTCGGCCAGGGAAAACGGCGCAGCAGGTTGGGAAGAACACCGGCGATTAGGCTCGCGGCCGGGATGGCCGGGCTCGCGAGGGTCAGCACCCAATGCTCGCCGTCCTGCGCAAGCTGCTCGCGCGCGGCGCCGTGCTTGCGCAGGAAACCGGTCAGCGCCTGCTCGGGCGCCGAGGCGCGCGGCCCACGTTCGACGCTGCTGCGGGCGGGCACGCTGTCCTGCACGGCGGCGGCGAGCGCGATGCGGCGCGGCCCATGGAACGTCTGCACGCTGGTGGGCGCAAGCGGGGCAAGTGCCTCGGTCAGCAGGCGCGCGAGGTCGTCAGCCCCCCGCGCCTGCATGCGCGCCGGGATCTCCTCGCTGAACAGCTCAAGCAGCAAGTCGGGCATCAGGCTAGCGCTGGAATGATGTCGGTCTGTTTGAAGTCATTGCCTTTAAACAGCAAGGGCCCGCCAGTCCGCGTAGCTAGCGCACACAGCCCGTCCAACACGGTCACCGCGGCAGGCCCATTTCGTCGTCGTAAAGGCAGGAATGATCCGAGCCAGGGAGCGGATGTTGTAAGTGTCGATGGATATCGCTGACGATCTCGCGCAATTCCAGGTAATCAATATCCTCTTGGCTCTGCGCTTCAACGGATTGAGTTGCCGCCCGATCGCGCCCCAGCGCGTCCCGAAGTGCGGTCGTTACGGCGGCTTCGACGCTTTCTCCGCGTGCGGCAGCAAGCGTAGTTGCCAGGCCCTCGGCCTCTTCGCTCTCGATGGTCAAGCCCTTTGTCATCGTATTATAGTACCTTGCTCTCTACCCGGAAACAACCAATGCGTCCCCGGCCAGCCAGCCCTCGCAGCAGCCGCGCGCCAGCGTGCGTACCCGGCCGATATAGGCGGCGCGCTCTGTCACCGAGATCACGCCACGTGCGTCGAGCAGGTTAAACAGATGGCTCGCCTTAATGCACTGGTCGTACGCCGGCAGCGGCAGCGATGCGGCGAGCAGGGCGGCGCATTCGGCCTCCGCATCGGCAAAGTGCCGGGATAGCATGCCGGTGTCGGCGCGCTCAAAGCCATAGGCGCTGTACTCCCGCTCGCTGCGCAGGAACACGTCGCCATAGCTCACCCCAGCGCCGTTGTAGTCGAGGTCATAGACGTTCTCGACCCCCTGCACATACATCGCCAGCCGCTCCAGCCCATAGGTGAACTCGGCGCTGGGCATCGCGACCGGAATGCCGCCGACCTGCTGGAAGTAGGTGAACTGCGTCACCTCCATGCCGTCGCACCACACCTCCCAGCCGAGGCCCCAGGCGCCGAGCGTCGGGCTTTCCCAGTCGTCCTCGACAAACCGGATGTCGTGTAGCAGCGGGTCGATGCCGATGGCGCGGTAGCTGTCGAGCAGCAGTTCTTGGCAATCGGCCGGGCTGGGCTTCAGGATCACCTGGTATTGATAGTAGTGCCCCAGCCGGTTCGGGTTCTGCCCATAGCGCCCGTCGGTCGGGCGACGGCTGGGCTGCACGTAGGCAGCGCGCCAGGGACATGGGCCCAGCGCGCGCAGGGTGGTTGCCGGATGGAAGGTTCCCGCGCCCATTTCGACGTCATACGGCTGCAGGACAACGCAGCCCTGCCGGGCCCAGAAGGCGTGCAGGCGCAAGATGAGCTCCTGGAAGCTCGGCGCTTGCGGTGAGACGGTCGCTGCGGTCATGATCCCCGATGGCTGGCGTTGCGCCGCACCATAGGGGGACCCTTGCGGTTGGGAAAGCTGCAGCCGCGGACCCGGGCTTTCTGAGACCTGTCCTGCATTGAGGGAGCCATGAGCGATCCGATCCAGCATATCCTGACCACCACCCGCCGTATCGCCGTCGTCGGCGCGTCGCACAACCCAGACCGTGCGAGCAACGAGATCATGGCGTTCCTGATCGCGCGCGGATTTGATGTCATGGGCGTGAACCCGGGCCTTGCCGGTCGGACATTGCACGGGCGGCGGGTGGTGGCGACGCTGGATGAGGCCGGGCCGTTGGACATGGTGGACGTATTCCGCGCATCTGACCAGGTCGGACCCATCATGGCGGACGCCATCCGGCTCGGCGCCCGCACCGTTTGGCTGCAGCTTGGGGTGACCAACGCAGCCGCTGTCGCCGCCGGCCGGGCGGCCGGGCTGCAGGTTGTGGAGGACCGGTGCCCGTCGATTGAGTGGCGGCGCCTGCGCCTGCCTACTTGAACCAGAGTTGGCAGCGGGCCAACTCGAAGTTCGCAACAAACGCGCGGACGGTCCTATGACGAACGAAGAACGCGATCTTATTGCCCGATTTATTTCCCGGGTCGCCGGGTCGCCGCAGGGCAGCGGCTTCCTCGCTGGACCCGGCGGCAGTGTGCCGCAGTCGCAGCCGGCATTACCGCCGCTTGACCGTGAGGCCGATGCCTTCATCGCCCAGCAGTTCCAGCAATACCCCGAGGCACGATATCGCATCACCCAAACCGCGCTGGTTCAGGAGGCGGCGTTCGCTGAGGCGCAGAACCGCATTCGCCGCCTGGAGTGGGAACTGCAGCAGACCCAGCAGGCGGCGCAGCAATCCGCCCAGCAGGCGCCGCAGCAGCAGAAAGGCTTTTTCGGCAGCCTGTTCGGCGGCGGCGGTCAGCAGCCGCAGCGCGGCGGGTATAGCCAGCCTGGTTACGGTCAGCAGTTTCAGCCGACGTCTGCACCGCCGCAGCCGCAATATCCGCCCAACTACCAGCCCGGCATGTTCCAGGCACGCGGCGGATCCGGCTTCCTGGGGTCGGCGTTGACCACGGCCGCGGGCGTCGCAGGCGGCATGGTGGTCGGCAACGCCCTGATGGGCGCCTTCAGCGGGCATAGTGGCGGTGGCGGTGAGGGTGGCGGATTTGCCAACAACACATCCTCCACCACCGCCTTTGACGGCGCTGGGACAGATCCGACTGCGGGTTTTTCGAATGATGCCAGCGCTGCTGACCCATTCGCAGGTGGTGGCGAGCCGAAAAGCTTCGACGACGGCTCAGGCTTCGGCGGCGACGGATTGACCAAGCAGACCAGCTACGATCAAGGCGGCGACCCCGGCGGCTTCGACCAAGGCGGCGGCGATCCGTTTGGCGGCGGTGGCGGCGGCTTCGATTCCGGCGGGTTCGACGACAACGCCTAGCCCATGACGCAACCTGAACGGGGCGGCATCCCCGCCCCGTTCACCGGCCACTCCGCCATCGTGCGTCCGGAGTGGATCGACGAGAATGGCCATATGAACATGGCCTACTATGTCGTGGTGTTTGACGGTGCGATCGATCATCTCTGGGCTTCGATCGGCCTCGGCGAGCCCTATCGTCAGCGGACACAACACGGGACGTTCGCGGTCGAGGCGCATATAACCTATCTGGCCGAACTTCTTTTGCATGACCAAGTGCAGGTCGTGACGCAAATCCTCGATGCCGATCACAAACGCATTCACCTGGCGCACGAGATGCGCCGATCTGACACAGGCGCGGTAGTCGCGCAACAGGAAGTCATGCTGCTGCATGTCAGCCTTAAAACGCGCCGTGTCGTTCCATTCTTGGCGGAAGTTGTCGGGATGATCGCGGCCGCCGCTCGGTCGCACGCCGAGTTGCCCCGGCCGGATTGGGTCGGCCGCAGCCTGGCTATGCCGAAGACGTATCCGCCAGCCTGATCGGCGCCAGCGTCATCCAGGTCGGCGGCGCCGGATGCACGGTCGCCTCGCCGCACGTGAGATTACCAGCGTCAATGGCATCCAGCCGCAATAAAGCGAGCCCGAGACCCTGGATGCTGGACCGCATCGCACCAGCCTCGACCCCGGCCCGCAATACCGGCGTTCCCGCCGGGGGCACCGGACCATCGATCCGCACCGGCACCAGCCGCCGCTTCAACAGGCCGCGGTACTTGGTCCGCGCCGTCAGCTCCTGGCCCATGTAGCAGCCCTTGGTCCAGGACACGCCGTGCAGCTCGTCAAATCCAGCCTCCAACAGCGTCGTTTTCTCGGACTCCATGTCACGTGAGCCGTCCGGCAGGCCGAGCGCCAACCGGTGCCGATCCCAATCCGCTGCGGTTCCATTCGCTGGCAGCGGCGTGTCGGACAGCACCCGCCAGCCGGCTTCCGGCGTGCGCGGATCAAGCCCCATGATGCCTTGGCTCGGCGCCGTGCCGTCCCACGCCGCATGGACCAGGAGCGGGACAGCCTGCACCGCGACCTTGGCACGCAGCCGGAACCGGGACAGACGCTGTGCCAGCATCGCAGCCTGGCCGGCCTCGCAGTCCAGCAGCATGCGCCCGCCATCCGCCAAGATAAAGAAATCCGCCAGCCACTTGCCCTGCGGCGTCAGCAGCGCCGCCCAGACCGCACGGCCCGGTACCGCCTCCGTCACGTCGTTCGAGACGAGCCCCTGCAGGAACGACACGCGGTCGTCGCCGCTCACTTCAATCACGGCGCGGTCAGGCAGCGGGGCGAGGATGCTCATATCCTGCGACGTGGTGGCCCGCGGCGGCGAACTCAAGCGGCCCAGCTTGCACAGCTCCCCAGCTTGCGCGTCTCTCAACCCGCGCATCCGGCGGCGTCTCGTGCTACACCGGCTCCATATGCGAATCCTGTTCATCACCGCGACCCGGGTTGGCGACGCGGTCCTTTCCACCGGCCTGCTCGACCACCTGTTGTGCATCCATCCGGCGGCGCGCTTCACCATCGCCTGCGGTCCGATCGCCGAGGGCGTGTTCGCCCGCATGCCGCGACGCGAGGCGACGCTGCTGATGGACAAGCAGCGCTTCGACCTGCACTGGCTGCGCCTGTGGCGGCGCACGGTCGGCACGCTGTGGGACCTAGTCGTTGATCTGCGCGGCTCCGCCTTGTCGTTCCTGCTTCCGGCTCGGCACCGTGCGGTCATGCGCGGCGGCCGACGGACCGGGCACAAGCTGGTGCAGCTGGCGGCCACCCTCGGCCTCGCGCCGCCGCCCTTGCCAGTCAGCTGGACCAACGCCGCCGATCGGGCGCAGGCGGCTATACTATTGCCGTCGGGGCCGAGCTACATCGGTTTGGGACCGACGGCCAACTGGTCCGGCAAGCTTTGGCCCCCCAATCAGTTTGCAGCGCTGTTCCGTGCCGTGCGGGACCAGGCGCTGCCCGGCGCCCGTCCGGTGATTTTTGCCGGGCCGGGCGCCGCGGAGCACGCCATGGCGGCGCCGGTCCTCGCGGCTCTGCCGGACGCGGTTGATCTTACCGGCCGGCTGTCGTTGCCGGAGGCCTCGGCGTGCCTGGCCCGATGCGCGCTGTTCGTCGGCAACGACTCCGGCCTGATGCATCTGGCAGCCGCTGCCGGCACGCCGACGCTTGGGCTGTTCGGCCCGACCCCCGCTTCAGAATACGCGCCCGCTGGCCGCCGGACGGCGGTGGCCTTGGCGCCGGGACCGTTAGGCGCCGCACCCATGGACAGCCTCATGATCGCTGACGCCATCACAGCAGCGCTCGGCCTGTTGCAGTCATGAGGATCGCGCAGGTCATGGCCGGTGCGCCCGCCGGCGGCGCGGAGTTGTTCTTCGAGCGGCTCGCGCTGGCGCTGCATCAGGCCGGCGACACGATCCTGCCGGTGATCCGGCACGATCCAAGCCGGGCCGGGCGTCTTGCCGCGGGAGGGCTCACACCGCTGCAGCTCCGTTTTGGCGGGGCGCTTGACCTGTTGACCCGGTCGCGCATCGCCGCCGCCCTGCGCGGCTTTGCGCCGCGGGTCGTGGTGGCGTGGATGAACCGTGCCGCCCGGCAGACGCCGCGGGGCGATTGGGTGCTGGCCGGGCGGCTCGGCGGCTATTACGACCTGCGCTACTACCGGGCGTGCGACCACCTGATCGGCAACACGCGGGGCATCGTAGCCTGGATACGCGGCCAGGGCTGGCCGGCCGACCGCGTGCATCATCTGCCGAATTTCGCCCCCGACTTGGCGGCTGCACTGCCGGCCACGCTGCCGCTGCCGTTGGGTGCGCCCATGGTGCTGGCGCTGGGACGGCTGCACCGCAACAAGGCCTTCGACGTCCTGGTCCGCGCCCTGCCGCTGCTGCCCGGCGTGTATGCGGTGATCGCGGGGGAGGGGCCGGAGCGGGCGTCGCTCATTGCGCTCGCCCGCGACCTGGGCGTGCTGGACCGCCTGCATCTGCCGGGCTGGCGCAACGATCAGGCGGCGCTGCTGGCGCGCTGTGACCTCTTGGTCTGCCCCAGCCGGCACGAACCCCTGGGCAACGTGATCATCGAGGCGTTTTCCGCCAGCCGCCCCGTGGTCGCCGCCAACGCCGCTGGACCCTCGGAGCTGATCGAGCCGGACCGCGACGGTTTGCTGGTACCGCGGGAGAACCCGGACGCCCTCGCCGCCGCCATCGCCGCGGTTTTGGCCAAGCCTGCGCTGGCCGCCCGCCTCGTGCAGGCCGGCCGCGCCCGCTATGAGGCCGAGCACGCCGAGGCTCCCGTCGTGGCGCAGTGGCGCACGGCGCTCGCTGACATGGAGCCGGCCTGATGTGCGGCATCGCGGGCATGGTCATGGCGCCGGGCGCCCCGCTGCCCAGCCCGGTCACCCTCGGCGCGCTGACCCAGGCGCTGGCGCATCGCGGACCCGACGGCAGCGGCCATTTCGTAGTCGGGCGCACCGCCCTGCTGCAGACCCGGCTCGCCATCATCGACGTGGCCGGCGGCGACCAGCCGCTGTTCGCCGGGTCGTCCACGCTGGTCGCCAACGGCGAGGTCTATAACTACCGCGAGCTGCGCGACGAGATGCCCGGCACCCGCTTCGCTACCCGCAGCGACTGCGAGCCGCCGCTGCATCTTTGGCAGCGGGACGGCGCGGCCTATGCCCAGTCGCTGCGCGGCATGTACGCCATCGCGATCCACGAGCGGGCGCAGCGCAGCGTCACGCTGAGCCGCGATCCCTTCGGCATCAAGCCGCTGTATATCGCCCATATCGACGGCGGGCTGGCCTTCGCGTCCGAGGCGCAGGCGCTGCTGGCCGCCGGGCTGGTCCGCCGCACACTGCGCCCCGCCGCGCGGGAGGAGCTGCTGCAAATGCAGTTCACCACCGGCGCCGGCACCATCTTCCAGGGTATCGAGCGCCTGCTGCCCGGCGAAACCGTCCGCATCGCCGACGGGCACATCGTGGACCGAAATCGTATCGCAGCGCTGCCGGAGGGCGGGCCGGAGGCCATCACCGAGGATGCGGCCCTGGCCCGCCTGGACCGCGCGCTGATGGAGAGCGTGGATCTGCATCAGCGAAGCGACGTGCCCTATGGCATGTTCCTGTCGGGCGGCGTGGACAGCGCGGCCGTGCTCGCCGTCATGGCGCGGCTGAACAACCGGCCGGTGCTGGCCTACACCGCTGGTTTCGACGCTCCGGGCGCCGCCGACGAGCGCGAGCACGCCACCGCCGTCGCCCGGGCCGTCGGCGCCCAGCACGAGACGATTGAGATCACCGAGGCGATGGTGTGGCGCGACCTGCCCCGCATCGTCGCCGCCATGGACGACCCCGCCGCCGACTACGCCATCATCCCGAGCTGGTTCCTCGCCCAGCGCGCCCGTCAGGACGTCAAGGTCGTGCTATGCGGGGAGGGTGGCGACGAAATCTTCGGCGGCTATGGCCGCTACCGCAGCGCCATGCGCTCGTGGTGGCTGGGCGGCCGGGTGATGCGGGCGCGCGGCACCTTCGACAAGCTGGACGTGCTGCGCGCGCGGCCGGCCGGCTGGCGCGACGGGCTGGCGGCGAGCGAGGCGCATGCCGCGATGCCGGGTCGCACCCGGTTGGCGATAGCGCAGGCGACCGACGTGGCCGATTGGCTGCCGCACGACCTTTTGTTGAAGCTGGACCGCTGCCTGATGGCGCACGGGGTCGAGGGGCGTACGCCGCTGCTGGATCCGGCCGTCACCGCGGCGGCCTATCGCCTGCCGGACGCCATGAAGGTCCGGGACGGCCGCGGCAAGTGGCTGCTGCGGCAGTGGCTGGCGCGGCACATGCCGGAGGCGCGGCCGTTTGCGCCCAAGCAGGGCTTCACCGTGCCGGTCGGCGCTTGGATCGCTGCCCAGGGCGCGCGCCTGGGCCCGTTGGTCGCGGCGCAGCCCGGCGTGGCCGAGATCGCCGATCCCGCCCGCGTCGCCGCATTGTTCCGCGCTGCCGGCGCCCGCCACGAGGGCTTCGCTGCCTGGACGCTGCTGTTCTATGCCCTGTGGCACCGCACACACATTCTGGGCCTGGCGCCGCAGGGCGACGTCTTCGAGACCCTTGCCAGTTAGGAGGCTGCCATGCCCGCCCACTACGACCTGCTGATCCGCGGCGGGATTTGCGTGCTGCCATGGGGCGAATACGCGATCGATGTCGGCGTGCGCGACGGCCGGATCGCAGCGCTGGGCGTCGGCAACGCGACGGCCGACCGGATGCTGGAGGCGGCCGGGCTGCATGTGCTGCCGGGGCTGATCGACCCACACGTTCATCTGCGCGACCCCGGCGATCCCGCGGTCGAGACCCTCGCCACCGGGACCAAGGCCGCAGTGCTGGGGGGCCTGACCGCGGTGTTCGACATGCCGAATACCGCGCCGTCGATCACCGACGCCGACCGGCTGGCCTGGAAACAGGACTATGTCGAGCAAACCGCCTGGTGCGACATGGGTCTGTATGTCGGTGCCACGAAGTCGAACGTCTCCGAGCTGGCCGAACTGGAGCTCGGGCGTGGGGTCTGCGGCGTCAAAGTATTCGCCGGCAGCTCGACCGGCGACCTGCTGGTGGATGACGACGCCTCGATCGCAGCGGTAATGCGCAGCGGTCGGCGCCGAATATCCTACCACAGCGAGGACGAAGCCCGGCTGCAGGCGCGCAAGGGCTTGTTCAAGCTCGGTGATCCCTATGCCTGCCACATGGAATGGCGGGACGAGGAGTGCGCCTTTCTCGGCACCCGGCGCCTGATGGCGCTGGCGCGTCAGACTGGGCGGGCGGCGCACATCCTGCACGTTTCGACCGCTGAAGAGCTGAAATACCTGCGCGACTATCGCGACCTCGCGACTGTCGAGCTGCTGGTCAATCATCTCACCCAAGTGGCACCCGAGGTCTATGAAAAGCTCGGTGGGCTTGGCGTAATGAATCCGCCGATCCGTGGCCGCCGCCACTACGAAGCCGCCTGGGCTGCCGTCCAGGATGGCACGGCGGACACCATCGGCTCCGACCACGCGCCGCATCCGCAAGCGGCAAAGCTTAGGCCGTGGCCCGAGTGTCCGGCCGGGCTGACCGGGGTGCAAACACTGGTTCCGGTCATGCTGGACCATGTCGCCGCCGGCCGGCTTTCGTTGGCGCGTATGGTGGATCTGATGTGCGCCGGCCCGGCCCGGGTGTATGGCGCGATCGGCAAAGGCCGATTGGCTGCGGGCTACGACGCTGACTTCACCCTGGTGGATCTAAAGCGCCAGCGCACCATCGAGGACCGCTGGATTGTCACGCCCTGCGGCTGGACCCCGTTCGACGGCATGCGGGTTATCGGCTGGCCGATGGCGACCGTGGTGCGCGGCCATGTGGTGATGCAGGACGACGAGGTGCTGGGCATCCCCGTCGGCCGGCTCATGCGGTTCAGCGGATAGATTTTTACTTCAGCGTCAGCGTGATGCCGTCGGCCGAACCCTGCAGGCGGGCGCCGCGGGTGACTTGATCGACCCGGATTTCGACGCCGTTGCTGTTGCGAAGCACTTGACCGCCGATACCGTTGACCAGCGTCGCCTCGCCGGTCGCCGCGGCATAGGTGCCGCTGAAATCCTGCAGCCGCTTGAGGTTATACACCCGACCGCGACCGTTGACCTTTGAATAGCCAACGTCGGCGACGGTTACGCCGCTGACCGAAAAGCGGTGGGTACGGCCGCCGTAGCGCAGCGTGCCGTCGCCCCAGGTGTAGCCAATGCCGGCGGCTGCGCCCTGCGCCGTCATGCTGATGGTGCCCGAGACTGGGCCCGAAACGCCGGGATCACGACGCTGCGCCATGGCAGGCATGGCGGCCAGCGTCGCGGCGGCGATGACGGCGAGGGACATACGACGAGTAAAATTCATGGCCTACTCCAAACTTACTTGCGCCGAGCTAACGTCGTCGTCGCCGAATCGTTGCGCGCCGTCGTCCTTCGGCATGGTGCACCGGTCTAGCACCAAACCTACGATGTTCTAAAAACCCGCAGTCAACGACTTGGGCCAGCGTGCATTGCGATACTGCTCCTGCGCTACGGTTGGGGCCGGACCGTCTGAGACCTGCCGCTGCAGCATCGGCAGTGCCTCCGGATTGATCCAGCAATCCACCACGCCGAGGCTGCGGGTGCAGAACGGTCCGGGGTCGGGCGAGGAGTCCCGGGGGGCGCAGTAGGTCAGCCCGCGGTCCAGCCGCACGATCGAGCAGTCTCGCCCGCTGATCGCCGAGACGCCAATATCGGCGATGCCGCGCCCGAACACGACGACCGAGGCGGCCTCGGCCGCGGCCAGCGCACCCACTGGGGTCGCCCAATGGGCACATCCGGATACACCGAACAAGAGGGCGAGGAGCAATGCGCGCATGCTGCATTTCAACATGCAAAGATGAACAAAGCGTTACGCTCCGTTTGCTTGCATCTGCCGCCGTCGCTATGGTCCCGCGGATTCAAGACGCGGAACGTATAAGGGGCTGGGCGTGGCTGACATCTTCGATGAGGTGAACGAGGACCTGCGGGCCGAACGGGCCCGCCAGTTCGCACTTCGCTATGGCTGGCTCGTGGCGCTGGCCGCATTTCTGATCGTGGCCGGCGTCGGCGCCTGGCAGGGCTGGCGCTGGTATGCGGCGCGGCAGGCGAACGAGGTCGCGTCGGCCTATTTGGGCGCGATGCGGGCGGTCAGCGGACCCGCGGTCGCCGAGGGGCAGGCCACGCCGAGCCGCGTCGCCGCCATGGCGGAGTTCGATCGCCTGGCGAGCACGGGCCCCGAGGGGTATCGCAGCCTGGCCCGGCTGCGCAGCGCTGCGCTGCACGCCAGCACCGGCGACCTGCCGGGCGCACTGGCGATGTGGGACAAGCTGTCGGCTGATACCGCGGCGGACCCGCTGCTGCGCGACCTCGCCGGTCTCATGTGGGTGCAGCATCAAGTGGACGCCGGCGACCCAGCCGCCGTCGAGGGCCGGCTGCAGCCGCTGATCGCTGGCAATAGTCCCTGGCGGCCGCTCGCGCTGGAGAACCAGGCCTGGCTTGCGTTGCGCACCGGTCATAACGACCAGGCGCGGGACATTCTGCGGCAGCTTGCGGCCGACGCCAGCGCGCCTGATGGCGTAAGGGGGCGGGCGAACGGCCTGCTGGCCCGGCTGGGCGAGGCGACGCCGCCCGCTGCCACGACACCTGCCGCCGCAACAACGGAACCGCGCGGATGAAACGCCGCGCCGCCTTGCTGCTGCCGCTGGCTGCTGCGGCTTGCAGCAGCCTCGACAGCCTGTTCAGCGACAGTAAGGAGCCGCTTCCGGGCAAGCGGGAGCCGGTCGGCGCGGCCCGGCGCGGCCTGGAGGCCGATCCAACCGACCAGCGGCCTGTCACGGTGCCGCCTCAAGTCGATCTGCCGGAATGGCCGCAGGCGGGTGGGAACGTCACCCATAGCGTCGGACACGTCCAAGTTAGCGGCCTGGCGCCGGGCTGGCGTTCCAGCATCGGCGATGGCGGGGGCTACCGCTCCAAGATCACCGCGCAGCCCGTGGTGGCCGGCGGGCGGGTATTCACGATGGACAGCGATGCGCTGGTATCCGCGTTCGACCTCACGACCGGCAGCCGCATTTGGCGGACCAGGACGCAGGACGACAAGGACCGCAGCACGAACGTGGGCGGCGGGATCGCAGTGGTGGACGGCGTGGTCTATGTGACCACCGGCCGGGCGGATGCGTTGGCGCTCGACGCCGGCACCGGCGCCATCCGCTGGCGCATGCCGCTGGGTTCTCCAGCGCGGTCCGCACCGACGGTGGCGGACGGCCGCATCCATGTGACGACGATCGACAACAAGCTGCTGGCCCTCAACGCCACGACGGGGGAGCGGCTTTGGGCATATCAGGCCAGCGCCAACGCCACGACCGTGCTGGGCCAGGCGGCGCCGGCGGTCAGCGAGGGCTTAGTGGTAACGGGATTCGGGTCGGGCGACCTGGTGGCGGTGCGGGCCGATAGCGGTGCGCTGGCCTGGAGCGACAGCCTGGCCTCCTCGCGCGGGCGCAACAGCTTGGTGGACCTTTCGGCGATCAGCGGGTTGCCGGTGGTGGACCGCGGCCGGGTTTTCGCGGTCGGTGTAGGCGGGCTGCTCGTCTCGCTCGACCTGCGCTCGGGCCGGCGGCTGTGGGAGCGCGAGGTCGGCGGCAGCGAGACGCCGTGGCTCGCCGGGGACTGGCTGTTCGTGCAGACGATTGACCAGTCACTGGCGGCGATCGGGCGGGACGACGGCCGGGTGCGCTGGATCACCGACCTGCCGCGCTACGACAACCCGGAGAAGCGCCGCGACCGGCTGTTCTGGACCGGTCCGGTGCTGGCCGGCGGCCGCCTGGTGTTGGCCGGCAGCAACGAGACCGCGCTGTCGGTCGATCCGGCAACTGGCGGCATTCTGGGGCAGCAGGCGCTGCGCGGACCGGCCGCGGTCGCCCCAATCGCCGCCGCCGGCACGCTGTTCATCGTCACGGACGACGGCACCATCCAGGCATTCCGTTAATGATACTCCCCATCGTCGTGATCGCCGGCCGGCCCAATGTCGGCAAGAGCACGCTGTTCAACAAGCTCGCCGGCCGCCGCTTCGCCATCGTGTCGGACACGCCCGGCGTCACCCGCGACCGCAAGGAGGCCGAGGCGCTGATGCGCGGCAAGCGCATCCGGCTGATCGACACCGCCGGCCTCGAGGAGGCAGCTCCCGACACGCTGCCCGGCCGCATGCGCGCCTCGTCCGAGGCCGCGGTCGCCCAGGCCGACCTGATCGTGTTCGTGGTCGATGCCCGCGCCGGCATCACCCCGGCCGACAGCCATTTCGCCGCCTGGCTGCGCCGCCAGGGCCGCCCGGTGCTGCTGGTCGCCAACAAGGCGGAAGGCCGGGTCGGCGCGTCGGCGGCGCTGGAGGCGTATAGCTTGGGCCTTGGCGAGCCGCTGGCGATGTCGGCCGAGCACGGCGAGGGACTGTCCGACCTGATGACCGAGATCGCCGACCGTTTGCCGGCGCAATCCAGTGAGGATGAGGACGCGCTGAACCGGCCGCTGAAGCTCGCGATCGTTGGGCGGCCGAATGCCGGCAAATCGACTTTGCTGAACCGTTTACTGGGCGAGGACCGGATGATCACCGGCCCGGAGCCCGGCCTGACGCGCGACGCGGTCGCGGTGCAGCTCAGCGATGCGCACGGCCCGATCGAGATCGTGGACACCGCCGGGCTGCGTCGTAAGGCACGGGTGGATCTGCCATTGGAAAAAATGTCTGTCAGTGCCAGCATCGAGGCGCTGAAGATGGCCGAGGTCGTCGTGCTGTGCGTGGACGCTGTCCTGGGCCTGCACGAGCAGGACCTGCAGATCGCCCGGCTGATCGAGCGGGAGGGCCGCGCCTGCGTGCTCGCGCTGAATAAATGGGACGCGGTGGCGGACCGCACCGCCACGCGGAAGGCGATCAGCGACCGGCTGGAAACCAGCATGGCGCAGATGAAGGGCATTCCGGTGGTGAACTTCTCGGCGCTGACCGGCTTCGGCGTGGACAAGCTACTGCCGGCGGTGCGCGCGGTGCACGATACCTGGAACAGCCGGGTGGCGACCGGCGCGTTGAACCGCTGGTTCGAGGATGCGCTCGAGCGGCACGCGCCGCCGCTGGTAGATGGGCGGCGGCTGAAGCTGCGCTACATCACACAGGCGAAGGCCCGGCCGCCGACGTTCATCGCATTTGGCACGCGGGCGGAGCAGATGCCGGAAGATTATCAGCGCTACATGGTGAACAGCCTGCGCGATAAGTTCGAGCTGCCCGGCGTGCCGATCCGGCTGCTGTTGCGCGGGACCAAGAACCCCTACGCGGACGAGTAGCTGCGTCCGGTGCTGTCGTTGGCTGAACGTTATTTGGTCAGCTAGGATTTACGTAACAGGCTTACGTAAGCTTTACGCATTCTGAGAACAATCCAGGGCTGAGGGTTGCGCCAACCCTTTGACGGCACTGCAATGTTCCGGTTGGCACATGGTTTGCTCACCATTTAGCGTGGTGACAGCTTTAACGTTTCGGGAACGCCTTGATTAGGAGGCGGCCGTTCTGGACGGCTGCGCACACCGCTCTTATTGGCCGAGACCGGTTATGTGCTGAGCGACCGCTGCCATCGAACATGCATGCTATTTAGGAACACGACAGTTATGGCCACGTTCAACTGGAATAAAAGCGCTGCTGGCGACTGGAACGTCGCTGCGAATTGGCAGGGCAATGCGGTGCCGAACGGCATCGACGCCGACGTGGTCATCGATCCGCCAGCGGCCGGCGCCACCGCCAAGTTCAACGTGACGATCGGAGCCGGCGCCAGCGAAACGGTCAAGTCGCTGGACCTGGGCGGCACGCTCACGAGCCTGACGATCGACGGCAAGCTGACCTTCGCGCCGGGTTCAGCCGGCGCGATTGGTGTGCCGTATGGCAGCGCCCTGATCACCCTCAACGGCGGCACGCTGGTGAATGCCGGTACCATCTACGCCCTGATCCAGACGACAGGCAACGTTCTGTTCACCGGTACGAACCCGTTCTATTTGGAATGGGAGATGCAGGCCCTCAGCGGCACTGCGACGATCGATACGGACACCATCGGCGAGTATAATGCCGCCCAGAACACCTTGTTCGACGGCATCTTCGAGGCGGTCGGCGCCAAGCAGGCGATCAATCTCGGCGGCATAATCGGCGGGCTCAAGGTCAACGTGGAGACGCTGAGCGGACCAAAGTCCACGCCGACCTCGAATTTTTGGACCGACCTCATCTACGACGACGTGGGTTCACAGCTCAACGAGTGGAACGGCACCGCCTATGTGCCGATCGAGTCGACGCTGAAGCTGATCCACGACTCCGCCTATGTGACGGTCTCTAACGGACGCAGCTATACGACGACGAATGCACTGACGATCGGCAATAACGGCGTGTTCGAGCAGGCCGGCGGCGTTCTCAGCACCGGCGGGCTGACTTTGCTGGCCGGCGGCCTGTTGATGGGCGGCACCTCATCGACGGGATCGCAGACCAGCGAGGGCCGGGTGGTGGTGAACGGGGCGGTCAACAACGGCGGGCAGATTGTCTCTGAAGGGCCGGGCATGGTGTTCCGTGGCGCAATCACCGGCACCGGCGCGATCGTATTCAACCGCACGACCGTGCTGCCAGGCTTCGACCGGGCACCGCCCGCACCGATCGCCGGAACGCTGGAGGTGGCCGCCGTCGCGGCGGGCCAGACCGTGACGATGATCGGCAACGACACGTTGGTGCTTGACGCGCCGGCCGCGTTCGCTGGCGTGATTGCGGGCTTTGCCGCCACCGACAAAATCGTGCTGAACAGCGCCACCGCGGTGACCCGTGCAACCTATGCAGCAGGCGCCAACGGCGTCGGGACAGTCACGCTGAGCAACGGCGCGACGACGCTCGGCACCCTGGCGCTCGCCGGCGACTTCACAGGGCAGTCATTCAGCGTCGCGGCGGGTGCTGCGGCCAACAGCTATAACCTGAGCGTCGGCGCTGCCCCGCCAATCGTGACCCGGTTCCAGTTCACCGATACGACGACCGGGGTGTCATCCGTCGCCGCTGGTGAGGCCTACGCCGGTCCGGTCGCTGGTTTGCAGAACCAGTATATCTACTTAGCTCGACTTTGGCCATTTCCATCTGGCCTGACGGTGTAATGGGCGGCGAAGCGGGCGGTGCGTTAAGATGGCGCGTCCCCGCCAAGAGACATCGCCATGCCCTGCCTGCCGTCCCGCTTCGCCGCGGTTATCCTAGC
>JANXVC010000142.1 GCA_025351925.1 Rhodospirillales bacterium | reverse complement strand
AGCCGCAAGCGTCGCCGAGGCGGACGCGAGTGCGAACTTGCCAAGCATGCAGGCGATCTCGGCGCTGGACGCTTGGCATGGCGCGTGGAGCCAACCCAGAATCGGTGCCATGTCCGAGTCTTCCATTTCAGAAAACAGCCCCGCGCTCTTCGGCCTTGCGGCTCATCCCATGCTGGGCCGCCTGATCGCTGATTGTCGCTGATTGCGCCAGCACCTGAATGGCCAGGGCCCTACGGTTGCTCCCGGGCAGCTTCGCCGCTGCGCCAACACCTCGATCCATCTCGCACCGCACCTGAAAACGCCAGGGTGCCGTCACCTACCTCGGCAACGTCAACTTGGCTCAAGCTGTAACCCGTCTTTGAACCACCCCCTGTGCAAAGGCACTAGCGGAAATCCCGTGTCGGCACCCTGATGCCGGCGCCGAGCTGCAGATCGGTGCTGGCGAGAGTCGGAGCCGTGCGATCGTCCGTTCCGGCCTCTCGCTCCCTCCGTAAATCCGATCGTGCCGGCCGCATGGCTGCGTCGTGGCGGCCGTGCTCGATCGGCACGGGTGCATCGCGTTCGCCGACGCTGCGCAGCAGGTCCGACAGGTCCTCCAGCCGGTCGGCGATGACGTGGATCACCTCGCCCTCGCGCTGCACTCGCCCATGGCAGGCGATCATCCCGGCCGACAGCACGAGCCGTCGCTGCCGGGCGTAGCGGTCCGGCCAGAGGATCAGGTTCGCCACCCCGGTCTCGTCCTCGATGGTGATGAACATGACGCCCTTGGCCGAACCGGGCTTCTGCCGCACCAGCACGATCCCCGGCACCACCACCCGTCGGCCGTCGCGGATGTGGGCCAAGCCAGCGCACGTCACCATCCCTTGCTCCCGTAGCGTCGCCCGTAGGAAGGCGACCGGATGGCAGCGCAGGCTCAGCCCGACGCTGCGATAGTCCTCGACCACCTCGCCGCCGTCATGCATCGGCACGAGTAGAGCCGGCGCCTCGACCAGCTCCGGCCGTGGGCGCCGGCCAGCATCGGCTGCGGCGAACAGCGGCAGCACGCTGTCAGCGAGCCCCCGCACCTGCCAGAGCGCCTGGCGCCGGTCGAGGCCGATACTTCGAAAGGCATCCGCCTCCGCCAGCCGCTCCAGCGCCGCCGGTGGGATGTTCGCTCGCCGCCAGGTCTCCTCAACGCTGCCATAGGGAGTGTCGCCCCGGTGCGCGACCAGGTGCGCCGCGTCATGGTTGGCAAGTCCCCGCACTGTCCGAAACCCCAGCCGCACCGCGGCCCCCCTGCCCCGCTGGCGCCGCGGCTCGAGCGTGCTGTCCCAGCGCGAGGCGTTGATGCACACCGGCCAGACCTCCACCCCATGCTCCTGCGCGTCGCGCACCACCTGTGCTGGCGCGTAGAACCCCATCGGCTGGCTGTTCAGCAGCGCCGCGCAGAATATGTCGGGGTGGTGGCACTTCATCCAGGCGCTGGCATAGGCGAGTAGCGCGAAAGAGGCAGCATGGCTTTCGGGGAAGCCGTAGGAGCCGAAGCCTTCCAGCTGCGAGAAGGTCCGCTCGGCGAAGCCCTGCTCGTAGCCGCGCTCGACCATGCCGCCGATCAGCTTGTCGCGGAACCGGCTCACGCCGCCGGTGAGCTTGAAGGTCGCCATCGACCGGCGCAGCTGGTCCGCCTCGCCCGGTGTGAACCCAGCGCAGTGAATGGCGACCTGCATCGCCTGCTCCTGGAACAGTGGCACCCCAAGCGTCTTGCCCAGCACGCGCCTCAGCTCCTCCTTCGGGTAGTCGGGGCGTTCCTTGCCCTCGCGGCGGCGCAGGTAGGGGTGCACCATGTCGCCCTGGATCGGGCCGGGCCGCACGATCGCCACCTGCACCACGAGGTCGTAGAACGTCGTGGGCTTGAGCCGCGGCAGCATCGCCATCTGCGCCCGGCTCTCGATCTGGAACACACCGACGGTATCGGCCTGGCAAATCATGTCAAAGGTAGCGGGGTCATCCGATGCGATCTGGTGCATTTGCAAC
>JANXVC010000117.1 GCA_025351925.1 Rhodospirillales bacterium | reverse complement strand
GCATCGCCCCGGCGCTGATAATATACCTTTGGGCGCTGCAATCGTGGCGTGGCTACGGTTTCGTGCCGTGCCTGATGTTCGCGGTCTGCATGGCGCTGCGGTTGGCGCGCTTCAACGCCTCGGTCGATGCCAGCTCGCACGCGGCCTACACCTATAACTTCTTCACCGGCGTGCCGGCGCCGGCTGGGGCCGGGCTCGCGCTGTTCCCGCTGTTCCTCGGGCTGGAGGCCCAGTCGCTCGGCCTGTCCTGGCTGGAGGCCCTGGCGCACCATCCGCTGTTCTGCGCTGTCGTGCTGGCCGGCACGGCACTGCTGCTGGTCAGCACGCTGCCGGTCTGGAGTTTCAAGAACTTCAAGGTGCCGCGCGACCTCGTGCTGCCGCTGCTGCTGGGGATCGGCACGTTCACGGCGGTGCTGGTGGCCGACCCCTGGGCGGCGCTGGCGGGCGCCGGGCTGATCTATCTCGGCATGCTGCCGTTCAGCCGCCGCAGCTTCCACCGACTGCGGCAGGACGCCGGGCGGCAGATGGAGCCGGAGTAATCCAAGGCCGGTCGCCATCCCGTCCGTTTGGGCGTAAGGCACTCGGATTGATGACAGCGCCCTCCGGCGGGAGAAAGCATTGAAGTATCGCGATACAATAACGGCTTCATCGGAGAGGCCGGTCCCGACATTTGCGACTCGTTTTGATCCAGCAAAGAACAACTTCGACATTCTGCGCATCAGCTTTGCGGTACTGGTGATCTACTGCCACTGCTTTTCGCTCAAGCACAGCGACTTTGAGCCGGTCAACGCCTATTTGCATTATGGCTATGGCGGATATCTGGCGGTCTATGGCTTCCTGGTCATCAGCGGCTTTCTCGTCACCCGATCGCTTTGCGAGCGCAGCATCGACGACTACGTGTTCGCCCGCCTCGCCCGCGTCATCCCCGGCTTGGCGCTGATCACCCTTGTCGAGGTGTTCGTCATCGGTGCGATCTTCACCAAAGAACGCCTGTGGATCTTCCTGAGCTACGTCGGCTTCAGGCATCTGTGGAACGTGACGGTATTCGGCCTGGACTCGCAGCTCTTCGGCGTATTTCCCGACACCACTCCGCCCTGGCTGATGAATGGATCGCTCTGGACGATTCCGATCGAGTGCTCTTTTTACATTATCCTGCCGATTATTATGCTCACGGTCGGGCTGCGGCGCTCCGTTGTGCCGCTTCTTCTGCTGAGCCTTGTCGCCCAGCCGGCCGCCAAGTACTTCGGGCTGAGCCACGAGGCGCCTGGCGCATCGCTGCTCACCAACGTGTACGCCTTTCCGTTCATCGACCTCGCCAGCTACTTCCTCGCCGGTGCGGCAGCGTGGATGGTCCGTGATCGGGTCCCGTTCAATCTCGGATTGCTCGCAATCAGCCTGATTGGGTTATATGCCGCCGCCGGCGCAGCCCTGAGCGTTCTCGCCCTTAAGCTGTTCCTGCCATACCTCGTGCTATACGCCTCGATGGCGGGCGGCATCGGCACCCGCTTCAAGCGCGCGGTTGGGGACCTGTCCTACGGCGCGTACCTATTCGGCTTTCCCGTCACGCTGTCGGTCATCGCGGCCGCGGGCGGGCTTACCATCCATCAAACGTTCTTCGTCGCCATCACGGTCACCCTAGGCTGCGCCTGGCTTTCTTGGCATTTTGTCGAGCAGCCCTGCCTGCGGGCAAAATCGTGGTTCCACATGCTGCGGCGTTAGGCCGATGTCGTCCTGATTGGAAACGCGCTCGCACTGCCAGCTAGGACGGCGAAATTGGTCGCTCGCGCAAATGCTAAACCGCGCTGTGAACCCGTCAGAGCCACCACGGTCCAGCAGGTTGCTCAGGGAAAGATGGACAGCACGGAATGGCCGAACATCTGGGTCATCTTTGCTTCGGGAAGCGGGCCGGCATGCTCGTTGCAGGCTTTCAGGAACTCAGCGTGCCAGCCGTGACCCGCAAAGAATAGCTTATGGGCGATATACAGAAACGGTTTGAGGCGAGGGACGTAACGGCCATAAAACAGTGCGACCGCCTCGGTGACCCCGGGCCAGTGCGGCTGGAACATGTCGTCGAGCAGGACGACGCCACCAGGTGCCAGGCAATCCTGCGCCGTCAGCAGGTCGCTCAGCGTGTGCTCTGCGGTATGGCAGCCATCGACCGAAAATAGGCGGAATGGGCCGTTGTCGCGGACCAGCGAGACCTTATCCGCACAATTGAGCGCTGTGCTGTCAGTTTTCAGAAATGAATACTCGATGTTGCAGTCGGGCCCGTAGGATTGGATGTTGGCTTTAAGATGTTCGAGGCTGCCGACGCCAGCTCCATCAATATTCCTGGTTTGGTCATCGAAGACATCGATCGCAGTGACTTTGCCGCCTGGACCCGCAAAGTGGGCAAGAGCGATCAGCAGCTTGCCATGATAGACGCCGATCTCGGCAATATGTCCTTTGACCCCTAACGCATTTTGCGTGTCATCGACGAGTTTGAGATACGGGAGCCACCGCTCATTGACCCACCCTTCAATGTTGGGGAGACCCTCTTGCCAATAGGCAGCTATATCGCGCATGACTTCAACCCGTGGTATATATGGTCGGACTACAATGCCTTGGGAGCAGCGGCTAGAGGGCGATGGCTCGGTTTTGAGCGGTTAGAAATCCGGCCAGCCGGCCTGACCAATCAGCGCCGCCTTGTGTCATGCAGCACGCCGTCGTCGCGCAGCCGCTGCACCTCGGCGTCGCTGTAGCCCAGCCCGGCCAGCACATCCGCGCCGTGCTCGTTGAACCGCGGCGGCGGGCTTCGGGTGCCGCCGGGCGTGCGGCTGAGCTTGATCGGCGTGCCGAGCGCCCGGTAGGTGCCCCCGCCGTCCAGCGGCAGCTCGGTCACCATGGCGCGGGCGGCGGTGTGCTCGGCCTGCACGGCCTGATCCACCGCCAGCACCGGCCCGGCGGGCAGGCCGGCCCGCAGCAGCGCCTGGCACAGCGCCTCCCCGTCCTGCCCCGCGAAGGCGAGGCCGAGCTGCTCCGCCAGCGCCTCGCGGTTCGCCACACGGCTGGCGTTGTCGAGGAAGCGCGGGTCGTCCGCCAGCTCCGGACGGCCGACGTGCTGGCACAGCTTGCGGAACTGCCCGTCATTGCCGGCCGCCACGAAGATCTGGCCGGTCGCCGTCGTGAACTGCTGATACGGCGCGAGGTTCGGGTGCGGGTTGCCCATCGGCAGCGGCCGTATGCCGTTCAGGAAAAAATTGGCGGCGTGCGGATGCAGCAGCGCCAGGCCGCAGTCGTGCAGCGTCATATCCAGGTACTGCCCGCGGCCCGAGGCCACGCGCTCATGCAGCGCCATCAGGATGCCGACAGCGGAAAACAGTCCAGTCGCCAGGTCCACCACCGGCGTGCCAAGCCGCAGCGGACCCGTTGATGGGTCGCCGTTCACGCTCATCAGCCCGGTCATCGCCTGCAGGATCGCGTCGTAGCCCGGCAGGCCCCCGAGCGGCCCGTCGGCGCCGAAACCAGAGACCCGGCAGTGGATCAGCCGGGGGAACCGCGGCGCCAGGTCCGCCGCATAGCCCAGGCCCCAGCGCTCCATGGTGCCGGGCTTGAAATTCTCGATCAGGATGTCGGCGCTCTCGATCAAGCGCAGCAGCACGGCGCGGCCGGCGGGCTTCGCCAAATCGAGCGCCACGCTGCGCTTGTTGCGGTTCACGCCGATAAAATAGCTGGCGTCCCGCTCGCCCGTGGCCTGTTCGAGGAACGGCGGGCCCCAGTCGCGCACCTCGTCGCCCTGCGGCGGCTCAAGCTTGATGACCTCGGCGCCGTGGTCGCTCAGGACCATGGTGCAGTAAGGCCCGCCCAACACGCGCGTCAGGTCGATCACCTTCAGCCCGGCCAGCGCCCCGGCGGACTTCGCCAGGCCCATTCCTTCACTCATGCAGCTAAATCCTCAAGAAAGGGCGGGCTGATTCGGACCTGCGCGCCGACCCGCGAGACCCCCGCGAAGCGATGCTTCGTGGGGTGGGTCGGCGCGACGATCATCAGACCGCGCAAACACCCGCGCGCAGAACTCGGGGTAGGTTTCCAGCATCTCGTCGCAGACCGCACCGCGCAGCAGCGCCAGTTCCTGCTCGCTCGGTGCCGGGGTTTGCGGCACCACGGCATCATCGCCCCCTGGCACGTCAAAGTCGAAGCCGGTTGCGGCGCGGATGCTCGCCACCGTCTCCCCGGCATGCACGCTGGCCAGCGAGAAACGCGCCCGGTCCGGGTGGAAGCGGAACACGCAGCGCCCGGTCACCAGCGCCTGGGCATGGCCGCGGCGGAACACGCCGGGCGGCGAGACGCCAGTGGCCGAGATGTGGTCAACGCGCTGCACCAGCACCCGGGGAGAATGCTCCTCCCGGAACAGGATGATGCGCGGCGTCATCATGTACATGAACGCGGACCCGAATGATCCCGGGAAGCGAACGCTCTTGCCGGGCCATTCGCCGGTGCCGACCAGGTTCAGGTTGGCCTCGCCGTCGA
>JANXVC010000096.1 GCA_025351925.1 Rhodospirillales bacterium | reverse complement strand
ATCAGCATCGGCATCGCCTGGCTGGTCATCGTCGCCGCCGAGATGCTGGTGGGCGGCACCGGCATCGGCTACTTCGTGTGGAACCAGTGGAACAACCTCGCCATCGCCGACATCATCGTGGCGATCCTGGTGATCGGGGTCGTCGGCATGGCGCTGGACCAGCTGCTCGGGCGCGCCGCCCGGGCCATAGCGTGGCGGGAATAGTCCAGTGTCGCACGCCTGGCTGAGCGTCGAGGGCATCTCCCGCCGTTACCGGGAGCGTCCGGTGTTCCGCGACGTCTGGTTCGGCGTCGAGCGCGGTGAGTTCGTGGCGCTGATCGGGCACTCCGGCTGCGGCAAGACGACGATTCTCAATATCCTGGCCGGGCTGGAGGCGCCGGACGGCGGCACCATCGTCATGGACGGGCGCGAGGTCTCCGGGCCTGCCCTCGACCGCGCGGTCATCTTCCAGTCGCACGCGCTGCTGCCCTGGCTCACCGCGCTCGGCAACGTCGCCTTCGCCGTCCGCAGCCGGCACCGCGACTGGACTCGCGCCAAGGTACAGGACCATGCACGGCGCGTGCTGGACCTCGTGGGCCTGTCCGACGCGGCGCTGCGCAAACCGGCGGAGCTGTCGGGCGGCATGAAGCAGCGCGTCGGCATCGCACGGGCGCTCGCGATCGAGCCGTCGCTGCTGCTGATGGACGAGCCGTTCAGCGCGCTCGACGCCCTGACCCGCGGCACGCTGCAGGACGAGGTGCTTCGCCTCGTGTCCGACGCCGGGCAGACCGCGTTCATGATCACGCATGACGTGGACGAGGCGATCCTGCTGGCCGACCGCATCCTGTTGATGACCAACGGCCCTGACGCGCGGGTGGCGGAGGTCGTGGTCAACACCCTGCCCCGGCCGCGTGACCGGCAGAGCATCCACCGCACGCCGGGTCACTACGCGCTGCGCAACCACATCGTGGACTTCCTGGTGACCCGCTCCCGCAGCCTGGCCGGCGCGCGGCCGGAAGGCTGGGACGGCCGCAACGTGCCGGAGATCCGGCCCGCAGACCTCGATATCAAGGAGACCATCAGTTGAACGACGCGAAGACCGCCCTGGGCTTGAAAATCCGCGGCATCAAGAAGCAGAAGGGCTGGACCTGGGCCGAGGTCGCGGGAAAGCTCGGCTACGCTCCCGTGTGGACCTGCGCCGCCTGCCTGGGCCAGATGAGCATGACGCCGGAGACCGCGGAGAAGGCCGCGACGCTGTTCGGCCTATCGGAGGATGAGGCGGCGCTGCTGGCCGAGGCGCCGTATCGCGGCTCGTTGCCCACCGCGGTGCCGACCGACCCGCTGATCTACCGGTTTTACGAGCTGATTTCTGTTTACGGGACAACGTGGAAAGACATGATCCACGAGGAGTTCGGCGATGGCATCATGAGCGCGATCGATTTCGACATGACCCTGGAGCGGCAGCCCGACCAGAAGGGCGACCGAGTGAAAATGACGATGTCGGGCAAGTTCCTGCCGTATAAGCGCTACTGAACGCCGCCTAGGAAAGCGGCCTCAACGGCGGCGCCCCTGAAACGCCACCAGCAGCAACGTCCCCAGTGCCGCGATGTCGAACAGGCCAATCGGCGTCCGGCGCGCGACGGAGTGAGCGATCACGGCTTGAACGGGCGTCGGCGTCGCGGCCGGGGCTACGCCGGTCTGCTCCTTACGAACGGCGAATGCCTCGGCGCTGCCGTGATAGCTCGCCCAAACTTTGGTGAACTCCGCGCCCAGCAGGAAGATTTGCGACGAATAGTAGATCCACAGCAGCACGACCACCAGCGCGCCTGCCGCGCCATAGCTGCTCGCCACGGCGCTGCTGCCGATATACAGTCCGATCAATGTCTTGCCGATGGTGAACAGGAACGCGGTGGCGAACGCGCCCACCGCTACGTCCTTCCAATGCAGCCGGCGGTCCGGCAGGATCTTGTAGATCGCCGCGAACAACGTCGAGATCATCAGGAACGAGACCAGGAAATTGACGACGTGCAGGATCGTGGCGATCCCAGGGAAAGAGCTGTTCAAGTAATTGCCGAGCGCCACCAGCGCGGCGCTGACCACCAGCGAGACCAGCAGCAGGAAACCCAGCGCCGCAACCAGCCCAAGGCTCGCCACCCGCGCCTTCACCATGCCGGTCAGCCCGGTTGGCGCCTCCGCCTTCCAGATGATGTTCAGCGACGTCTGCATCTCGCCGAATACGCCGGTCGCGGTGACCAGCAGGGTTATGAGGCCGATGACCGTGGCCCAGATGCCGCTCGACTTGTTGCCGGCGCTGGCGATCATGGTCTGCACCGCCTCGGCCGCCTGGTCGCCCATGATGCCGCGGAGCTGCCCGACCATGGCGCCCTGTGCCGCTTCCTGACCGAACGCCAGGCCGGCGATGGCGATGCAGATGACCAGCACCGGGGCGATCGAGAAGATCGTGTAGTAGGCGATCGCCGCCCCGCGGCTCAGCGCATTATCCTCGATGTAGTCGTTGACGGTCTCCTGCAGCATCGTCCAGACCCGGCCCAGCATGGCGTGCGTCAATCCTATTCGGGCGCCGCGGCACAACACCCCGGCTGCCGTTCAGGACCGGCAACGATCACGCGGCCCGGGGGTTGCAGCCTACTTTGTTTTGCCAGCGCCGAGCATCGGACAGCCGCCCTGCTCAAGCGGCCGGAACGCCAGCTCGGCCGGGATGGTGGACACCAGCGCATAGAGGTCCCAGCGCGAGGCGGACTGCGCCGGGGTCTTCACGCGGAACACGTACATCGCATGCACCGCCCGGCCATCCGGGCGCACCGTCACGGTGCCGAACAGCGGGTCCTCGATCGGCGCGCGGCGCATCGCCTCGATTACTTTTTCGCCCTCGACGCTGCCGGCCAGCTTTGCCGCGCGAAGATAGGCCAGGACGGAGGAGTACACGCCGGCCTGGTTCTCGGTCGGCACCCGGCCGGGCATGCGCTCGGCGAAGCGCCTGGTAAAGGCGCGGGTGCTGTCGTTGAGATCCCAGTAGAACGCCTCGGTCAGCAGCAGCCCTTGCGCCGCCGGCAGCCCCAGCGCGTCCACATCGGTAATTTGAGTGAACAGCCCAGCGAGCGTCGCGGTCCGCGTCACGCCGAACTCCGCCGCCTGCTTGGCCGCATTGATGAAGTCGAGGCCCGTCGAGGCAAAGGCGATCACCTTCGCCCCGGATGACTGCGCCTGGAGCAAGTACGACGAGAAATCCGTCGTGCCCAGCGGATGCCTGATCGACCCGGCGACCTTGCCGCCCAAGCTGGTCAGCACCGCCGTCGTGTCCCGCTCCAATGCGGCTCCCAGCGCGTAGTCGAAACCGACAAAGTAGAACGGCCCCAAGTCCTTCAGCGCCCGCGCCGCGCTGTTGCCAAGCGCCCAGGTGTCGAACGTCCACTGCACCGTCGTCGGCGCGCAGAACTTGCCGGTAAGGTCGGACGTGCCGACGTTGCTCGCGATGAAGGTCCGGTGCCGGTCGCGCATCACGTCGTTGACCGCCAGGCCCACGGACGAGTTCACCGCGTCCGCCACCGCCACCACGCCGTCACGGTCCACCCACGACCGCACGATCGCACTGCCGATGTCCGGCTTGTTCTGGTGGTCGCCATAGACGATCTCGACCTTCAGCTCCGGCGCCTCGCGCATGAAGTCCTCGGCCGCCATCTGCGCCGCGACCAGCGACCCGCGGCCGGACTGATCGCCGAACGGACCCGACTGGTCGTTTAACACGCCGATCTTGAGGGTGCCGTTCTCAAAGGTATTGGGCAACTGCGGCAAAGCCGCTTGCGAAACCAATAGCGATGCCGCCAGCGTCCAACCAAGTGTCCAGCGCATCAAGACAGTCCTCCGGCGCCTACGGTGCGCCTTAAGCGCTGTTATACCCGGAGGTGCTCGGGAATGGACAGGCCAAGCCGGGTCGGCACGTCCCAGAGCTCCCGTACCGAGCGCACCGGCCGGAACCCAGCGCGCAGGTAGCCCGGCAGCGCCCGCGGATGATCGGCAGTGCAGGTGTTCACCGTCACTGCACGCACGCCGTCGGTGAACGCGGCGTCAATCGCCGCCCGCAGGAACGCGGTGCCCAGCCGCAGCCCGGTCGCGCCTGGCGTCAGGCCGAAATAGCTGAGGTTCACCGCCAGGCCCTGCCGCCGGTCGAGCTCAAAGAACCCAGCCGGCTCGCCGCCCCGGTATAGCACGGTGACGGACACCGCGGGGTCGCGCAGCAGGCCCTCCAACGTGACATCCGGCAGCGACCGGCGCAGCCACCACAGATAAGGCCCACCCACTGTCTCATAGAGATAGCGGTAGAACGGCACCGTGCAGGCTGCGACCGTCACGAGGTCGCAATCCGCTGGTAATGGCCGCTGCGGAACACTCGGACGCTGTTCCATGCGAAGGAATGTGACGGTGACCGCCACCCGGCTGGTCGGCTGCAAGGCTTCAGGCTCCGTTAATCGTCGAGAAAGCTCCGCAGCTTGCGGCTGCGGCTCGGGTGCTTCAGCTTGCGCAGCGCCTTCGCCTCGATCTGGCGGATACGCTCGCGGGTCACGTTGAACTGCTGGCCGACCTCCTCCAGCGTATGGTCGGTGTTCATGCCGATGCCGAACCGCATGCGCAATACACGTTCTTCGCGAGGCGTGAGGCTGCTCAGCACCCGTGTCGTCGCCTCGCGCAGGTTGGCCTGGATGGCGGCATCCAGCGGGATTACCGCCGCCTTGTCCTCGATGAAATCGCCAAGATGGCTGTCCTCCTCGTCGCCGATCGGCGTCTCGAGGCTGATTGGCTCCTTGGCGATCTTCAGTACTTTCCGCACCTTCTCCAGCGGCATACCGAGCTTCTCGGCCAATTCCTCCGGCGCCGGCTCGCGGCCGATCTCGTGCAGCATCTGGCGGCTGGTGCGGACCAGCTTGTTGATGGTCTCGATCATGTGGACCGGGATGCGGATGGTGCGCGCCTGGTCGGCGATGC
>JANXVC010000090.1 GCA_025351925.1 Rhodospirillales bacterium | reverse complement strand
GTTTGGCGGTGAAGTGCTGGGTGTCGGCGAGCGGGACGGCGGCGGCGATGGTTTCGGCTCGTGTAGCAGCAGCGGCTAAGTCGCGATGAAGAATCTGCGTGTCATCATACTCCGGGATTTGCAGCGTCCAGACAAGATTGTCGAAGTGGCGGGCACCGACTTCGCCACGCGGCTGAAGATCGGTGATCTTGGGTAATTGCTCACCTGGGGTGCTGTTGGGGCATTGAGGCAGCGGTGGTTGACGTGGCCCTTGGTGGCTGATTCAACGCTGGCGTGACGCCTGACATTGATCTCAGCAAGCTGAGCCACGCAGAGAAGGACGCGTTGATTCGGTCGCTACTGCCACTGGTCGGGCAGCTGCAAGGGGCCCTGGCGCGCATCGCCGAGCTTGAGGCGAGACTGGCGAGGCTGGAGCAGCCGGCCAAGACGCCCGACAATTCTTCGCTGCCACCGTCGAAAGGCCAGAAGCCTGACGTGCCGGCCGGTGGAAAGCCGCCGCGCAAAGGCCGCCCCGGCGTAGCCCGGGTGCTGGAGCCGAACCCGGACCGCATCACCGATGCCAAGCTCGAGGCCTGCCCGCATTGTGCCGCAGCTTGGCCCGACGCGCCGCAAACGCCGCAGATGGTCTATGACCGCATCGAGCTGCCGCCGGTGCGGCCCGACGTGACGCGGGTGCGGCTGTTTGGCGGACGCTGCGCCTGCTGCGGCGAGCGCGCCATGGCACCCGCACCGGATGGGCTTGAGCCTGGCTCGCCATTCGGTCGCTCGATCGAGGCCTTGGTGGTCTACCTGCATTACGCCCAGGCGATCGGTTTCGAGCGGCTGCGGATGCTGATGGGCGAGGTGTTCGGCCTGTGCATCAGCAAGGGAGCGATCAGCAACATCCTCGCCCGCGCCCAGGTGCCGCTCGGGGCCGCGGCGGCGGCCATCGCCGCCCAGGTCACCGCATCGGCGGTGGTCGCCTCCGACGAAACCTCCGTGCGGGTGGCAGGCAAGACCTGGTGGGAATGGGTGTTCGTCACCGCCGTCTGCGTGCTGCATGTCATCCGCCCCAGCCGGGGCGCTGTCGTGGTGCGGACGCTGTTCGGCGCCCAGCGCCTGCGCGTGTGGGTGTCCGACAGCTTCGGCAGCCAGCGTGGCCATGCGGACCGCTGGCAGATGTGTCTGGCGCATCTGCTGCGTGACGCGCAATACGCCATCGACTGCGGCGATGATGGCTTCTCGGCAGCGTTCAAGCGCTTGCTGCTGCGCGCAGTCGCCATCGGGCGGCGTCGCGACAGGCTGCGCGACACCACGCTGGAGCAGTATCGCGCCGATCTGGATCGCAGGCTGGACCGGGTGCTGGCCCTGCCAAGATGCGGGGAAGCCGCCGACAGGCTGCGCCGGCGCATCGCCCGGGATCGCGGGCACCTGTTCGTCTTTGTCACGGACCGCGACGTGCCGGCCACCAACAACGTCTCCGAACGTGCGCTGCGGCCCAGCGTGATCTTTCGCAAGGTGACCAACGGGTTCCGCTCGGAATGGGGTGCGGACACCTACGCTGCCTTTCGCTCCGTCGTCAGCACCGCCAAAGCCAACCGCCGATCCGTCCTCAACGACCTCCGTCAGGCACTGGCAGAAACCTCACCCCACACGGTCGTAACCCAACCAGGGTGAGCAATTACTAGGATGGCGTGCTTGTGGTTACGCTACAGCGACGACGCCGGTGACCTCAGCCCAAACCTGGAAGGCTTGGATCCCGGCAGCTCGATACTGGGTGGCGGATACTGGGTGGCGGCGGAGGTGGAAGAGGTGACCTTGTTGCATAGACCCGCCCATTGGCGTCCGGGACCGGCGCGGCGTAGGGGGCTCCACCCTGAACTGACCTCGGATACCCATCTTGCCTTTCAAGCTGAACCAGGACCGCCGCAGCCACATTCCCAAACAGAAGCACAAAGTCATGAACTGGCGCGAGTATGACGCCAGCTTGCGCCAGTGCGGCAGCTTGACGGTCTGGTTCACGGACGAGGCCATCGAGGGCTGGCGGGCGGAGCCGCGCACCACCCAGGGCAGGCAGCGCTGGTATTCGTCGTTGGCAATCCTGACGGCGCTGACGCTCCGGGCCCTGTTCCGCTTGGCCCTGCGTCAGACCGAAGGCCTAATCGGCTCCGTCATCGGCCTGCTCGGGCTCGATTTGGCCGTGCCCGACCACTCGACCCTTTGCCGCCGGGCGGAGACGCTGAAGGTGCCGCGCCCGCGGCGGCACAGGGACGGCGAGTCCCTGCATCTGTTGTAGACAGCACGGGCCTGAAGCTCTGCGGCGCGGGCGAGTGGCTGGTCGAGAAACATGGCGCCAAGACGCGCCGGTTTTGGCGTAAGCTGCACGTCGCCTTGGACGCCGACACCGGCCAGATCGTCGCGGCGGCGCTGACAGCGAAGGACGTCGACGACGGTGCCGAGGTCGGCCCTTTGCTCGATCAAGTGCCGGGACCCGTGTCCTCGTTTACCGCAGACGGAGCATATGATCAGGAAGGCGTTTGCGCCGCCGTCGCCAAGCGCCATCCCGAAGCGGCGATCATCGTGCCGCCGCGCTCAACGGCCGTGCCGAGCGAGACGGCCCAGACCGAGCCGACACAGCGGGATCGCCGTCTGCAAAGCATCGCTGAACACGGACGGGCAGCCTGGCAGAAGACGTCAGGCTACACGAAGCGGGCTCGCGCCGAAGCGGCCATCGGCAGGTTCAAGCAGGTGATCGGCGACGGGCTGCGCTCGCGCACGGACGAGCGTCGTGCGACCGAGGTGGGCGTCGCCGTCCATGCCCCAACCGCATGCTCGAGCTGGGACGCCCGAACTTCGTCCGCATCGCCTGAAACTCAGACGGGGCTGGGGCAACTACGCCCACACGCCTGCTCCGTGCAACACGGCTGCGTGCGTGCCCGGCGGAAAAGGGCCACCTGGAACGACGCCTACATGCTCCAGCTTCTGCACAGATAACCGACAAACTCCATGCAGAACCGGCACAAGATTTTATGCGTAGCTCCTGGCGCATACGGGGCAGCGCACATCCTCCGGTCAGCGGTGCTGGCGCACCAGTGCGAAGCACTTGGCGTTGTCGATCAGGTCCGAAAGATTGATCAAGTCAGATACCACCATGACGAAAGCTCCTCGCGCGAGCAGGTCAGCTACTCCTGCTCTTGCTCGCACACCAGGCGCCCACAGCCCTACTTCCCGGTCCCGCTCTCACCATCTCGGAGTCCGATAAGAGCCACTAACATTTAGTTTCATGTCGACGTCAGAGCATTCAACCATGCCGTGCAGGGCGCGGGACTACTTTCTCACATTTGGCGGAGCATCTTTACGACCTCTTCTGGCGCCGGAAGCTCTGGCGTGCGCCAGACAAGCAGTCCCGCGCGGTCGATGAGGCTCATCGCGGTTGAATGATCCTCGCCAAGGCTCGATGCTCCATCGAAAAACTGCCGGGCGCGCGTCAGGTCGGCTTTTGCAGGGGCGGCGGCGGTCCATCCCGGTCGGGCACCGAGGCCGTCGAGCCACGCTGCCAATACGTCCAGCGTGTCGGTGAGCGGGTCGATGCTCAAAGACAGCAGTTGGATGCCGTGGGATGGATTGCCCGCCAACGCCTCTTGCGTGCGCGCGAAGGTTGCCGCCTCGATCGGACAGATGGACCGGCACTTGGTGAACATCAACTGAACCGCGGTGACGCGGCCGAGCAGCCGCTCGCGCAACGGACCTCGGAAACCGTCACTTGAGACGATGTCGATGTCAGGGACCTGGATCGGCGGCTTGACCGGACCGATGTTGCCATGCGCAAAGGCCGGCCTTGCGCGGAGGACGAGGCCGGCCGCCAGACCGGTCAGGACCGACCGGCGGGATGCGAGCGGCCGCGTGCGCAGCGGCGGCAGTGAGCCGCTGCCCACCCTACTCGTCGCCTGGTCCATCGCTCGTTTCCATAAGGTAGCGCCACAGACCGAGGCATTGGTCGTCGCTGAGGGTATAACGCGGCATCTGGCGGGTGATGAGGACGTAGGCCGGGTCCACTCCAGTGCGGAGCATCCGGCAGAAGCTCAAGGGCGAGAACAGCGATGGCGGCCCGCCCCGGCGGCCACGCGACTGCGTCATCCATTGCCGGTTCAATGATGGCGCAAAGGACGTACTGGACCGCAGGCCCGCTTCGTCCAGGTGACAATTTGCGCACGAGGCCAGCCGAGGCGGCAGCGCTTCGGCGTGGCCGAAAATCGTGCCTTGTAAGGCGCCCTCGCCCAAGAACATCCGGCGGCCAGTCGAAGCGGAGCTGTCCGCGTTCGCTGGCGCGCCGACTGCTTCGGGCCGGAGAAGGCACACCAGGATCAACATCCCGGCGACCCGGCCGAAAAACCGCCATGTCGCCGGACCACGCTTATGGCGTAGTGGCATGTGGTAGCGGGACATAGCGGGCGCCTACCATCCAATCTTGATGGTGCTGGCGACGCTGGGTGTGCCCTGTGCGTTGATGGCAAACAGCATGTAATATCCAGGAAGAACTACGCCGGGATCATCAGGAATTGTCAGATCATAGCTATTATTGGCGTTTAGTGTAGTCGTGAGCGGAATGCGCCGTTGATCGTTATTGACACCGTGAGTGGTCGCGGACATTCGCAGTATTTCGAAACTCAGGTTTTGCGCATCGGCTGTCACCGTGACCGTCGATCCAAGAAGCGCTACAGTCGGGGCTGTTTTAATGCTTGGGCGTGTTGCGGGAGTTCCGTTCGGATTGAATAAATAGGGCGGCGAGAAAATTTCGACGTTCTCGTGGTTGGCCGGGCATCCGGCGCCGCAGAGGCCACCGCCTGCCACGAAGACGCGCGCATCGGGCAACAGCAGCGCGGTGCTGTGATAGACGCGCGGGGTCTGCATCGGCGCCATCTGGCTGAATGTCTCGTGAATCGGGTCCCATAGCTCCGGAACGAGCACTGCACGGTCATCGCTGAACAGGGCGGTCAAGGTTTGTCCGCCCACGATGAGCACCTGGCCGCTCGGCAGCACCACGCCATTGGCCAGTGCACGGGGAAAGGCCATGGGCGCCGTCGTGCGGACCACGACCGGGTTGTTCAGGTCTGACACGGCGTCATTCAGGTCGATAACATAGGTGTTGGTCGTAGCAGGCAGACCCTGGTAGGCCGGAGCCCCGCCGGTTTTCAGAATCTTGCCGACGTCGTACATCACCGCCTGGCCGTTCATGCTGTAGGGATCATTGGCGCGTAGCCCGGCGGAGGCGATCGCCCCATCCCCGGATGTCGTGATCCAACTCATCTGCGTGCTGGGTCCGGCTTGGAAGATCAGCCCGTCACCCACTGAGAACAGCCACATGTGGTTGTCTCCGCGGTAGGCCCGGCCCGGAACGGTATCCTCTGGATCTGGCCCGGTGATCGGCTTGACCGATATGCCTGGCCGCAGGCTCCATCCAGAACCCGCCGACCAAACCTCGCCAATTTTCTCGCTGGCTACTCCGCTCCACGACCCGCCGAGCGTCATGACTGAACCGTCCGTAAGCATGACATTGGCATTGTAGCCGCGTGGGATGTTCATCGGCGCGGCTGCCGACCAGGAGTCGGCAAATGGATCGTAGATGTTCGAGCTGGGGCTGCTGCTACCGCCATTCACCAATAGCCGGCCGTCCGAGAGCATCGTCGTGCCGGGGCAGAACATGTCTGACAGCGTGTTTGTCACGACACGCAGCGTGGAAGTCTGGGTGACGGGATCAAACAGTGCTGTTTGGGTCTGGCTTCGGGCGTTGCCGACATCGCCTTCGAAGCTGAACTCATTGTTTGACGACCATGTCAGCACCTTGCCGGTGGGCAGCAGGGCCGCGGCAACCGGGATGTTCGGCATCGGAATGACCGCGGTCCAGGCGCCCTTGACCTGGGCTGCGGCCTGATTGGCTTGCAGCGTGAGGCATCCGAGCAGGCATCCAGCCACGAGGCGCCCACTTCGGGCGGCCCGATTGTAACGGGTTTTCACTGATGTCGTCCTCTCAATTGCGGCGACGCCGGCTTGTCCATGCATATTTTTGGGACCAAGCGGGGCGTATCGTCTCAATTAAAGATAATACCTTTTTATATCGAATATGAACTCACTTTTTCGTATGTGATAGGCAACGATTTTCCGCTCTGGCGGGGTGTGGTTCAGAATCTGCCCTTTTTGGGCTACACAAGACGCGCGGAAACGGCCGGCCTGTGAGGGTCGGATTCGGTTCGAAGAGTGTCTGGTGCGACCTTGTTGCACGGACCCGCCCATTGGCGTCCGGGACTGGGCGGACGTAGGAGGCTTCGTTCTAACCTGACCTCGGATGCCTATCTTGCCGTTCAAGCTGAACCAGGACCGCCGCCACCACATTCCGAAGCAGAGGCACAAGGTCATGAACTCGCTGGGAGCGCTGCTCTGCAGCTGAGGTGAGTATGACGCCAGCTTGCGCCAGCGCGGGAGCCTCACGGTCTGGTTCACGGGCGAGGCGGTCGAGGGCTGGCGGGCGGAGCCGCGCACCACCCCGGGCGGGCAGCCCTGGTACTCGCCTTTGGCGATCTTGACGGCGCTCACGCTCAGGGCTGTGTTCCGCCTCGCCTTTCGCCAGACCGAAGGGCTGATCGGCTCCGTCGTCGGCCTGCTCGGGCTCGATTTGGCTGTGCCGGACCACAGCACCCTGTGCCGCCGGGCGGCGACGCTGGAGGTGCCCATCCCGGATCGAAGCCGGAACAAAGCATCCAACAGGAGCTCGTAGCTGCGCTTGCCCGTTCCACGGCCGGTTACCCGAAGCAAATCATGCGCCGAAAACCGAACTGTGTGTTCCACCTTTAGCAGGATGCGGAAAATCGCGTGATTTGCGAGCGTCTGAGCGGCTTTATGGCAGTTGAGGCGGGTCGTGCGCTGCGGTTTTGCTACGTTCTGCTGCCTTGGCCGGGCAAAATCATGACCCTGGACGAAGTCCGGGCATGATCACGCCACGTCCGAAAGTATACCCCGTTCACGCGATAATCCGGAACTCCGTTGAGGTTATGACACGGAAATTATCAGTAATCTCGTCGCAGTAAACGTGCCAGTTCTTTGGCACGTCCTCGCGCAGGAAGGTCAGCATCGCGGTGCTGAATTCCCTGAAGGTGCTGTAGCACTTGTTGTGGGTGATATGCCGGTGCATCAGCCCCCATAGCCGTTCAATCGAATTGAGGTGCGGGCAGTAAGCCGGCACAAAATGCAACTTGATCCGGCAGTCCGACCGAGCCAGCCAAGCCTGCACCAGTTTCGCGTGATGGTAGCGAGCGTTGTCCAGAAAGACGTGGACCCATCGCATGCCCGGATACATCGCCTCGATCGCCGTCAGCAGCATGATCGTGCTCAGAGCGTCCACCGTCAGCACATCCTTCATCACGGTCTGGCCGGTTTCGAGATCGACCGCACCATGGATGTTCAGACGATCCCGCCCACTGCTCTGTTCCACCGCGACAGGCACGTCTTTCGGCCCCCAGCAGCCAGCCGGCCGCACGGCGTGGGTCGGATGCACGGCATCAGCGAAAACCACCGCTTCATCGGCGTCGATCCGGTTCATCAGGCTCTCGTAGTCCTTGATGAAGGCCGCCTGTTTCGCCGGATCCAGCTTGCGGGAAATCGCTTTGGGCTTGCGGTGCTCCATGTCCAGGCGATGCAGCAGCGCGATCAGTCCCGACCGGGTCTGGTATTCGATGTCGTATTCACGCGCGATCCAAGCCCCCACTTCGCGGGTAGTGCGGGGCAGGGTCGCAGCGATCCAGACCTTCAATTTATCCTGTTGTTCGGCCGTCAGTCGGCAAGCACCGCCCTCATGGCCGAAGTTGGCCAGACCTTCGATGCCGTTTTCCACATAATCCTGGTACCATGTCCGGACCGTATCGTCGTCAACGAACAGCACCTTGGCTGTCGCCTCACAGGTCATGCCATCATCCAGAAGCAAGACAGCGTTGGCCCGACGTCCCAGACGGTGCGTCGCCGACCCGTCTCGAGCCAGATCGATCAGGCCTTGACGCGATTCAGGGTCGAGGAAGCCAGCGCGGATCATGGAAAAAACTAGAGTCGGCGCAGAACTGATTCGCAAGGGGCTTTTTCGGGTTCCCGAAGAGTCGGGGTATA
>JANXVC010000063.1 GCA_025351925.1 Rhodospirillales bacterium | reverse complement strand
CGCGGGACGGCGAGACCCTGCCCACATATCGTGGCGACATCATCAACGGGCCGGAATTCACCGCCCTCGCACGGGTGCCGGACCCGGCGCGCATGGAGACGGGATATTTCCAGTCGGCCACCACGCTGAACCTGCTGCGCGCCTTCGCCTCGGGCGGTTATGCCGACCTGCACGAGGTGCATCGCTGGAACCTCGACTTCGCCGCCCGCTCGCCGCTGGCCGCGCGCTACCAGGACCTGGCCTCCCGAATCGATGAAACGCTGGCGTTCATGTCGGCCTGCGGGGTGGGCAGCCTGAACACGCCGCAAATGCGCGAGACGGAGTTCTACACCAGCCATGAGGCGCTGCTGCTGCCCTACGAACAGGCGCTGACCCGGATCGACAGCACGTCCGGCAAATATTACGCGTGCTCGGCGCATTTCCTGTGGATCGGCGACCGTACCCGGCAGCTCGACGGCTCGCACATCGAGTTCCTGCGCGGCGTGCACAACCCGATCGGCCTTAAGGTCGGCCCGACGATGCAGCCGGACGATCTGCTGCGGCTCATCGACACGCTGAACCCGGCCAACGAAGCCGGTCGCCTGACGCTGATCAGCCGCATGGGCGTCGAGCGGGTGCACGCCGTGCTGCCGCCGCTGCTGCGTGCGGTGGAGCATGCCGGGTACAAGGTGGTCTGGCTGTGCGACCCGATGCACGGCAACACCATCAGCACGGCGGCGAAGGTGAAGACCCGCAGCTTTGACAGCATCCTCGGAGAGGTGCGCGGCTTCTTCGACGCCCATGCGGCCGAGGGGAGCTGGGCCGGCGGCGTGCATGTCGAGATGACGGGGCAGGAGGTTACAGAGTGCGTCGGCGGCGCACACCGGCTGACGGAGGCCGACCTCGGCGGCCGCTACGAGACGTTCTGCGACCCGCGGCTCAACGCTGAGCAGTCGCTGGAGCTCGCTTTCCTGGTCGCGGAGGAGCTGAAGGCCCGTCGGTTGCCCACGCGCCCGCAGGCGGTCGCGGCGCAATGACGGTGCCGGAGCCGCCTCCACGGTCGTTGATCGCGGACATCGAGGCCCGGACGGACGCCTATTTCAACCGCACGCGGGAGGTGATCGGCCGGTTCGGTGACAAGCGCGTCACCTACGCCTTCTTCCTGCGCCGCCCGGTGATCTCCGCGCCACGCTTGATGCTCGACTGGCTGACCCAGGTGGCAGCGCTGCGCAACACGCAGTTCGAGTTCGACCAGGCGCATCCGGAGGGCACTTGGGTCGGCGCCGGCGAGCCGACCGTCTATGTCACCGGCAGCTTCCATGCTTTGGCGGACTGCGAGACGATCTGCCTGCAGAAGCTCGGCGCCGCCTGCGTCGCCGCGCACAACGCCTATCAGATGTGCATGGCGCTGCCGGACGTTCGCTTCATCGCCATGGAGGCGCGGCATTGCGCCGGCGCCGAGATGCAGGACATGATGGGCTACGCGGCCAGCGTTGGCAGCGACGCCGCCAAGGGTGAGGGCGCGCACGGCTTTATCGGCACCTCCTCCGACCTGGCCGCGCCGTATTTTGGCGGCACGCACGGCCTGGGCACCATGCCGCACGCCTTGATCGGCTATGCCGGCTCTACGGTGCGGGCGGCGGAGATGTTTCACGAAACCTGCCCGGATCAGGCGCTGACCGTGCTGACGGACTTCTTCGGGCGGGAGATCACCGACGGGCTGGAGGTCTGCCGCCGTTTTCCGGAGCTCGCCGCCGCCGGCCGCCTCTCGGTGCGGCTCGACACCCATGGCGGCCGATACTTGGAGGGATTGGACCCCGCCGAGAGCTACGCCGTGCTGGAGCGTCGTGCGCCGGGCGCCATCCGCCGCTACCGCAGCGACCAGGAATTGCGGCACCTCGTCGGCACCGGAGTCTCCGCGGCGGCGATCTGGCGGATGCGGGAGGCACTGGACGAGGCCGGCTTTCCGCAGGTGCGCATCGTGGTGTCGTCCGGTTTCGGCGTCGCCAAGTGCCGGGTGATGGCCGACACACGCGCGCCGATCGACGTGGTCGGCACCGGCAGCTTCATTCCGGATGATTGGCACGAGACCTACGCCACCGCCGACATCGTCGAGTACGATGGCCAGGCGCGGGTGAAGGTGGGGCGCGAGTTCCTGCTGCGTGCCAATGGCGCACGCCACGCCGACGCCAAGCGTGTTGAAAGCGTGCCTAAAAACCCCAGGTGAACCGCATGACCCTCCGGATCGCGCTCGCCCAGATTGACCCGCATGAGGGGGACGTCACCGCTAACCTCGCCCGCATCCGGCGTGCCCGGGCCGACGCGGCGGCGCTGGGTGCGGACCTCGTGGTGACGCCGGAGTTCTCCATCGCCGGCTATCCGCCCGAGGACCTGGTTCGTAAGCCGGCCTTCGTCGAAATGTGCGAGGCGGCGATCGCCGAGTTGGCGCGCGATACCGCCGATGGCGGGCCTGGCGTGATCGTCGGCGGCCCCTGGCGCGACAGCGAGCGGCTATACAACGCAGCCTTTGTGCTGGATCAGGGGCGGATCATCGCGCGCCGGGCGAAGCACGAGCTGCCGAACTATGGCGTGTTCGACGACAAGCGGGTGTTCGACGCCGGCCCCAGCCCCGGCCCGGTTGCCTTCCGCGGCTATCGCCTGGGCGTCATGGTCTGCGAGGATTTCTGGCTGCCGGCGGTGTCCGAGACCCTCGCCGAGAGCGGCGCCGAGATGCTGCTGTCGATCAACGGCTCGCCGTTCGAGGACGGCAAGCAGGCCCGCCGCGTGGGGCTCGGCGTCGAGCGGGTGGTGGAGACCGGGCTGCCCTTCGTGTTCCTGGGCCAGGTCTGCGGCCAGGACGAGCTGGTGTTCGACGGCGCGAGCTTCGTGCTGAACGCCGACCGCACGCTGGCGCTGCAGATGCCGTATTTCAGCGAGGCACTGACTGTGACGGAGTGGCGGCGTGAGGGCGATGCGCTGGTCTGCACGCCGCAGCCCTTGCCGCCCGAGCCGGACCGGCTGGAGCTGATCTACCGCTGCATGATGCTGGGTCTTGGCGACTACGTGCGAAAGAACCGCTTCCCCGGCGTGCTGCTGGGCTTATCGGGCGGCATCGACAGCGCTTTGTCGGCGGCTGTTGCGGTCGATGCGCTGGGTGCCGCGCAGGTCCGCGCGTTCATGCTGCCCAGCCCCTACACCAGCCAGCACAGCCTCGACGATGCGGCCGAGTGCGCGCGGCTGCTGGGCATACGCTGCGACACCGTACCGATCAGCCCGGCCATGCACGCTTTCGGTGATGCGCTGGCGCCGTTGTTTGCCGGGCGGCAGGCTGACATTACTGAGGAGAACATCCAGTCGCGTTCCCGCGGGCTGATCCTTATGGCACTGTCCAACAAGTTCGGCGACATGCTGCTGACGACCGGCAACAAATCGGAGATGTCGGTCGGTTACGCCACGCTGTATGGCGATATGTGCGGCGGCTATTCTGTGCTGAAGGACGTTTACAAGACGACTGTCTTCGCGCTGTGCCGCTGGCGCAATGCGCATGTGCCCGAGGGCGCCCGGGGACCATCGGGCGCGGTCATGCCGGAGCGGGTCATTTCTAAGCCGCCCTCCGCCGAGCTGAAGCACGACCAGACCGACCAGGATACGCTGCCGCCCTACGAGGACCTGGACGCCATCCTGGAGGGCTTGGTCGAGGGCGAGCAGTCCGTCGATACGCTGGTGGCCCGCGGCTATGATCGGGCCACCATCCTCCGGGTATGGCGGATGCTGGACCGCGCCGAGTATAAGCGCCGGCAGGCCCCGCCAGGCGTGAAGATCACTCCCCGCGCATTCGGCCGCGACCGCCGCTACCCAATCACCAACGGCTACACGGGCCTGGTCGCGTGATGGAGGCGCCACCGCCCGAGAACGGCTGGCGCGTCCGCATCCTGGACCTTTCAGGCGGCGCCGAGGACAACATCGTCGAGGACGTGCTCGGCTTCCTATCGCTGGAGCACGCCAACCTGTTCGCCCGGCGCTATGTGCGGGACAGCATCGAGCGCTGCCGGGCTCGCGGCATGGAGGCGAAGGCGGTGCTCGACGCCTGGTTCGCCTATGGTGAAGACGCCGAGGTGCTGGACGCGGCCGAGGGCGGCTGGCGCAGCGCCACCGAGCTGCACGACTTCGCCGCCCGCCGCGCCGTGATGGCCGATCGCGACTGGCGCTCGATCGACCCGCGCCTTGTCCACGACGATGACGACGACGACGATAGCCACGCTTTTGACGAAAGTGAGGGCGGAACGGCATGAGGGTCCGTTTCGCGCCGAGCCCAACCGGTCTGCTGCATGTGGGCAATGCCCGGGTGGCGCTGGCCAATTACCTGCTGGCGCGCCGGCATGGCGGGCAGTTCCTGCTGCGGCTCGACGACACTGACACCGAACGCAACCGCCCGGAATACGCCGACGCCATTGCCTATGATCTGAAGTGGCTCGGTGTCACCTGGGACGAGATGTTCAGCCAGTCCGACCGGCTCGACAAGTACGCAGCCGCGGCTGAGCGCCTGAAGGCTGCCGGACGGCTGTATCCCTGCTTCGAGAGCGAGGAGGAGCTGAACGCCAAGCGCGAGCTGCGCGTGCGGCGCAAGCAGCCGCCGATCTATGACCGCGCCATGCTCAAGCTCACCCCCGAGCAGCGCGCCAGTGCCGAGGCCAACGGCAAGCGGCCGCATTGGCGGTTCCTGCTGTCGGGCTACCCGGCGGAATGGAACGACATGATGCTGGGACCGCGCACGGTGAAGCTGTCCGCCATCTCCGACCCAATCCTGATACGGGCGGACGGCACGCCGCTCTATACCTTCACCTCCGTCGTGGATGATATCGACGCGGGCATCACCAACGTGGTGCGCGGTGAGGATCACGTGACCAATACCGGCATCCAGATCGATATTTTGGCGGCGCTCGGCGCCCGGCCGTCCAACCTACGGTTTGCGCACTTGCCGCTGCTGGTCGATCAGGACGGCGGCAAGCTGTCGAAGCGGGTTGGAGCGCTGTCGCTGCGCAGCCTACGCGGTGACGGGATCGAGCCGCAGGCGCTGGCCGGCTATCTCGCCCGCCTCGGCACGTCCGATGATCCCGCGCCGCAGACGGCGGACGAGATCGCCTCCACCTACGACCTGTCGCGCGTCTCCCGCTCCGCCGCGCGGTTCGATGGGCGGCAGCTGCTGGCGCTGAACCGCCGGGTTCTGCACGAATTGCCATTCGACGCGGTGCGGGACCGCCTGCCGCCCTCGGCGACGACGGCGTTCTGGCTGGCGGTGCGCGGCAACCTCGATCTGCTGAACGAGGCGCGGGGCTGGTGGGACGTGGTCGCCGGCACTATCTTCCCGCCGCTGATGGAAGGCGAGGCCGAGTTTTTGCACACCGCACTCGACACCTTGCCGGCGGAACCATGGGACAACGACGTATGGACCAACTGGATCGACGCACTGAAGGCGGCGACCGGCCGCAAGGGCAAGCGGCTGTTCCTGCCGCTGCGCCTGGCGCTGACGGGGGAGGACCATGGCCCGGAGCTGCGGGACCTGCTGCCGCTGATGGGCCGGGACCGGGCGGCGGACCGGCTGCGGCTGGCGGCGGCGTGAGCGACATCCCGGACTATGCGGCGCTCCGGGCGCATATGGGCGCCATCAATCCGATGGCGGAGCGCAAGGTGCTGCCGGCGCTCGATCGGCATTGCCGCGCCTTCATCGCGCTGTCGCCGTTTCTGGTGCTGGCGTCGGCCGATGCGGAGGGCCGGGCGGATGCCAGCCCGCGCGGCGACCCGCCGGGCTTCGTGCAGGTGCTGGACGACCACACGCTGCTGCTGCCCGACCGTCTCGGCAACAACCGCGTGGACAGCTTTGCCAACATCCTGAATTCGCCGGGCGTCGGCCTGATCTTCTTCGTGCCCGGCATTGACGAGACATTGCGGGTGAACGGGACTGCGCGCCTGATGACGGACAACGATGCACTTGCGGGTGCCAGCGTCGCCGGCAAAACGCCGCGCACCGGCCTGGTGGTCGCGGTTGAGGAGGCGTTCTTCCATTGCGGAAAGGCGCTGCGTCGCGCTCATCTCTGGGACCCTGCGACGCAGGTGGAGCGCTCGTGTTTCCCGAGTCTCGGCCGCATCATGGCCGAGCACACCCGGGTCGGCACCGCAGAAGAGGCCGAACGCCGGATCGAGGACGCCTACCGCACCCGTTTATACTGAACCCATTCATGCCCGTGCTCACGCTGCACAACACCATGACCCGACGGCGCGAGCCGTTCGTGCCGGTCGATCCCGCCCACGTCCGACTGTATGTCTGCGGCCCCACCGTCTATGACCTGGCGCATATCGGCAACGCGCGCGGCATGACGGTGTTCGACGTGCTGACCCGGCTGCTGCGGCATTTGTTTCCGCGCGTCACCTACGTCCGCAACATCACCGACGTGGACGACAAGATCAACGCCCGCGCCGCCGCGAGCGGGGAGGGGATCGATGCCGTCACCGCCCGTACTGCAGCGCAGTTCCACGCCGACATGGCGGCACTCGGCAACCTGCCGCCCGATATCGAGCCGCGCGCGACCGAGCACATCGCGGGTATGATTACGCTGATCGAGCGGCTGATCCTGGGCGGCCACGCCTACGCGGCGCAGGGCCACGTGCTGTTCGCCGTCGCGAGCTTTGACCAATACGGCGCGCTGTCGGGCCGCAGCACGGACGAGCTGCTGGCCGGCGCGCGCGTGGAGGTAGCGCCCTACAAGCGTGACCCCGGCGATTTCGTGTTGTGGAAGCCCTCGCCGCCAGACTTGCCGGGATGGGACAGCCCTTGGGGCCGTGGGCGGCCGGGCTGGCACATCGAGTGCAGCGCGATGGCTTGGCAATACCTCGGCGAGACCTTCGACATCCATGGCGGCGGCGGCGACCTGATGTTTCCGCACCACGAGAACGAGCGCGCCCAGAGCCTGTGCGCCCTTCCGGGCAGCGGGTTCGCCCGGGTATGGCTGCATAACGGCATGCTGAACATGAACGGCGAGAAGATGTCGAAGTCGCTCGGCAATTTCTTCACCATCCGGGACGTGCTGGCCCGGGCGCCGCAAGAGGCGGTGCGGCTCATGCTGCTGAAGTCGCAATACCGCGGCACGCTGGAGTTCAGCGACGCTGGGCTGGTTGAGGCACGGGGTGAGCTGGACCGGTTCTATCGCGCGCTGGCCCGGACACCGGCCGCGGACGGTCCGGTGCCCGATGCGGTGTTGGATGCCCTGTGCGACGACCTGAACACACCGCTCGCGCTATCCGAGCTGCACGTGCTGGCGGATGCGGCGATGACCGGGGATGCTGCGGCTGCCGCGGGGCTGCGCGCGGGGGGCGGGTTGATGGGGCTGCTGCAAACCGATCCCACCGTGTGGTTTCAGGGGGGCGACGATGCGGCCGCGATCGAGGCGGCCATTGCCGCGCGCATCGCTGCCCGGCGCGCGAAGGACTTTGCCCGGGCAGACGCGATCCGGGCTGAATGGCTGGCGCAAGGCGTGGTGTTCGAGGATCGTCCGGACGGCACGACCGACTGGCGCCGGGTCGCGACGCCAACGGCATGACCGGACGCGACGGCGGTGCCGATATTGGGCCGGTCGGCGAGAATAGTCCGGTCGTCATCCTGGTGCGCCCGCAACTCGCCGACAACATCGGCGCTTGTGCCCGTGCCATGGCGAATGGCGGCCTGTTTCACATGCGGCTGGTGGCTCCGCGCGACGGCTGGCCGCAGGAACACGCCTGGCGCACCGCGTCCGGCGCCGACCGCATCCTGGACCATTTAACCCTGCACGACACGGTAGCTGGCGCGGTGGCCGATCTGCACCGCGTGTTCGCCACCTGCCCGCGCCCGCGCCACGTGATCAAGCCGCTGATGACTGCCCGCACCGCGGCGGGAGCGTTACGGGACGCGGGGCAGCGCGGCTTGCGTTGCGGCATCCTGTTCGGGCCGGAGCGCGCGGGGCTCGACAATGACGACATGGCGCAGGCCGATACCCTGGTGCGCTACCCGCTCAACCCGGCGTTCGACAGCCTGAACCTGGCGCAGGCCGTCATGGTCATGGCTTATGAGTGGTGGACCGCCGCAGACACGACTCCGGGCCATAGCCTGATGACCAACGAGACCACGGTGGCGCCGAAAAGCCATGTCGAACACCTGATGACCCATTTGATCGACGAGCTGGACGCCAGCGGCTTCCTGCGCAATGCGCCGAAGCGGCCCGGCATGGTGCGCAACCTGTTTCACCTGTTCCAGCGCGGCGAAGTCACTGAGCAGGAGCTGCGCACCCTGCACGGGGTGATCAGCATGCTCGCCCTGGGCCGACGGCAGCGCGGCCGGCTAGAGCACAGCGACACTACTGCGGATTTGTGAGCCGCTTCGCCAGCCGGCGGGACAGCAGCCAGCCGATGATGGCGGAGCACGGGCCGCCGATGATGATGGGGATGAGGCCGAACGGCTGCCCGTTTGCCATCAGGTCCATGCCGATCCCCAGCATGGAACCGCCGATGATGCCGCCGGTCACGCCGGAGGAGATGCCGAGCCAAACAATGTCGCCGCGTGTGATCATGGGCGGGAACATGCGGGTAAGTGGGTTATTTGACAACGGGGCGGGGCCGCACTACCACCCGCGCACTGCCGGGAACGTGGACGCGCCTTTGGGGCGTGCGCCCGCCGCAATGCTATTTGCGGCCTACCGGTGCAACAAGCGGCACCTCAGCGCTGCATAGAAGATGGAGACCGCGCATGACCAAGCGCGCCGAAAGCAAGTATAAAATCAACCGCCGCCTGGGTGTAAACCTGTGGGGCCGCGCCAAGTCGCCGATCAACAAGCGCGAATACGGGCCCGGCCAGCACGGTCAGCGCCGCAAGCAGAAGCCGACCGACTTCGGCATCCAGCTGATGGCGAAGCAGAAGCTTAAGGGTTACTACGGCAACATCAGCGAGAAGCAGTTCCGCAAGTACTACGACGAGGCCGTGCGTCGTAAGGGCGACACCAGCGAGAACCTGATCGAGTTGCTGGAGCGTCGGCTGGACGCGGTCGTGTACCGGCTGAAGTTCGCCATCACGCCGTTCGCCTCGCGGCAGTTCGTGAACCATGGCCATATCACGGTGAACGGCAAGAAGGTCAACATCCCGTCGTTCCTGGTGAAGGACGGCGACGAGATCGAGGTGCGCGAGAAGTCGAAGCAGCTCGCCGTCGTGCTGGACTCGGCGCAGAGTGGCGAGCGGGACGTGCCGGACTACCTGGAGGTCGATCACCGCGCCATGAAGGGCCGGTTTGGCCGCGCGCCGAAGCTGACCGACGTGCCGTATCCGGTGTCGATGGAGCCGAACCTGGTCGTTGAGTTTTACTCGCGCTAACGTCGCACTATATATGGCTGTGCAAGCGCCGGGTCCTGCCCGGCGTTTTGTATTTGAGGGCAGTGATGACACCCGCAGTGCTGACACCCAATCAAGAGATCGCCCGCCGACGCACCTTCGCGATCATCTCGCACCCGGACGCCGGCAAGACGACGCTGACCGAGCGGCTGCTGCGCGCCGGCGGCGCGATCCAGCTCGCCGGCAATGTGCGGGCTAAGGGCGAGCGGCGCCGCACCCGGTCGGACTGGATGGGCATCGAGCGCGACCGCGGCATTTCCGTTGTGACCTCGGTCATGACGTTCGAGTATTCCGGCTGCGTGTTCAACCTGCTCGACACGCCGGGGCATGAGGATTTCAGCGAGGACACCTACCGCACGCTGACCGCCGTCGACTCCGCGGTGATGGTGATCGACGCCGCCAAGGGGATCGAGGCGCGCACCCGCAAGCTGTTCGAAATCTGCCGGCTGCGCGACATCCCGATTATAACGTTTATCAACAAGATGGACCGCGAGGCGCGCGATCCCTTCGAGATCGTGGACGAGGTTGCCAGCACGCTGGCGCTGGACACTGCGCCGGTAACCTGGCCGATCGGTCGCGCCGCGACGTTCGCCGGGACCTATGACGTGCGCACCCGCAACCTAAACCTGCTGGAGCCGCTGGAGCAGAGCGACCCGCGTATGATCGCATTGGGCGAGGAGCTGGAGCTGGTGCAGGCGGCACTGCCAGAATTCGATCTCGAGAGCTTCAACGCCGGGCACCTGACGCCGGTGTTTTTCGGCAGCGCCATCAAGGAGATCGGCGTTTCCGACTTGCTGGACGGCCTGGTGAGCTTCGGCCCGCCGCCCCGGGCGCAGCCGGCCGACCTGCGCACGGTCGAAGCGACCGAGGAGAAACTGACGGCGCTGGTGTTCAAGATCCAGGCGAACATGGACCCCAACCACCGCGACCGCATCGCCTTTGCCCGCGTCTGTTCGGGCCGGCTGGTGCGCGGGATGCGCCTGAAACAGGTGCGGACCGGCAAGCAGATACCCCTGCACGCGCCGCAGTTCTTCTTCGCCAGGGACCGGCAGATCGCCGACGAGGCCTTTGCAGGAGACGTCGTGGGCATCCCGAACCACGGCACGCTACGCATCGGCGATACGCTGACCGAGGATGAGGAGCTGAACTTCGTCGGGGTGCCGTATTTTGCGCCGGAGATCCTGCGCCGGGTGCGGCTTGACGACGCGATGAAGGCGAAGAAGCTGCGTCAGGCGCTGCAAGAGCTGGCGGAGGAGGGCGTCGTGCAGCTGTTCCGCCCGCAGGACGGCAGCCAGCCGATCGTCGGCGTGGTCGGCACCCTGCAGCTCGACGTGCTGGTCGCGCGTCTTGCCAGCGAGTACGGCGTGGCGATCGGCTTCGAGCCGGTGCCGTATGCCCTGGCACGCTGGGTTACCGGCGAAAAGGCGCTGCTGGCCCGGTTCGTCACCGAGCAGCGCACCAGCATGGCGGACGACGTGGACGGCGACCCGGTTTATCTCGCGAGCTCCGCCTTCATGATGCGGCGCACGGCGGAGATGCATGAGGGGCTGACGTTCCGCGACATCAAGGACGTGCGTGCGGAGGCCGTGGCGGCCTGAGATGGACCGGGTCGATCGCAAGCTGCTGGCGCTGCTGCAGCAGGACAGCACCCAGTCCATCGCAAATCTGGCGGACCAGGTCGGCCTGTCGCAAACGCCGTGCTGGAAGCGCATACAGCGGCTGGAGGCGGACGGGGTCATCGAGCGCCGGGTCGCGCTGCTGTCGCCGGAGAAGCTGGGGCTGGGCCTGACAGTGTTTGTGTCGATCGAGGCCGGCGACCACTCGCCGGACTGGCTCGCCCGGTTCGCGACCGCGGTGTCGAGCTTTCCCGAGGTGGTCGAGGTGCACCGCATGGCGGGCGACATCGACTATATGCTCCGGGTCATCACCCGGGACATCGCAGCGTATGACGGTTTCTACAAACGCCTGATCGCCGCAGTGTCGATCAAGAACGTGAGCTCGCGTTTCAGCATGGAGCGGGTGAAATCGACAACTGAGCTGCCGTTGGATCTGGCTGGCTGAGGCTGCCTGTGCGACACGGGATCGCGCCACGGAAGGAGCGCAGCATGGCGATCGACTTGCGTGACCCGACCCTGCCCGAAGCTGCCGTCCGGGCAGCGTTGGGTCTGGTGCCTCATCCGGAGGGCGGCCACTATCGCGAGCTGTGGCGGGATCAGCCGTCACCCGGCCATCGAGGCGCCTGCAGCAGCATCCTATTCCTGTTGGCAGCCGGCGAGCGTTCGGCGTGGCACCGGGTTGACGCCGCGGAAATTTGGCTCTGGCAGGGCGGCTCGGCCTTAATGCTCAGAATCGCCGACACGGTGATCGGGCGGCGCCAGTTCCGGCTCGGTCCTGATCTCGCCGGTGGCCACGTCCTGCAAGGGGTTGTGCCGGCGCATGCATGGCAGGACGCTCGCAGTGTTGGCGCTTGGACGTTGGTCAGCTGCATCGTCGCACCTGCGTTCGAGTTCGCCGGGTTCGAATTGGCGGCGCCGGATTGGTCGCCTCCGCCGTGATGGGGGTCGCTACACGCGACCGGCTTCGTCCACGGCATCCCAGCCAAACCGCAGCAGGGGTAATGCGCGTTCGGCGACGTCCACGATGGCGCCGACCAGTGCCGGCGCGGTTGTCGTCCGCAACGACAAATCCTGCCGTACTAGGAACGAGCGGAGCCGCAGGGCCGCAGCAACCGGGCTGTCCTTCAGGTCCTCGAACCCGCGCGGCATCCGCGTCAGGCTGTCTGACGTGTCGAGCGGCATCGCCGCGGCAGCGAGGCTGCTCTGCATAGCCAGGAAGCGATCGGGGTGCACCCGGATACGCTCGCGGATGGAGCCGAGCACCTCGGGGTCGGGACGATAGAACGCGGCGGCGGCAAAACAGCCCTCGGCGGCGAAGTGGAAATACAGCACGCCGGCGCCGTCCTTGCCGCTGCCCTGACGATACCACACCGAGCCGCTTTGGGTTTTGTAGGGCGTCTTGTCGTTGGAAAACCGCGTATCGCGGTGGATGCGGAAACTCGAACGCTTTGGATCGCCCTCTAACGGCAATCCACGCCGAACCAGTTCGGCGGCGACATCAACCACCAGCGCCGCAACCGGCGCCTTGATCGCTGTCTCATACGTCGTGCGATGCGCCTCAAACCAGGGTTTCGTGTTGTTGAGGCCCAGCTCAATCAGGAAACGGTAGGCGGCCGGAGTGAAGCCTGAGAACCCTCCGGCCACCCAGAATCCTACGCGGCCGCCTGGTGCGGCACGCCCTTTTCGGTCAGCAGCGTCTCCAGCTCACCCGACTGGAACATTTCGGTGATGATGTCGCAGCCGCCGACGAACTCGCCTTTGACATAAAGCTGCGGTACGGTCGGCCAGCTGGAAAACTGCTTCACGCCCTCTCGTAGCTCCGGGTCGTCCAGCACGTTGGCGGTCTGGAACGGCACGCCGAGATGCGTCAGGATCTGTACTACCCGGGCCGAGAACCCGCATTGCGGGAACATCGCGTTACCCTTCATGTAGAGCATGACGTTGTTAGCAGCGATCTCGTTCTGGATGCGCTCGTGGACGGGATTGCTCATAGATGCGGCTCCTGTTGTGGGGGTGAGGTCTGCAGGGCGAGAGCGTGCAGTGCGCCACCCATGCGGCCCTGCAATGCGGCATAGACCATTTGGTGCTGCTGGACGCGCGAGCGGCCACGGAAAGCCTCGCTGACCACGGTGGCGGCGTAGTGGTCGCCGTCGCCGGCTAGGTCTTCAATTGTAACCTGCGCGTCGGGCAGGGCGTCCCGGATCAAGGCTTCGATTTCGCTGGCAACCATTGCCATCGGCTAGCTCCCCATCCAGGCCGGGAAGAAGCGCTCATGCGCTGCCCGCAGCTCAATCAGCGATATGGCGACGCCGCCGGGCAGTGTCAAATCCACTCCGCCGGTATAGCCCAGCCGCATCGTGGGCACTCCGGCGGCAGCGGCGGCCGCGAGCAGAGCATCTACATCAGCAACGGCCAACACGTATCGTGCCTGGTCTTCTCCGAACCAGAAAGCGTGCGGCGCTACGCCAGCAGGCGTGTCGGTCAAAGTCGCGCCGGTCCTGCCGCCAAGCGCCATCTCCGCAAGCGCAATCAGCAGGCCGCCATCGGATAGGTCATGACAAGCTGCAACCTGCCCGGAGAGGATCTGCCCGCGCACGAAGTCGCCGTTGCGGCGCTCGGTCATGAGGTCAACCGGCGGCGGCGGCCCAGCCTCGCGCCCGGCAATCTCCCGCAGCCATAGCGACTGGCCGAGCCAGCCGGCTGTCGTGCCGATCAGCACCAGCTCCAGCCCCGGCTGCAGCGCCAGGCCGAGGCTATCGCGCGCGTCCTCCAGCACGCCGAGTCCGCCGATTGCCGGCGTGGGCAGGATGCCGCGGCCGTCGGTCTCATTGTAAAGGCTGACATTGCCGCTCACGACGGGGAAGTCGAGCGCCAGGCAGGCCGCCGCCATGCCGCGTATGCTGGCGGCGAACTGGCCCATGATCTCGGGCTTCTCGGGATTGCCGAAGTTCATGTTGTCGGTGATCGCCAGCGGACGCGCGCCGACGGCGGTCAGGTTGCGCCAGGCCTCCGCCACCGCCTGCCTGCCGCCGGCTTCCGGGTCGGCGGCGCAGTAGCGCGGCGTGCAGTCGGTGGTCAGCGCCAGCGCCCGGGCCAGCCCCTCGATCCGCACCACGGCCGCGTCGGCGCCGCCGGGCCGCTGGACGGTCTGGCCGCCGATGGTGCTGTCATACTGGTTCCATACCCAGGCGCGCGAGCACAGATCGGGACAGGCGATCAGCGTCAGCAACGCCGCGGCAAGGCCCACGGGATCGGCGACCTCGCCAAGCGGGCCCGGCTTTGGCGTCTCGACCATCGGACGGTGATACAACGGCGCCTGCTCCGCCAAGGGGTCGAGCGCGATGTCCGCCTCGATCACGCCGCGATGCCGCACCACGATGCGCCCGGTGTCGGTCAGGTGCCCGATGACCGCAAAGTCGAGCTCCCACTTCTCGAAGATCGCCCGCGCCACCTCCTGCTGTTCCGGCCGCAGCACCATCAGCATGCGCTCCTGGCTCTCCGACAGCATCATTTCATAGGCCGTCATCGCCGCCTCGCGCTGCGGCACCTGGTCCAAATCCAGCTCGATGCCGACGCCGCCCTTGCCGGCCATCTCCACACTGCTGCTGGTCAGCCCAGCGGCGCCCATGTCCTGGATCGCCACGATCGCGTCGGTCGCCATCAGCTCCAGGCAGGCCTCGATCAGTAGCTTCTCAGTATAGGGATCGCCGACCTGCACCGTCGGGCGCTTGGCGTCGGTATCAGCGTCGAACTCGGCACTCGCCATTGTAGCGCCGTGGATGCCGTCCCGCCCGGTCTTTGATCCCACGTACACCACGGGATTGCCGATCCCCGCGGCGGCGCTGAGGAAGATGCGGTCGCGCGGCGCGATCCCGACCGTCATGGCATTGACCAACGGGTTGCCGTTATAGGCGGGATGGAAGTTCACCTCGCCGCCCACGGTTGGCACGCCGACGCAGTTGCCGTAGCCGCCGATGCCGCGCACCACGCCGTCCACCACGCGCCGGGTGCGCGGATCGTCCGGGTGGCCGAAGCGCAGCGCATTCAGGTTGGCGATCGGCCGGGCGCCCATGGTGAACACGTCGCGCAGGATGCCGCCGACGCCGGTCGCGGCGCCTTGATAGGGCTCGATGAAGCTCGGGTGGTTATGGCTTTCCATCTTGAAGATGGCGGCCAGGCCGTCGCCGATATCGACGACGCCGGCGTTCTCGCCGGGGCCATGGATGACCCAGGGCGCGGTAGTCGGCAGCTGTTTCAGCCAGACCCGGCTTGACTTGTAGCTGCAGTGCTCGGACCACATCACGCTGAATATGCCGAGCTCGGTGAGGCTCGGGGCACGGCCCATGATGGCCATCACTCGGTCATACTCCTCGGCGCTCAGGCCGAACTCGCGGGCCAGCGCTGGGTTGACCTCGCGAGCTGTCATGCCGCCAGAGCTTCGGCCATGCCGGCGAACAGCGGCAGGCCGTCGGTGCCGCCCATCAACGGATCGACCAGGTCCTCGGGGTGCGGCATCAGGCCCATGACGCGGAGGTTCGGACTAAGGATGCCGGCGATGCTGCGGGCGGAGCCGTTTGGGTTTGCCTCGGGTACGATGTCGCCGGCTGGGCTCGCGTAGCGCAGCGCCACCAGTCCGTCGCCCTCCAGCCGGTCGAGCGTGGCCGGGTCGGCGAAGTAGTTGCCGTCGCCATGCGCCATCGGCGCGCGGAACACCTGGCTGCGCTGGTAATGCCGAGTGAATACCGTGTCTGCCCGCTCCACCCGCAGGTGGCAGTCCTGCGACAGAAACCTGAGCGACGCATTGCGCAGCAGTGCACCCGGCAGCAGCCCGGCCTCGGTCAGGATCTGGAAGCCGTTGCACACGCCGAGCACGTAGCCACCAGCGGCGGCAAACCTGCGGATTGCGCCCATCACCGGCGAGTGCGCCGCCATGGCGCCGCAGCGGAGGTAGTCGCCGTGGCTGAAGCCGCCGGGCAATACAACGAGGTCGAGGCCGGAAAGGTCGGTGTCGCGGTGCCAAACCATCCGCGGCCGCTGTCCCGATACGGCCTGCAACGCGATCGCAATGTCGCGCTCCCGGTTGGTGCCGGGAAAGATAACGACGCCAGCTTTCATGGCCGAATCTTCACTGCGCCATGCCGCCTTCGGTGTTTTGGCACTTGTAGCTGTCATGCAGAGCGCGGAGCACCACACCAGAGGCCTGTAAACCCATCGTATCTGGATGCGCCCGGGCCCAACCAACGACGGTCTGCCGCATCTGCACGCCTGTAACATTGGCCGGCACACAAATGTAGGCTGGGAGCTTACCTCCCTTGCTGCCATCAGCCGGGCGCAGTTCCTGGTAAAAGCTTACAGTGTCAGAGACGCCATTAATGAACGCTGTGCAGTCCGCGGCCACGTTCTTGTCACGCCCAGCACACAGGCCGATCAGCCTGTTGCCGTCCAGGGCCGAGAACCGCTCGGCATGCGCCGAACTCGCGACGGCGACGAGCGCGGTCAGGGAAGCAAGAAGCAGTTTCATCATGCGATCTCCACGTGGAAGCCTTCGATAACCGTGTTGGCCAGCAATTTGCGCGCCATGTCCTCGGCGACGGTGCGAGCCTGCGCCGGGTCCTGCTCGGCCAACTCCAGCTCGATCACCTTGCCCGCCCGCACCTCGCCGACACCGGCAAAGCCGAGCGTCTGCAGCGCGTGGCCGATCGCCTTGCCCTGCGGATCCAGCACGCCAGGCTTCAGCATGACCGTCACGACGGCCTTCACTGCATAGCCTCCGGTCCCTTCATGTCGTTGTTGCCAGCCTCCGGCAGGATGCCCAGCCGCCGGGCAACCTCCTGATAGGCCTCCTCAACCCGGCCCATGTCACGGCGAAAACGGTCTTTGTCCATCTTCTCGTTCGTCTTGGTGTCCCACAGGCGGCAGTTGTCCGGACTGATCTCGTCCGCCAGCACCACACGCATGTCGTCCTCTTCCCAAAGCCGGCCGAACTCCAGCTTGAAGTCGATCAGGCTGATGCCGACTCCCAGGAACAGCCCGGTCAGGAAGTCATTGACCCGCAGGGTCAGGCTGACGATGTCGTCCATGTCCTGCGTGCTGGCCCAGCCGAAGGCGGTGATGTGCTCCTCCGCCACCATCGGATCGTTCAGCGCGTCGTTCTTGTAATAGTATTCGATGATGCTGCGGGGCAGGCGGGTACCCTCGGGGATGCCGAGCCGGGTCGATAGGCTGCCGGCCGCCACGTTGCGGACCACGATCTCAAGCGGAATGATTTCAACTTCGCGAATGAGTTGCTCGCGCATGTTCAAGCGGCGGACGAAGTGCGTCGGCACCCCGATCTCGGCCAGCCGCATCATCAGGTACTCGCTGATGCGGTTGTTCAGCACGCCTTTGCCGGTGATGATCCCCTTCTTGGCGCCATTCCCGGCGGAGGCGTCGTCTTTGAAGTACTGCACGAGCGTGCCCGGCTCCGGACCCTCGAACAGCACCTTGGCCTTGCCTTCATAGAGTTGCCGGCGGCGTGCCATGCCCGCGATCCCTTTCACCGCGCTGCCCAGATCGGCCGCGCCTGCGGGGGGATATAGCAGGGGGGCGCACCGCCCGCCACGGCTGCGACGCGCACGGCTGGGCAGCGGGTGGCGGGTTCAACCCAGCGGATTCAGCGCGACCGGAAGAAAGGCCGTCCGGTCAGGCGGTCCGGCCGCGAACAGCCACACCGGCGGACCCGACGCAGGCAGGCCGACCAGGGAGGAGCACACGGTGCCGAACCCATCCAGCGGCGGTACGTTCAATGCGGCCGGGCGCGGGCCGGACGAATCGGCCAGCAGCGCCTGCCATGCGGTCCACTCGCACCGCGCCGGGTTCGGCACCGCAGCAGTGGCGAACCGCGGCAGCTGGGCCTGAGCCCGCGGGCTGTGGGCATCGTTCGGATCATGCGCCGTCACAATGTGGCAGCCCGGCGTAAGAGCCCAGCCTTTCGGCCTGCCATGGCCCAAACCGCGGATGAAATGGGCTGAATGGCGGTCGGCGACGACCATATTGAAGCTACGGTATGCCGCGCCGTCCAATGCCAGAAGTGCCGCCGCTGCAGCGGCGGCCGAGCCGTGCTGCAGCGCCATCAACGGTAGGGCGCCCCGGCTCAGCTTGCCCGGCGCCGGCCCCAGGCTGCCGGGCCGGTTCAGCACCGCGGCGACCAGGCCGCTGCGCATCGCCATCCAGGTGCCGCCGCCCAGCCGGTCGCGTCCGGCGACGACGCCGTGCTGTTCGGGCCAGTATGCGCCGGGCACGTCCCAGGGCCGGTCGAGCCGCTCGTCACGGTTGGCGGCGATCAGGACCGGCCAGGCGTGGCCAGGGCGCAGGAGCAGGATAACGGTGCACACGGCGGCGCATATGCCACCGTGTGCACCGCGGCACCAACTGCAATCTCGCTACCAGCCGCGCCGATCGTGCCCGTGCTCTTCGAAACGCTCGCGGCGCCATTCGCGGTGCCGGCGGAACCGCTCGAACTCCTCATGCCGGCGCCACTCGCGGAAGCGCCAGTCCTCGCCATCATGCACCAGTTGAACGCCCGGCGCTCCGGAGGCGGCCTCAACCCGACTCTCAAAGCCTGGTGCGGCGCTGGCGGCTGATGCTGCCGCGGCCACCCCAGCCAGAACCGTCAAACTCAGAAAAAATTTGCGCATTGTCAGGGACCTCCTCGATCCACTGTCCATCTGCGCAGCGATGTCGGCCAAATCAGGCCGCCGCCATGGCGACCTCGTGGCCGCCGAATACCCGTGCAAACACGTGATCGACGTGCCGCAGATGCAGCTCCGCGGCCATGGCCCGGTCCAGCTCCGCCGCTGGCACCCGGCCGGCAACCTCGGGGTCGGCGTCCAGATTTGCGCGGAAGCTCCTCGCATCTGGCTGACCAAGCCGGCTCCAGGTCGCCATCGCATTCCGCTGCACGATCCGATACGCATCCTCCCGCAGGATGCCCGCACGGGTCAGCGCCAGAAGCACCTCGCCGCTATGCACCACGCCGCCCAGGCTATCGAGGTTCGCCGCCATCTGCTCGGGATAGACTGTGAGCTTGTCGATCATCCCGGCCAGCCGCGCTAAGGCGAAGTCGAGCGTCACCGTCGCATCCGGCCCGATCGCCCGCTCGACGCTCGAATGGCTGATGTCGCGCTCATGCCACAGCGCCACGTTCTCCAGCGCCGGGATGACGGCCGCGCGGACGATGCGGGCGAGCCCGGTCAGGTTCTCCGACAGCACCGGGTTGCGCTTATGCGGCATGGCGCTGCTGCCCTTCTGGCCCGCATGGAAGAACTCCTCGGCCTCGCGCACCTCGCTGCGCTGCAGATGCCGGACCTCGGTCGCCAGCCGTTCGATGCCGGACGCGATCACGCCCAGCGTGCAGAAGAACGCCGCGTGGCGGTCGCGCGGGATCACTTGGGTTGAGACCGTCTCGGGCTGCAGGCCCAGCCGCTGCGCCACATGCGCTTCGACGGCGGGATCGACATGGGCGTAGGTGCCGACCGCGCCGCTGATGGCGCAGACCGCGACTTCGGCCCGCGCCTGCAGCAGGCGTGCGCGGTTGCGGGCGAACTCGGCGTAGTGCCCGGCGAGCTTCAGGCCAAAGCTCGTCGGCTCCGCATGGATGCCGTGGCTGCGGCCGATGGTCAGCGTATGCTTGTGCTCGATCGCCCGGCGCTGCAACGCGGCGAGCAGAGCGTCCAGGTCCGCCAGCAGCAGGTCGGCGGCCTGGGTCAGCTGCAGCGAGAAACAGGTGTCGAGCACGTCGCTGCTGGTGAGACCCAAATGGACGAAACGGCTATCAGGTCCGATACCCTCGGCCAGCCAGGTCAGGAAGGCGATCACGTCGTGCCGGGTCTCCGCCTCGATGGCGTCGATGCGGTCGAGGTCGGCCTGGGAGATCGCCGCCAGCTTCGCGTCGCCGCGGGCGCGGATGGTGCGGGCGGCGTCCGCCGGGATACTGCCCAGCGTGGCCATCGCCTCGGCGGCCAGCGCCTCGATCTCGAACCAGATGCGAAAGCGGTTCTCGGGCGCCCAGATCGCGGTCATGGCAGGACGGGAGTAGCGGGGAACCATCGGCGGCCTCTCGGGCTTTGCAGGTTTGACGCTCCGGCAGTACGCCCGTGCGGCCATGATGACAAGATCGAGGCGCGATCCGCTTCGGGAAGCAGATCCGCTTAGGAAACAACGTTGACCCTCTTTACCGACATCTGGCCGCAGCTGATCGCACTCGGCCAGGTGCTGCTGATTGATCTGGTGCTGGCCGGCGACAACGCGATCGTCGTCGGCATGGCGGTGGCCGGGCTGCCGGATGCGCAGAAGTCCCGCGCCATCCTGATCGGCATCGCGGTCGCGACCGTGCTGCGGATCGGCTTCGCGTTGATCACCCTCGAGCTGCTCGCGATCGTCGGGCTGCTGTTCGCCGGCGGGCTCCTGCTGCTTTGGGTATCCTGGCGGATGTACCGCGAGCTGCGCGGCGCTCGCCACGGCACGGCGGCGCAGCCAGACGCGCCGGTAAAGACCATGCGTCAGGCGCTGGTCCAGATCGTGCTGGCCGACGTTTCCATGAGCCTCGACAACGTGCTGGCCGTCGCTGGGGCAGCCCGCGAGCATCCGTGGGTGTTGGTATTCGGCTTGACCATCTCGGTCTTGTTGATGGGAGTCGCGGCACGCCTGGTTGCCAACCTCCTGGAGCGCTATCGCTGGATTGCCTGGATCGGGCTGTTCGTCGTGGTCTATGTGGCGCTGAAACTGATGTGGGACGGCGCGCACGATATATCGGCGCATATGCCGGCCTAAAGCAGCCCCTCGCGGCGAAAGCTGAACCAGCGGCCGTTGCCGATAATCAGATGGTCTTGCAGCGTGATGGAAAGCGCAGCTGCGGCCTCTCTGACCAGCCGGGTCATCTCGATGTCGTCGCGGGACGGGGCCGGGTCGCCGCTTGGGTGGTTATGCACCAGGATCAACGAGGCAGCGTGCAACTCTAAAGCACGCTTCACCACCTCGCGCGGATAGACCGGGGTATGGTTGACGGTGCCGCGCGCCTGGGCCTCATCAGCGAGCAGGCCGTTGCGGTTGTCGAGAAACAGCACGCGGAAGTGCTCGACGCGCTCCCGTGCCAGCACAGCCATCAGATAGTCCAGCAGGCGGTCCCAGTTCGCCAGCACCGGCCGGTCCATCACCTCGGCCCGCACCAGCCGCAGCGCGGCGGCCTGGATCGTCTTCAGCGCCGCCACGCCGGCGTCGCCCAGCCCGTCGATGCTCCGCAGGTCCGATGGCGGTGCCGACACTGCCCCTGCGAAGCTGCCGAACCGCGTCAGCAGCGCGCGTGCGATGGGCTTGGTGTCGCGCCGGGGCAGGGCGAGGAACAGCACCATCTCTAGCAGCTCATGATCCGCGACGCTGTCGGGTCCGGCGGTCAGCAGGCGGGCGCGCATCCGGGTGCGATGGCCCTCGGCGCTTATTGGGGAAGGCGGCGGCGGGTCGGCAGGCGAGGGCGGCAGGGTCGCCGTCACGGACACCTTTTGAGAAAACAGATCGTTCCGAGGCTCAACCAAAAATCACGCGCTGAGCTCCAGCCAGCGGGTCAGGCTGTTCCGCCATGGGCCGTCGAGCGGCAAAGCCCGGCGGGCGACACGATCCATGACGACCAGAACCGTAACGGCCCGTGCGCAAAGCTCACCGGCCGAAATCAGGCGCTGATGCAGGGTGAAGGAGCGAGTGCCTAGCCGGGCGACCTCGGTTTCGACCGTGACTGCGCCGGGCCATGCCATCTCGCGCAGGAAATCCAGTTCCAACCGGACGATCACGAGGGCGGCGGTCTCGGACTCGATCGGCAGCCCGGCCTCGACCGCCAGCTCCGACCGGCCCTGCTCCAGCATGACTGCGAACACCGCATTGTTGACGTGCCCCAGTTGGTCCGTGTCGTTGAACCGCAACCGGTGCGTCGTCGAGTGGATCATGCGTAGGGCGGCTTATGCAGGCCGGCCGGAGAGATGGTGAACACCTCGCAGCCGTCCTCGGTCACACCGACCATGTGCTCGAACTGGGCTGACAGGCTGCGGTCGCGGGTCACCGCGGTCCAGCCATCGTCGAGCACCTTGACCTCCGGCCGGCCGGCGTTGACCATCGGCTCCACGGTGAAGAACATGCCGGGCCGTAGCACAGGGCCCTCGCCGGGACGGCCGAAATGCAGGATGTTCGGCGCCTCGTGGAAACGGCGGCCGATGCCGTGCCCGCAGAAATCCCGCACCACGCTGAACCGGTTGGCCTCGACATAGACTTGGATCGCATGGCCGATGTCGCCGAGCGTCGCACCTGGCTTCACGGCGCCGACGCCGCGCATCAGCGCCTCATAGGTGACGTCGATCAGCTTATGCGCCTTGGTCGAGGGCGGCCCGGCGGCATACATCCGGCTGCTGTCGCCGTGCCAGCCGTCCAGCACGACGGTCACGTCGATATTGAGTACGTCGCCCTCGACCAGCCGACGGTCGCCGGGGATGCCGTGGCATACGACGTGGTTAATCGACGTGCAGATGGATTTCGGGAACCCGCGATAATTCAGCGGCGCAGGCGTCGCGCCATGGGCTTGTATAAAATTGTGGCATAGCTGGTCGAGCGCCGAGGTCGTGGCGCCGGGCCGAACGTGCGGCGCGATCATATCCAAGGTTTGTGCCGCCAGTTGCCCAGCGACGCGCATCCCGGCGAAGTCCTCAGGCGAATGGATCGTGATGCGTCTTGCGTCGGCTCCGCCATCCATTGGCACCCGGTCTCCTGTCTCGATGATCTTCGTACCAAAATGCGCAGCGATGCGACCGCGCGCAAGTGCGCGTCTGGGAGACTGGATTGCTAGCCGGGGGAGCGGCCTGCCGTCCCTCGATTTGCCGGGCGCGCCCCGCGCGGTTTGCCGGCGCGTGCGCGTATGACAGCCCGCGGCGGCGCGGCGCTCCGTGGAGCCATGCTCGTAAAGGATCGCGATGGAAACAGCGCCACGATCGGGCGGGCACGCAGCCTCTCGCCGCGGACTTCGGGAAAGCGGCGATGCGATACGGCCTGGACGCGCTGCGATGCGGCGAACTGGCTGCCGCGCAAAGCTGCCCCATGGCGCCCGGCGTGCCTCGCCGTGTAGTAGCTCAAAGGAGGCAGCGAGATTGCCGGGGCAGCTTGCGCCATGCTGATGAAACCGCTGAACTGAGACGGCGGCTGTGCCTCACGGCGCGCCATGAGCACGGGCACGCCCATGCGTTCGAAGCCCTGATCCAGCAGCGACGCCATATGCTGGTCCCGCTCGCCGCCGGACGCCGCGCCGAGCACGACGCCGACCAGGCGCGTGTTGGCCCAAAGGGCGGAGGTGACGACGTTGTAGCCGGACGCTTCGATGTAGCCGGTCTTGAGCCCGTCGGCCCCGGGATAGGTCTGCAGCATGCTTTGATGGTTCATGATCGTGCGTCCGTGAAACACGAAGTACGGCACGCTGAAATACCGGTAGTACGCCGGGAAATCCTGGATCAGGTGCCGCGCCAGGACCGCCAGGTCGCGCGCCGTGGTGACCTGAGCCCAGTCGGGTAGGCCGGATGCATTGCGGAAGGTGGTCCGGGTCATTCCGAGCGCCCGGGCCCGTAGCGTCATCATCTGCGCAAAACGTTCTTCGTCGCCGCCCATCAGCTCGCCGAGCGCTGCGGCCGCGTCGTTTGCAGACTTGGTCACCAAGCCGAGCAGCGCCTGCTCAACGGTGATATAGGTGCCGGGCAGCAGCCCGAGCTTGGTCGGCGACATCGATGCGGCCCATGGTGAGACAGGGACCGGCTGCGCCAGCGTGAGGCGGCGGTCGCGCAACGCTTCAAAGAGCATATAGAGCGTCATCATCTTGGTTAGGCTGGCTGGAAAGCGATACTCGTCGGCGTTCACGGCCGAGAGGGTGTCGCCGCTGGCAGCGTCAACCACCATGGATGCATAGCGGTCTGATCCGACCTGCGCCGACGCCTGATGGATTGAAGCGGCCATGAGCACAGCGGCTACGGAGAACGCCGTGGCCAGCTGCGTGAACCATCGACGTCTTTGCAAAAATCCGGTCATTACGACCAATCCTTGAAGTGAGCCATGCAACTCTAGGGGGGCTGCCATCAAGATGTCCAGCATTTGTGGGGCCACAATGATAGTCCGGTCAGCACCTTAACGGTGGTCTATCACGAAACGGTTTAGGCTTGAGCGAACAATCTATGCTGCAGCGCACAAAAAGGGTTGACCCAGCCTCGCGCAATCGTCATACATGAATTGTTGCAGTGCAGCATTCGGCGTCGGAAGCCTGATGCGATCTGCTCCGCCGTACTTCGCAAGCGCGGGGCTGACGGCACAGGCTCTTGATCCAAGCGGGGCAATGCTCCGGCACAAAGGGAAACATTAATTATGAAGACCACTGAACAGTTCGTCAGCTTCGGCCAGGGCAACGTTGAGGCGCTGGTAAAGTCCAGCCAGATTGTCGCGACCGGCCTGCAGGACCTGAGCAAGCTGATGGCGGCCAGCGCGCAGGCGTCGATGGACGAGGCGATGAGCGCGTTCCGCGCCATGACCAGCGTACGCTCGCTCAAGGAGGCCGCAGACCTGCAGGCCAACTTCGCCCGCACCACGGTCGAGAAGGCGATGACCCAGACCAACCAGGTCGCCGAGACCTCCTTCAAGGTCGCTGAGCAGGCGTTCGCGCCGATCAGCAGCCGGGTGTCGCTGGCCGTGCAGTCGTTCGGCAAGACCGCCTAACCGAACCCATCTTTCGGGGTGACGCTGAAAACGGTCCGAGGGCATGTCCTCCGGACCGTTTTTTCGTTCGCGGCACGGCTTAGCCCGGGCGAATATCCGGGCAGGGTACTGCTAAACCTTTTCTCACGCCGTCGCGTTCCGATATGCTCTCTAGGTTCGAAAGGCGACCTGCTTGGCATAAGCGGAATCGTGGTTCGGGCCGGACGGATAGGCACGCCATGTTGGAGTGCCGGTTCGAAACGGGCGTCGCGGTGATGCCGTGGCCGCTCTGGCTTCAGGGTAGTGGGCTTTCAGGACGATGAGCGACAACGACAAACGCGGCACAGGGGACGGACCAACCATCGGCGTGGTGGTAAAGGCGCGGCCCAAGACGCGTAAGCCCGCGATGTACAAGGTTTTGATGCTCAATGACGACTACACTCCGATGGAGTTCGTCGTCCACGTGCTGGAGCGGTTTTTTCAAAAGAACCGCGAGGAGGCGACGCGCATCATGCTGCATGTGCATCGCCGGGGCGTCGGTGTCTGTGGCGCCTATACCTACGAAGTCGCTGAGACCAAAGTGACGCAGGTGATGGATTTGGCGCGGCAGAACCAGCATCCGTTGCAATGCACGATCGAGAAAGAATAGGCTGCTGAAAGAGACCTGCCTGCAAAAAGTGTAAAGCTCACCCCATTTGTAACACCGTTATCACTGCTTGGGCCCGCATCGGACCGGACTAGACCGTGCAGACGTCATGGACCCCAGCGCGCAGGAGCGTCATTCGCTATGTTGTCACGCAACCTTGAACAGACGCTACACCGCGCATTGTCGCTCGCCAGCGAGCGTCGGCACGAGTACGCGACGCTCGAACACCTCCTGCTTGGGCTGGCTGAGGACAGCGATGCCGCTACGGTGCTTCGCGCCTGTGGCGTGGATCTCGACAAACTTCGCCAGGATCTAGGCGAGTTCCTGGATAAGGATCTTTCGGGGCTTGCGACCGAGCGGCCCGGTGATCCCAAGCCCACAGCCGGCTTTCAGCGTGTCGTTCAGCGCGCTGCCATCCACGTGCAGAGTTCCGGCCGTGACGAGGTAACGGGTGCCAATGTGCTGGTTGCCCTGTTCAGCGAGCGGGAAAGCCACGCCGTATATTTCCTGCAGTTGCAGGACATGACGCGGCTCGACGCCGTCAACTTCATCTCGCACGGGATCGCCAAGGCGCCCGGCCGCTCCGCGCAGCGCCCAACGACGGGCGCCAAGGAGGAGAACGCTCCGGAGAGCGAGCGCGAGGAGAAGCCAGGCCGCCGTGCCCAGGATGCCTTGAGCAACTACTGTGTCAATTTGAACAAGAAGGCGACGGCGGGGAAGATCGATCCGTTGATCGGTCGCGACTCGGAGATCGAGCGCACCATTCAGATCCTATGCCGGCGGACCAAGAACAACCCGCTCTATGTCGGTGATCCCGGCGTCGGCAAGACGGCGATCGCCGAGGGGCTGGCCAAGCGCATCGTCGAGGGCGACGTGCCTGAGGTCTTGGCGAAGTCCACGATCTTCGCGCTTGACATGGGCGCCTTGCTGGCCGGCACCCGCTATCGCGGCGATTTCGAGGAGCGGCTGAAGGCGGTGGTGACCGAACTCGAGGCGCACCCCGGCAGCATCTTGTTCATCGATGAGATCCATACGGTCATCGGTGCCGGTGCCACCAGCGGCGGTGCGATGGACGCCTCCAACCTGCTGAAGCCTGCTCTCGCAGCCGGCAGCCTGCGTTGCGTCGGCAGCACCACCTACAAGGAATATCGTAACTATTTTGAGAAGGACCGGGCGCTGGTCCGGCGTTTCCAAAAAATCGACGTGAATGAGCCGTCGATGGAGGACGCGATCAAGATTCTGCGCGGGCTCAAGACGAACTACGAGAAGCATCATAAGGTTCGCTACACCGAGGAGGCGATCCGCGGCGCTGTCGAGCTTTCGGCCAAGTACATCAACGACCGGAAGCTGCCGGACAAGGCAATCGACGTCATCGATGAGGTGGGCGCGAGCCGGATGCTGCAGCCGGAGGGCAAGCGCCGCAAGCTGGTGACGCTGCGCGATGTCGAGGAGATTGTAGCCAAGATCGCCCGTATTCCGCCCAAGTCGGTGTCGGCCGACGATAAGGAGACGCTGCGTAACCTTGAGCGTGATCTGAAAGCCATGGTGTTCGGCCAGGATAAGGCAATCGAGGCACTGGCCGCCGCCATCAAGCTGTCTCGCGCCGGGCTGCGTGAGGCGGAGAAGCCGATTGGCAACTATCTGTTCAGCGGTCCGACGGGTGTTGGCAAGACCGAGGTGGCGCGACAGCTCGCGAGCACGCTCGGGATCGAGCTGACCCGGTTCGACATGAGCGAATACATGGAGCGGCACAGCATCTCGCGGCTGATCGGTGCGCCGCCGGGCTATGTCGGGTTCGATCAGGGCGGTTTGCTGACCGATGCGATCGATCAGCATCCGCATTGCGTGCTGCTGCTCGATGAGATCGAGAAGGCTCACCCCGACTTGTTCAACATTTTGCTGCAGGTGATGGACCACGGGAAACTGACCGATCACAATGGCAAGGTCGTCGATTTCCGCAACGTGATCCTGATTATGACGACTAATGCCGGTGCCAGCGATATGGCGAAGGAGGCCATCGGGTTCGGCAGTGTCGAGCGTGAGGGCGAGGATACCGAGGCGATCAAGCGGCTGTTCACGCCGGAGTTCCGTAACCGGCTTGACGCCACGATCACCTTCGCTGGGCTGACGCCCGAGATCGTCGGCCGCGTCGTCGAGAAGTTCGTCATGCAGCTTGAGGCGCAATTGGCTGATCGCAACGTGACGATCGAGCTGTCGTCGGCGGCGAAGGAGTGGCTGGCGGAGCGGGGCTATGACCGTCTGTATGGTGCGCGGCCGCTTAGCCGGGTGATCCAGGAGTACATCAAGAAGCCGCTCGCCGAGGAATTGCTGTTTGGCAAGCTGGTCAAGGGTGGTTCTGTTAAGGTTGCTTTGCGTGACGATAAGCTCGATTTCGAGTTTACCGAGGCGGTGCAGCCGGCGCTGTCGAAAGCTGAGGGTGACGGCGACGAGGGCTCGTCGGAGCTTGAACCGGAGACGGCGGAATAGACTAGCAATGCAGGCCGGGCTCAATGCCCGGCCTTCTTGTTTGGCGGAGGTTACTATGAAGGCAGTTTGGAACGACCAGGTGATCGCGACGAGCGACGACATCGTCAACGTCGAAGGCAACGCATATTTCCCCGTGGCAAGCCTTCGGTCGGAGTTCGTGGAGCCGAGCAGCCACACGAGCGTGTGTCCTTGGAAGGGCACGGCGCATTACATGTCGCTGAACGTCGGCGGATCCACCAACAAGAATGCGGTCTGGTTCTATCCGGAGCCTAAAGAGGCCGCGGCAAACATCCGCGGCCGCGTCGCTTTCTGGAAGGGCGTAACGGTTTCGGCCTAGCTTAGCCGCGGCGCTTGATCGCCAGCGGCCCCGGCGCTTGGCAGGTGGGCATAATCTCCATACGGTTGATGTTGACGTGTGGAGGTAGGCTCACCACCCAAGCCACTGCTTCTGCAATGTCCTGCGGCGAGAGGGGCGTTGTTCCCGCATAGACCGCGGCAGCCTTGTCCGCGTTGCCGCTGAACCGGACCTTGCTAAACTCGCTGCCGCCGACCAGACCCGGTTCCAGGTCAGTCACCCGCACTCCGGTGCCAAGCAGGTCCGCTTTCAAGTTCAGGCTGAACTGGCTCACGAAGGCTTTCGTCGCCCCATAAACATTGCCGCCGGGATAGGGGTAGGTTGCAGCCGAGCTGCTTAGATTAACAATGTGACCGCGGTCGCGCTCCACCATGCCTGGCAAGATCGCGTGGGTAAGACGGATCAGGCCGCTGACGTTGGTCGCCACCATGGTGTCCCACTCGGCGACGTTGGCCTGATAGGCGGGCGAGGTTCCCAGCGCCAGCCCAGCGTTGTTGACCAGCACATCGATCTCGCGCCAGCCCTCGGGCAGGCTGCCCGGCAGGGCTGCAGCCGCAGTGGCGTCCGTCACATCCAAGGGGAACGGCAGCAAGGCGCTGCCGAGTTCCTGTTGCAACGCCTCCAGCCGCTCGGCCCGGCGCCCTGTGGCAATCACGCGGTGGCCGTCATGCACGAAGCGGCGCGCGATTGCCTCGCCAAACCCGGCGGTCGCACCGGTAATCAAGACGGTCAGGCTCATAGCGAAGGCTCCGTTGAAATATCGCCGGAGCTTAAACGGCTAATCCGGCAGGTGAAAGCGGACCGAGACCGGACAATGGTCGGAGAGCCGATGCTTCGCCGCCTCATCGGTCTCGCGATAGACCATGACCCGCAGCGTGTCGGGCTGCATCCACGCCCGGGCGGCGCCGCCTGCCAGGATATGATCGATGAAGCTGTTGCCGCCCCAGCACGGACTGGCCCGGCCGTCGGTCGCGCGGAGCAGCGGTGCGGTGGCGGTCAGAGCAGCCAGCAGCTCGTCCCGGCCATCCATCCGCCGGTTGAAGTCCCCGAGCAGCACGAATGGCACACCCTCCTCCCGGCGCTGGGCGATCCAGCCCTGCAGCGGGGCGACCTGCCGGCGTAGCGTGTCACATACCCGGCTGGCGCTGGAGAGGCGGTCATGGTTGCACCCGGTTTTCAGGTGCACGGCCAATAGCCGCAGCCGCGCGCCGGGCAGCTCGATCGTGATGTCGGCGCCGCTGCGCAGGCGGTGCAGGGCGGCGGGGAACACATCCAGGCCAACGAGGTCCGGATTGCGCAAGACGGGAATGCCGCGGCGGACCGCGAAACCGACGCGCTGCACCACGTTGTCGGCTGTCGTGATGATGACGTAGCGCTCCGGCGGAAACACCCGGGCGGCGATCTCGGGCCCATCCACCTCCTGGAACGCAACGACGTCGGCGTCGAGCGTCAGGGCATAGCGGCGGAGCGCGTCAACGTCCTCGGCGCGTTTTGGCTGCACGTCCTCGGGCAGCGCCGGGTCGCCGGCCAGACGGGAGGTCAGCCATTCGAGATTCCAGGTCGCCACCCGCAGCTCGGCCGCCTGCACGCCGTAGGTCAGTAGCAGCAGCGCGACAAGGCCACGGATCATAGCAGCGTCGGCTCGGGCATCGCGGCATTCTCGACCGGCGTCGGTGTGTCGTCCAGCGGAATGATTCCGCACGCCAGCAGGTAATCCGCCACCGCGTCATACCGTGCGGGATCCCGGGTCGCGTCCCGTACGGCGCCGCGCGGAACCCAGATCACTGTATTGAAACGGGCGCGGGTCAGCAGCACGCGATAGGCGTTCAGGCGGTTCGACACCGCCTCGGCCCGGCGCAGCATGGTCCAGGCGGTGCCGCGCAGGCTGCGGGCCTGCCAGTCCGCTCCGTCAACGCTGCGGACCAGGTCGGCATCCCAGCATACGCCGGCCAGGTCGAGCTCGAGGCCCTGCACGCAGAACTCGGTCGCCACGAGTTCGAGCGCGTCGGCGCTGCGGATGTCGGGCCAGCGGTCCAGGAACCAGCGGGCGACCGCGTCCTCGTCCTGATGCGGCAGCACGCCGCCAAGCCCCTCCGCCCGCAGCCTTCGGGCCTGCGAGCTGGCCAGCAGGCCCGATTGGCGGGAGCCGCGGCACTGCAGCGCGCGCCGCATCGCGTCCAGCGATCGCGTGAGCCGGAATGGCAAGCTGCCCGCTGCTCGGATGATTTCACTTGCCCCGCTTGGATCATTGGACAGCATCGCGGCCACCCATGCCGCGGCGCTGGGCGCATGCACGTTGCGCACGGGCTGGCTGAGATGCAGCCGGTCGTCCCAAGCCATCACAGGACTGGCCATCGCCGGACTGGCCGGCAGGCGCTGGCGGGGGTCTTCGGCGTGCATGGCGTCGGAGGGTGCGACGGCGCGCCAATCCGGCCGTTCGGCCAGTGCCCGGCCCCACTCCGCGATGCCGCCCTCGCCGTCATGGATCTCCTGCCCGCCGCCGAGCAGGCAAACCACCACTGACCAGTCCAGCCGCCGGGCCATGATGTCCAGCAGGTGGCCGGCCTCGGAGGTCGCGAGCGGGACCGGACGGTTGCGGGTCTTTGCCACGGCGTGCGCCGCCGTCCAGCAGCGCTGCGCCTCGTCGATGATCAGAATTCGCTCGGGCGGCGGCCCAGGTTCTCGCACATGATGGTCGCGGAAGCGCGGCAAGGCCTGGATCACCCCATCCATTCTTTGCTGCGCCGCCCGCCGCCCCATGCCGCGGCCAACCGCATCACGCACCAGCGCCTCGCGCAGGACGTGCACCAAGGTGGGGTTGCCGGTCAGGAATGCGGTGCCGTGCCCGGCAAAAGCGAGGTCGAGGCCGCAGAGCGTCTTGCCGGCGCCGGGCTGCCCGGTCACGAACACCACCCAGTGCTGCCCCGACTGAGCGCGCCCGACCGCCTCGGCAACCGCCGCGGCGGTGCGCGCGAGGCCGCCCCGCCCGGCCGCCGCCAGGGTCAGCGCGGTCACGTCGTGACGCGCATAGAGCAGGCACGCCGCCTGGACCAATGCGGGCACCGGGGAATACGGCGCTATGGCCCACGCGCTGGGCGGAGCGGCACCCGGAACGGCCGGGAACCCGGCGGCGACATCGCGCAGCAGCCCCGGCAGCAGCAGCCGGGTCGTCTCGACCACCGGCGACGCGCCTTGCAGCGGCAAGGGCATGGTGCCGCGCGGGCGGCCGCCGTTCGGCACCACCAGGATCGGCAGCACCGGCATGCGGCGGCAGCCCGCGTGAAAATCGGCGAGGTCGAGCGCCGCGTCCTCGATCGCGATCCGGTCGGCGGCGTGGAACCGGGACGCCTCCGTCGCGATGCGGAACACCAGGACGGCGCCCGGCGTGACCAGGACCGCGTCGATCCGGCAACCCAGGCGCAGCAATCGATAGTGCAGCAGCACGGCCCAGCCGCTGGCGCCGGGCATTGCGGCGAGGGCGCCCTGCAGCAGCGCTGCGCCGCCGCAAGCCGGACGGGCAAG
>JANXVC010000058.1 GCA_025351925.1 Rhodospirillales bacterium | reverse complement strand
GCGAGCCGCAGCACCTCGGCCCCGTTATAGGTGCATACGAAGCTGTTGATGATCTGCCGCGGCACCGTGCGGCCGTCGTCGCCGCGCCGCTGACCGCTCTCCATTGGATGGGAGATCAGCACGCGGATTTCGATCGGCTCGCCGCGCGGCACGCTTTTAGGCACATTCAGCAGGACACGGGCCATTGGCGGCTACTCCAAGCAGGCCGCAAGGGTGACGATCAGGTCCACGCTGTCCATCCAGAACGTGCCGTCCGAGCAGCGCGCCACGGCGATCACGGTCTGCGACGTCGCGAGGCGGATGCGGGTCGCGAGGCGCGGACGGGCGGTGGCCGGACCGAATGTGGCGGTCACGACCTCTGGATTCGGGTTGCGCTCGGCAAACACGTGCAGGCTGACGGTGCCCTCTGGACCCGTCAGGGTCATGCCGACTGCGTTGCCGTTCTCCACCAGCAGCGGCAGTTCCAGCTTCACCCGGCCCGGCTGCGGCGCCGTCCCGCCGGTGAGCGCCTGGATCAGCGCCGCGACCTCGTTCGGAAGCGCGCGCGCCGGGGCCCACGGCACCGCAACCAGCGCGGCGCCGGTCAGCAGCAAGGCGCGGCGTCGCGGCAGGATCATGGGGCGGTCAGCGTGGCAAGATAGGTTGCCACGTCCTCGATCTCGGCCGCTGAGAGGATTGGCCGCCCGGCCCAGGCGGCGCCTACGCGCACACCGCCCACGGCACCGAACGCCGGCATGATGCCGTCCGGATCGCCCGCTGCAATCCGGGCACGCAGCGCGTCAGGCGTCAGCCGGCTGCCGACGCCGTGCAGGTCCGGGCCGATGTTGCCCTGCAGATGCGGGTTCGGCCATGGGCCTGCATGACACAGCACGCAGGTGCTGGACTGCCGCGTCACCACCGCGAGGCCGCGGCCGGGATCACCGGCGCCCATCAACCCCAGCAGCGCCAGGCTCGCCAAACGCCTCTGTCGTCGCGGTCCGATACCAGTCCTCTGCATACGCCGCCTCCTGCGCCCGCACGCCCGGCGGCGCGTCGAGCGGGCTGGTGCCCCCTGCGCCCTCGATGTCCGTGAGCTGGCCGTTCACCGGGCGGTACACCCCGGCAACGGAGATGCCGTAGCCCGGCGCCACCAGGCTGTAGCACGTGTTGATCAGCCGTGGCACCTCAGGCGCCTGCCCGGCCAGCAGCGCCGCGATGGCGTCCGCGCACACCTTGGCCTGCGCGCCGGCGGCGAAGGCGGATTTCGGCATGGCGCCCATCACCGCCGCGTCGCCGATGACGTGGATGCCGGGCACCAGCCGGCTTTCGAACGTCACGGGATCGACCGGGCACCAGCCAGTGCGGTCCGAAACACCCGCCGCCTGCGCGATGGCGCCGGCGCGCTGCGGCGGGATCGGGTTCACCACATCCGCCGGGTGCGCGCCGAACTCGGTCTGCAGCGTGCCGTCGGGGTCGATCCCGGTAACGCGCCCGCCATTGGAGAGGCCGACCCATTCAAGCGTGTTGGGATACAACTTTGCCCATGCCGCCTGAAACAGCTTCTGCTTGGAGAAAGCGTCCTTGGCGTCCAGCACGATCAGCTTGGAGCGCGGCTTATGGGTTTTCAGGTAGTGCGCGATGAGGCTGGCACGCTCGTACGGCCCGGGCGGACAGCGATAGGGGTTGGCCGGCACCGACATGGCGACCGTGCCGCCGTCCGGCATGGCTTCAAGCTGCCGCCGCAGCAGCAAGGTCTGCGGCCCGGCCTTCCAGGCGTGCGGGAAACGCTCCGCCATGTCGGCGCCGTAGCCTGGCAGCGCCCCCGGCTGCGGGTCGAGGCGCATCTCCACGCCGGGGGACAACACGAGCCGGTCATACGGCAGGGCGGCGCCCTCGACCTGTACCATACGCGCCGTGGCATCGACGCCGGTGGCGCGGGCATGCACCAGGCGCACGCCGGCCGCTATGACGTGGTCGTAGCCGAACCGCTGCTGCTCCATGTCGCGCAGGCCGGCGACGACCGGATTGCTGAATGGGCAGGACAGATAGGCCGTCTCCGCCTCGACCAGGGTCACGTCCACGCCCGCCTGCCGCAGCGCCCGGGCGCACGTGGCACCGCCATAGCCGCCGCCGACCACGACGACCCGGGCCACTCCGAGCGCCCGGCCCGCCCGGCCAAGGAATGGCGTGGCGAGCGCACCAGCCAGCAGGGCACGACGCGGCGTCAAGACGCTGCGAACCAGGCCGCGAGCGCCCGGACCTCGTCGGGGCTGAACCCGCGCACGATGCGGTTCATCAGCGTCGCCGGACGCGCGCCGGAACGGAACGCCTCCATCTGCGCCGCGATATCGTCCGCCGGCCGGCCCTGCAGCACGCCGATCCCGGCGCCGGCAGCATGGCAGCCGGTGCAGGACGCAGCTCCCGGCGGCCCCGCGGCACCGAGCAACAGCGCCGCCAGCGTCAATCCCAGGATACGCATCATCACGCCTGCCGCAGGTCCTGTCCTTTGAGCGGCAGGCTGCGCACCCGCTTGCCCGTCGCGGCGAAGATGGCGTTCAGCACCGCCGGCGCGGCCACGGCGATGGTCGGCTCGCCCACTCCGCCCCAGAAGCCGCCGGACGGCACCAGCACCGTCTCCACCTTCGGCATCTCGGCCAACCGCATCACCTCGTAGCTGTCGAAATTTCCCTCCACGATACGGCCGCGCTCCAGCGTGTTCTCGGAATACAGCACCGCCGACAGGCCATAGACGAAGCTGCCGGCGACCTGCGCGTCGATCTGGTCCGGGTTCACCGCATAGCCCATGTCGCTCGCCGCCACGATCCGGTGCAGCTTGAGCACCCCGGCGTCGGACACCGAAACCTCCGCCACCGCGGCGGTGTAGCTGCCGAACCCATGGTTCTGGCACAAGCCGCGATACACGCCCGGCGCCGTCGGCGTGCCCCACCCGGCCTTCGCCGCCGCCGCATCCAGCACGGCGAGGTTCTTCGGGTTCTTGGTCATCAGCGCCCGGCGAAACTCCAGCGGGTCCCGGCCCGCCGCGTGCGCCAGCTCGTCGATGAAGCACTCTAGATAGATCGCATTCTGGTTATGGTTCACTCCGCGCCAGAACCCCACCGGCACGTGCGTGTTGCGCACCGCGTGGTCGATCAGCAGGTTCGGAATGGCCATGTAGCCGAACTCGTCCTCCAGCAGGCCCTGGAACGCCAGCTTGTCGAGCCCGTTCTCCATCCGGCTCGGGGCTATGGAGGCGAGAATGCTTTGCCCGGACAGCCGCATGTGCAGCGCCGTGAGGTTGCCCTGCCCGTCCAGCCCGCCCTCCAGCCGGCACTGCGTGACCGGCCGGTAGTAGCCGTGCTGCATGTCCTCCTCGCGCGACCAGATCATCTTCACCGGGCGGCCCGGAACCTGCTTGGCGATCAGCACCGCCTGCCGCGTGAAATCCTGGAACCCGCGCCGGCCGAAGCCGCCGCCGAGGATCAGCTTGTTGACCTTGACTTGCGCTAACGGCACGTCCGCCGCTTCTGCCGCCGCGGCCAGGGTCGCGTCGCCGTTCTGCGTGCCGACCCAGACCTCCACGCCGTGCTCCGTCACCAGCGCGGTGCAGTTCATCGGCTCGAGCGTCGCGTGGTTCAGGAACGGCGTGCCATAGACGCCCTCCACCCGCTTCACGGCACCCTGCATCGCCGTATGGACGTCGCCGATGCGGTGGCCCACGGCGGCGTCGTGCGCGGTCAGTCCCTCCCTCAGCCGGTCGGCGATCATGGCGCTGCTGATGTTGGCGTTCGGGCCCTCGTCCCAGGTGACAGCCAACTTCTCCAGCGCGGTCCTAGCCTGCCACCAGCCGTCCGCAACCACCGCCACGGCGTTGTCGCCCACCGCCAGCACGTGCCGCACGCCCGGCATGGCCTGCACCGCGGCGGCGTCATACTGGCCGAGCTTGCCGCCGAACACCGGGCACTGCGCGATGGCGGCGTGCAGCATGTCGGGCAGCTTCACGTCGATCGCGAACACCTGCGCGCCGTTCAGCTTGTCGGCGGTGTCCAGCCGCGGCACGCCCTTGCCGATGAGCTTCCACTGCGCCGGATCTTTAAGCGCGACCATGGCCGGCACCGGCAGGCGGGAGGCCTCGTTCGCCAACTCGCCGTAACGCAGGGTCCGGCCACTCGCGGAGTGGGTCACCGCGCTGTCCGCCGCCGTGCAGTCGGCCGGCACTGCGCCCCAGCGTGCGGCGGCGGCCTGGATCAGCATCGCGCGCGCCGCAGCGCCGCCCTGGCGCACATACTCGACGCTGGTGCGTATGCCCCGGCTGCCGCCGGTGCTCATGTCGCCCCAGGCGCGCTTGCTGGACTGGTTCAGCTCGGGCGCCACGTACTCCGTGCGCACCTTGCCCCAATCGGCGTCGAGCTCGTCCGCGACGAGCTGCGCGAGGCCGGTGAGCGTGCCCTGGCCCATCTCCGACTTGGCGATGCGGATGGTCGTGCTGTCGTCCGGGTGGATCACGACCCAAATGCCGAGCGCACGCGCCTCGGCCGACGCAGCCGCTTGGCCGCCCGCGGTCTGGGCGGTGCCTGGCAGGCTCCATCCAACCGACAGGCCGCCGGCCGCGGCAGAGACCAGGAAGCCGCGGCGGTTCAAGGTGATTTGTGCCATGACATGCCTCCCCTATGCCTTGCTCGCCGCAGCGTCGTGGATGGCTGCGCGGATGCGGCCATAGGTGCCGCAGCGGCAGATGTTGGTCATCGCGGCGTCGATGTCGGCGTCGGTCGGCTGCGGCTTCTCTGCCAGCAACGCCGCGGCGGCCATGATCTGTCCGGACTGGCAATACCCGCATTGCGGCACCTGGTGGGCCAGCCAAGCGACCTGGACCGGATGCCGGCTGTCGGGCGACAGCCCCTCTATGGTGACCACCTTGCCGGACACCGCGCTGACCGGCAGCGAGCAAGACCGGGTGACGGCGCCGTCGATGTGCACCGAGCATGCCCCGCACTGCGCGATGCCGCAGCCGTATTTCGTTCCCATCATGCCGAGTTTGTCCCGAAGTACCCAGAGCAGCGGGGTCTCCGGATCGACATCCAGCGCATGCACCTGTCCGTTGATGTCGAGCTTAACCATTGCATGATGCTCCCTGGCCACGGCCGAAGTGTGCGGGTTTGGCCGTGCGGACGCAATGAGGGGTTGGGCTGCCTCGACATCGCACACATCAGCGTCGCGCACCGGCCGGACATGATGGCCGGGGCCGGGGCCGTCCTGCAGATTGGTCAGGGCAACATTGGTTCAGATGACTCTATCTTAAGGAAAGGCTTTGCGTGCTTCGACAATGCGCTGTGGTGCGCCTGATGGTCGCATCTCTACTAAATGGGATTTAAACAGCGATAATGTCGTCCCGTGTCGTCAAACCTGCTTGGCAGGATTGGCGATTTGGGCTTTTCTTACGCGCATTGCCCCACTCGGTTTTTAGTGATGATCGTCTGATGACGAGCGCTCTGTCTCCACCGATTGCCCTAAGCGCCTATGCCGACGCTGCCCTCGTCCAGGCAGTGTCCGCCATGCGTCCAGGCTGGATCGTGCTGCGCCACGGGACGCTGGACCTCAATGGCGCGTCGCCACCGGCACGGACACAGTACGCCCTGCTCCATCGGCAAGTTGGCATTGCGCTGCTGGATGTGGTTCCTGGAACGACGGCAAGAGACGCGGCACAGCGTTTGAAACATCGGCTCGATGCCGCCGGGTTCCACGTGCAGTTCCGACGCAATCCGCCGATTCGCTACCTTTGCGTGCCTTTGCGGGCCATCCACGAGATTGAGCGGCTACTCGCCCAGGAGTTCGGCCGGCAATCCTCTTCCGTGTTACCAGAGGGCGACGCATGGGTTGCGGCGGCGCAGCGTCTGCTCGTGGCGGAGCCACTGCAAAACCCGTCTGCGGCGACCTCAGCTCTTGACGCCGATAACCAGCGGCAACGCCGTGCGTGCATGCAGCAGCCGGCCGTCGGGCACCGGTCGAACTGGCCCTTGAGCAGCGCGCGCTGGCTCGGCGTGTTTTGGGGCCTGATGGCGATGACGGTCAGCGGCGGCGGTCTTCTCCTGCAGTATCTGGGGCCGCTCGACGGCCGGGCCGCCTTGGTTGGCGCCATGAACACAAGGCCTGCACCCGGCGCCGAATCGCCTCCGAAAGCCACGCCCTTGCTGAAAAAGCTGCGCACGGCTGACAACACTGCGCCATCCTCATCCGCTCGGGGCGACGACGCAACGGGGAATGGCTTCCGGTCCCCTTACGTTGCGGCTGATGCGCGAGACCTGATCGGTGTGGATCCGCAACGCGCCATCGATGACAACGATCAGGCCATTTTGGCGCTTCAGAAAAGATTAGGAAGGTTTAAGTCCGAGACGAGCGACAGCCATGGCGCTGGCGCCGTGTCGTCGGAAACGCCAACGGATCGCGTCCTGCCAATCCCGGCAAACGCGGTTGGCGGGGTTACTGAAGACTTGTCGGAGCCCAGTCCGCCGTTTGCGGAAATGACAACGCCTATTGCATTGCCAATTTCGGCAATATCCATCGCAGAAGCTACCTTGGACCTGTCACGCGACACACCGGCGCCGGCGCGTCCCGACGCTGAGGCGTCGCTTCAGCCTGACGACCTACCGGTTCTGCTGGACCATCGTCCGATCAATCTGCTCAATCGATTGGACGATGCTCGTAGAAACAAAGAGCTAGAGCTTATCTCCAATCCACTTCGATCGGAAAAAACTTTAGAGTCGCGTCCATCCCCTGTGGCAGCCGCTGCCGTAGCTCCGGAGCAGCCAGCGGTCGCCGCACGAAGTGCTCCGGCAGAAGCGATGGTCGATGCTGCCGACATAGCTTCAGTGCTGCCGACGGCCGAGACAACTTCAGCCTTGTTGCCGGGGCTGTTATTACCACGGGAACTCGGAGCCTCGACTCTGCCGGCTAAATCCATCAGCACGATGCAGCCCGCCAACCTTGCAAAGGGCGCTCCATTTCGAGGCCTCGAAGTTTCGCCGCTGTTATCTTCGCCCATAGCCATGTTGGCCGAGACTATGGTGCGACGAGCCGACACACTACTGCAGCGAGGCGACGTCTCGGGCGCCCGGCTGCTCTATGAGCGCGCGGCCGCTGCCGGCTCTGGCGGTGCCGCGATGACGATGGGTAAAACCTTCGATGCGATGTTTTTGGCCGGAATCGGCGTGACCGGCATGGGCGCCGACCCGGCGACGGCGTTGATCTGGTATCGTCGCGCCGCCGCGCTCGGCAACGCGGAGGCAAGCGCCCGGCTACTGGCTTCGATGCGTGTGACGAGCGGTGTGGGTTCATCATTAGAAAGTCAGCCCTAGAGCATCGTCCGATCGATCTGCTTTTTCGATTGGATAAAGATGCTCGTTAAAACAAAAGGCTAGAGCTTTTCCCCGATCCAATTCGATCGGAAAAAGGTTTCTGCTCAACCCGGGTAGGGAGTGGCCTGCCCGCGTAGGGTTTGCT
>JANXVC010000029.1 GCA_025351925.1 Rhodospirillales bacterium | reverse complement strand
CTCGCATTTAATCATCGGCAGAGCAAGATGGAGGCACAGCACATCGAATTGGGCATCGCCGAGCAGAACCTGTTCCTCCTGCTCGGCGCCGCCGGCCTGTCGCATTCGCTGACCGGCGCACGCGTGCTGCCGATCGGCACGGTGTATGACCCGTTCGTCAACCGCGGCCTCGATGCGCTGATCTACGCCTGCTACCAGGACGCGCGCTTCCTGCTGGTCAGCACACCGTCCGGCATCACGCTGGCGCCCGAGGGCGGGCAGCACCAGAGCATCAACACGCCGCTGATCGGCATGGCCGCCGACCGGCTGGCCTCGTTCGAGCCAGCCTATGTGGACGAGCTCGCCATCCTGCTGCGCCACGCGCTGGTGCACATGCAGGCGCCGGACGGCTCGGCCGCCTGGCTGCGCCTCTCGACCCGGCAGCTCGAGCAGCCGGCCCGCAGCCTTGACCCTGCCGCGGTGATCGCGGGCGCGCATTGGGTTGTGCCGCCGGAGCCTGGCGCCCGGATCGCGCTGGGCTACCAGGGTGCCGTAGCGCCCGAAGCCGAGGCGGCGTTCGCCGAGCTGCAGGCCGAAGTGCCCGGCGCCGGCCTGCTGGCGATCACCAGCCCCGACAGGCTGCACGCCGGCTGGATCGAGGCCGCCCGCACCCGCCGCACCGGGCAGCCCGCCCAAGCGCATATCGAACGCGTTCTGGCGCCGCTGGCACGTGACGCGGCCTTGGTGACGGTGCTTGACGGGCACCCGGCCGCGCATTCCTGGCTCGGTGCGGTCCGCGGCCAACGCGTTGTGCCGCTGGGTCCGGACCATTTCGGCCAGAGCGGTGACCTGCAGGACCTGTATCGCGAATACGGTCTGGACGCCGATGCGATCCTGGATGCCTGCGCCCAAGCCTTGCTTGGTTAGGCAACCTACCTTGTTCGGATGACCAGCGCATCCTTGTCCTGCACCAGCGGGTGCGCTACACGCGCCGGCTGATATCCGCGCATTGGTATGATAAAGCGGGCGTGGTGAAATGGTAGACACGCCAGATTTAGGTTCTGGTGGCGCAAGCCGTGGGGGTTCAAGTCCCTCCGCCCGCACCATCCGCGGATTGCATGGACGTTTAGAGTAGTAAGGACTGGGTGCAGATGCAGGTTACCGAGACGCTCTCCGAGGGCTTGAAGCGCGGCTATTCCGTGGTCGTGCCGATGGCCGACGTCGAGAGCAAGCGTACGGCCAAGCTGACCGAGATCGGTAAGACGGTACGGCTGCCCGGCTTCCGCCCCGGCAAGGTGCCAATGACCGTCGTACGCCAGCGCTATGGCAGCGCCATCATGACCGAGGTGCTGGAGGAGAGCGTCAACACCGCCACGCAGCAGGTGTTGTCCGAGCGGGGACTGCGCCCCGCGACGCAGCCAAAGGTTGACGTGACGTCGCTCGATGACAAGCAGGACCTGCAGTTCAACGTCGAGGTCGAGCTGCTGCCCGAAGTGCCGATGCCCGATTTCGGTGCCATAGAGCTGACCCGGCTGCGCGCTGAGCCCGCGCCTGATGCTATCGACAAGGCGCTGGGTGAGATCGCCGCCCGGCAGCGCGAACTGGAGCCGGTGACCGAGGACCGCGGCGCCCAGACCGGCGATACACTGACGGTGGACTTCATCGGCAAGGTGGACGGCGTCGCCTTTCCCGGCGGCACGGGCACCGATATGGCGGTCGAGCTGGGCGGCACCGGCTTTATCCCGGGGTTCTCCGAGGGCATGGAGGGCATGAAGCCCGGCGAGGAGCGGCAGGTCGAAGTCAGCTTCCCAGCCGAGTACGGCAACAAGGAACTTGCCGGCAAGCCCGCGACCTTCGAGCTGAAGGCGACGAAGCTGGAACAGCCGAAGCCTATGCCGATCGATGACGCATTGGCGGAAAAGCTGGGCTTCGAGAACCTGGAGAAGGTGCGCGAACTGATTGCCACCCAAATCCAGCGCGAATACGACCAGATGAGCCGCATGCGCATCAAGCGCGACCTGCTGGACAGCTTGGCGAACAGTGCGAGCTTCATGGTGCCCGAGAGCATGGTCGAGGGCGAGTTCGCCTCGATCTGGCAGCGTGTCGAGAGCGATCTCAAAGCGGGTAAGGGCGATGACGAGGACAAGGATAAGGACGAGGCGACGCTGAAGG
>JANXVC010000002.1 GCA_025351925.1 Rhodospirillales bacterium | reverse complement strand
GTGGCGCTGGCCAACAAGATGGCCCGCATCGCCTGGAAGCTGATGGTCACGGGCCAAAGCTACGCCACGAAATCCGCGCACGCCGCTTTGGTGAACGCGGCCTAGAGATCAGCCAGGCACGGCCGCCATTGAACGACAACCGTGCCGAGCTGATGCCAGAACTTGCAAGCAAGCAAACAGCAGATGATGTGATCGATCGATCCCCGACAAGAGACACTCCGTTGTCCGTCATGGCCATCGTAGGTCGTTCGTTTGTTAGGAACTCTTGTCGCGGAAACCATCTTGGCCAGCGTTCATGTGCGAGCGCGACAACAGGCCGAACATATGAGCGCAAGCGATCTGATCAAACCATCGCCAAACCTTGCAAGGAGGGGGCCGTCCACATATGACGGACAGGATGCGCGCAAGTGGCCTCAGGACCCCGCCTTGAACCCCGGCTGCATTAACCTGGCGGGCGACGAAAGCGCTCCCGGGGGATCTCCGCCATAGCAGTGATCTCGATCAGCAAGTCGGGGTGATACAGCCGCCCAACTTGGACCGTCGTCGTGACCGGAAAGCGTGCGTTGAAGAACTTCTTGCGGATGTCGCTCGTGCCCACGAACCGCTCGATATCGGCCGCATAGTGGACGAGGGGAGACGACGTCGCCCCTCGGCACCGCCGCACGCCACGGCGTGGGCGCCTGACGGGTCATCCGGCAAACTTTACGCGGACCCGCCTTCTTCTACCCAGGTTGAGCAGAGACAATAAAAGTTGCATTGGGGAAGGGAAACCCAGCGAAGTAGCGTTCGGAGGATGCGATGAGTGACGACGTCGAGCGGCTGCTTCGTCACGAGGCGGCTGACCTGCAGGCCGAGGTCGCGCGCCTGCGTCGGGAGCTCGCCGCAGCCCGCAGTGACCTGGCCAGTCCAGAAGGGACCGCGCGGCTGGTGCAAGCCGCGGCACAGCACGCCCAGGAGCACCTGCATGGCGGCCTTGCCGGACCCATTGCAATGGCGGTGCATGGACAAGCCCTGCAGATCGCCAGCGTCACACCAGCGTCAAGCCGCGTGGTCCTGCTCCAAAGCGAGGAGCATCTCCGCGCCATTGTGGAAAGCGCTAACGACCACGCCATCATCACCGCAGGCTTTGACGGCTGCATCACCGGGTGGAACAGCGGCGCCACCCGGCTGCTGGGCTGGGAGGAAGCGGATGTGCTGGGCCGCCCCCTCCGGTTGATCTTCACGCCTGAGGACAGCGCCGCCGGCGTACCCGAGGCCGAGATGCGCAAAGTCCTTGAGGAGGGCAAGGGGGTCGACGAGCGCTGGCTCATCCGTCGCGACGGCACGCGCTTCTTTGCTTTGGGCGAGTTGCTGCTGCTGCACGACGGGGAACCGATAGGCTATCTCAAGATCCTGCGTGACCGCACCGCGCAGCGGCAGGCTGAGGAGGCGCTGCGTGAAAGTGAGGAGCGCTACCGCCTCATCGTCGAGAGCGCACGCGACTACGCCATCTTCACAACCAGCCTTGAAGGCCGCATCACGACGTGGAACCGCGGTGCCTGCGAGGTGCTGGGTTGGGACGAGGCGGATGCCATTGGCCGACCCAACGCCATCCTCTACACCCCCGAGGACCACCTGGCAGGCGTGCTCGAAGCCGAGATGGCCGAAGCCCTGGCCAAAGGGCGTTCCGAGCATGACCGCTGGCACCTGCGCGCGGACGGCGTACGCATCTGGGGCACCGAGGTCGTAACCCCGCTGCAAGACAGCGACGGGACGACACACGGGTTTCTCAAAATCCTGCGTGACCGCACGGACCAGAAGCGCGAAGAAGAGCACCGCCGTTTGTTGCTTGCCGAGCTGAACCATCGGGTTAAGAACACGCTGGCCATCGTGCAGTCCTTTGTCACTCAAACTGCTCACGGCGTAGAGACTGCCGCCGCTCTGCGCGATGCTCTCGAGGAGAGGCTCAACGCACTGGCGACACTTCACGACCTGCTCTCGCGTCGGGCTTGGCAAGGTGCCGATCTCGCGGACGTGGTGCGCGTGACGCTCACGCCCTACACGGACAGTCTGGAGCGTGTCCAGGTGCAGGGTCCCGAGTTGCGCTTGGCGCCCAACGCTGCCCTGGTCTTGAGCATGGCCCTGCATGAGCTCGCAACTAACGCGGCCAAGTTTGGGGCGCTGTCCGTTCCACAAGGACAGGTGGACGTCAGCTGGCGCCTGGACCGCCCTCCCGAAGCGCCAGGAGGCGCGACCCTCGACTTGTCTTGGCGGGAACGGAGTGGGCCACCGGTCAAGACGCCGCCCAGGCGCGGCTTCGGCTCGCGCCTGATCGAGACCGGCGTCACCTACCAGCTTGGCGGCGATGTGCGCCTGGAGTTCGGGGCGGAGGGCGTGGAGTGCCGCTTCCGCATCCCGCTCTCTGGTAAGCTGGGGAGCGTATGATGGTTCACGAGGCAACGGCAGTTCAGTTGCACGGGCTGCGCGTGCTGGTTGTTGAGGATGTTGCACTGCTGGCTTGGCGGGTGTGCGAGGTGCTGGTCAAAGCCGGCGCAGAGGTGGTCGGCCCTGCACCGGACGTGGCGGGTGCGTTGGCGTTGCTGGACGCGCGCGAGGTGGACGCCGCGGTGCTGGACATGAACCTGGGCGACGAGACGGCCGATCCGATTGCCGACGTGCTGGCCGCACGGGACCTGCCGTTCCTGTTCCTGACAGGCTACGCATGGAGCGACATGGAGGGACGCCACGCCACGCGACCGGCCTTCGGCAAGCCGGTCAAACCCGCGGCTCTGATCCAAGCGCTGGCCAACCTCGCCGCGGGACGTCCCATTGTTGGCGACAATGCCTAAAGCGACGGCGACCGTCTCCGGACGCTGGCAATGGAGGCTGGAGGATGTCCAGAAAGCGAGTTCCTGTGTTTGCGCTCATTCAGACTTTGCCGACGCCACTGCGTGTGGCTCTCGCGGCGGGGCTGACATTGGTCGCCCTCGTTGCCGGGCTCTTGCCAGGGACGCTGTCGACCTCGCAGCTTCAGCTGCTTCTTCTCGCCACCGTGCTGTTCGGTGCCTGGACGGCTGGTGTTGCTGCCGGACTTGTCGGTGCCACCCTGGGGTTCGGACTCATGCTTTGGCGGGCTGTGGATACCACGGCCGGGGGTGGTTGGGCGTTGAGCTTCGAGGCGGCCGTCGATGGCTTTTTCTGGTTCGCCCTCGCCAAGCTGACCGCCGCATTGGTCAGCACACCTCAGGGCCTCGTTACGCAGCTTTTGGAAAGAGGGCGGCAGGCTGAAGCCGTGGCCCGCCGACGAGAGCTGCTTCTGGCCGAGATGTCACACCGCACGAGCAATGACCTCGCCCTCCTCGTGACCATGCTGCAGATGCAGGCGGCTGCTGACCCTGAAGCAGCCGAGGCGCTGGGTGTGGCTGCCGACCGGGTGTCCGTATTCGGCCAGATACACAGACGCTTGTCACGCGACGCGGAGCCGGGGGCGAGGGTGGACAGCCGCCTGTTCCTTGAAGGGCTGGTGGCCGATCTGCGTGCCGGTCTCGACGGCGTGCGCCCGGTCTTGCTGACGGTCACGGCCGAGGCGCATGTCTTGTTGCCAGCACGGGCCGGGGACATCGGCCTTGTTGTGAACGAACTTGTCACCAACGCGCTCAAGCATGCCTTTCCCAATGGACGGGAGGGTGTAGTGCGTGTGACGTTCCGGCGCGAAGAAGATGCGTTCGTGCTGGTTGTATCCGACAATGGGGTCGGAAGCGCGCCGGAAGGGGCGGCGCGGGGCGGCGGCATCGGCAGGCAGATCCTGCAAGCGCTGGCGGTCCAGCTCGGCGGACGACTGGACGTGGTCAGCGGCGAGGTGGGCGGCACGCAATGCCGCTTGGGCTTCCCGGTGCCGCACCTAGGCGAGACGGAGGCCGCCATGGATGCCACGGCCATGGGGAAGACAATGGAGCAACAACCTCAGGCTTCAAGGTCGAGGCGCCGTCACCGCAGATGATTTAGGAAGTGTCAAAAACCTGGAGCTGCCTGCTTGCCCGTGGCGAACTGATCGGCCTGGCTGATGCCTGACTGTGATTCGGCGCGCAACTTTGGCTCATCCGCAACCTCGGTGCAGGTCATTGTCATGCGGTATGGATCATACGTGCCCTGAGCAGGTCGAGCTTTGCGCGTCCGTATCCCTGGCGTTTGACCAGCTTCAAGCGAGTGACCTGTCCCTCGACCTGGCCGCT
>JANXVC010000497.1 GCA_025351925.1 Rhodospirillales bacterium | reverse complement strand
ACCGGCACGACTGCCCAAAGCCGTGACGTCGAACCGGTGCTTTCCACCCAACCGCTTCTGCGGTTCACCAGCGCCCCACCGTGCGCTTCCGCCGGTCGACTCCACCAGCGTCACAGTGCGGGCGAGTTTCCACACGGTCTGAAGGAGATTTGCATGGCTGGCGAGAACTTGCTGCCGCGCCGCGCGGCACTGATCGGCGCTGCCGGCGTAACCGGGACCCTGCTTGCACGCGGCGCCGCGGCTGCCGTCCCCGAAATCGATACCGGCCGGGTGCAGGGCGGCCGGGTGGAGTTCCCGGCCTGGACCGCGCCCACCGAGCGGCCATCGAGCGGACCGCCCAATCCCATGCCCATGAACGAACGAGTCGGCTTCGCGGTCGTGGGCCTCGGACGTCTCACGCTGGAGGAGATCCTGCCGGCATTCGGCGAAGCAAAGAAGTCCCGCCTGGTCGCGCTGGTGAGCGGCACACCGGACAAGGCCGCCCGGATCGCGTCCCAGTACGGCGTTCGGCCCGAGGCGGTTTACGACTACGCGGCCTTCGACCGCATCCGGGATAATCCGGACATCCGGGTTGTTTACGTCGTCCTGCCCAACTCCATGCACAAGGAATACACGATCCGCGCCGCCCAGGCCGGCAAGCATGTGCTGTGCGAGAAGCCGATGGCGGTGTCCTCGGCCGAGGGCCAGGCCATGGTCGATGCCTGCCGGACGACGCAGCGCAAGCTGATGATCGCCTATCGCTGCCAATACGAGCCATACAACCGCGAGGTGCTGCGCATGGTGCGCGAGGCGACGTTCGGGCCGGCCCGCTTCATCGACGCGGTGAACGTGCAGAACCAGGGCGATGGCGAGCAATGGCGGTTCAAGCGGGCGCTCGCGGGCGGCGGCTCGCTGCCGGATGTTGGGCTCTATTGCCTCAATGCGGCCCGTTTCCTCACGGGTGAGGAGCCGGTCGAAGTGATCGCCCGCAGCTTCAGCCCGCCGGGCGATGCGCGCTATGCCGAGGTGGAGGAGACGGTCAACTTCATGCTTCGCTTCCCCGGTGGCCTCGTCGCCAACTGCGCCACGAGCTATGGCATGCATGAGAGCCGACTGCTGCGGGTGCATACGCCGGGTGCAGCCATCAGCCTGGATGGCGCCTTCGCCTATCACGACAAGCAGCTCCGCATCGCGCACCGCGACGGCCGGGCGGAGAGCGTGGACGAGCGGCGCATCCCCATGCAGAACCAGTTTGCGCTGGAAATGGACCATATGGCGGACTGCGTGCTGACGGACCGGAAGCCGCATACCCCTGGCGAGGAGGGCGTGCAGGACCACCGGGTGATGGAGGCGATCTACCAGTCCGCATCCAGCGGCCAGCCGGTGGCGCTGCCGCGTGTCGAGGGATTGGACCATACGCGCGGCCCGGCGCCCTCGCCGTCATGACACGCTTGCCGTCCCTCGGCGTGGGAGACACCAGGCTGGCCGACACGGTTCACCAACGCTAAACATCGCGCAAACAGATTGGGTGAGGCACGCGGTGGCGAGGATCACGACCGTCGAGGAGCTCACGGCGCTCTATGGCCCGGTTGGCGAGGCCTCGACCGCCAAGGTGGCCGACCGCATCACTTCGGAATACGGCAGGATGATCGCTGCCTCGCCCTTCGCCGTGCTCGCCACCTGCGGGCCAGAGGGCCTCGACTGCTCGCCGCGCGGCGATCTGCCCGGCTTCGTGCGTCTCCGCGACGACCGCACGCTGATGCTGCCGGACCGGCGCGGCAACAACCGGATCGACAGCCTGCTCAACATCGTGCGGGACCCGCGCGTAGCGCTGCTGATGCTGATCCCCGGCAGCGGCAGCACGCTGCGGGTGAACGGCCGCGCCACCCTCGACGCCGACCCAGCGCTGCTGGCCTCGTTCGCGGTCGAGGGCAAGGCGCCGCGCTCCGTCCTGGTGATCGAGGTCGTGGAGATCTACTTCCAATGCGCCCGCGCCATCGTTCGATCACATCTTTGGGACCCGGCTCGCCACGTGGACCCCAAGAGCCTGCCCACCCCCGGCGAGATCCTGGCCGCCATGAGCGACGCTCGTGTGGGCGGCGCCGAGTATGACCGGACCTGGGGCGAGCGGGCCCGGCAGACCATGTGGTAGGCCCGCCGAAACCGGCGTAAGACCGGCACCCATCGATTAATAGGATGCAAAAATGATGAAGCTTAGCGCGCGCAACCAGATCAAGGGCAAGGTCACCTCGGTCGCCAAGGGCCAGACCACCGGCCACGTGCATATCGACATCGGCAACGGCACCACGATCCATTGCTCGATCACCAACGAGGCGATCGACGACCTGGCACTGAAGGTCGGCGACGAGGCGACGGCCGTCATCAAGGCGTCCGACGTCATGGTCGCGAAGTAGCCGATGCCGCGGGCGCCAATTCGGTGGAGTTCAGCTGCGGCGGCGCTCGCCGTGCTGCTCGTTGCGGCACCGCTCCCCGGCGCTGCACAGTCCGACACGCCGGCTCCGCCCGTGCTCGCCGTTGAGGGACGGGTGGAGCATCCCCGCACCCTTGCGTTGGCGGACCTGCAGGCCCTGCCGCCGGTGACGCTGGAGGTTGAGTACGCCAGCTCAAAAGGTTCGCAAAAGGAGACGTTCACCGGCGCACTGCTATGGCCCTTAATCACGGCAGCAGGCCCCGTGGACGAACCCGGCGGCCGTAGCGCGCTCCGTCACACCCTGCTGGCCCGCGGGCAGGACGGTTATGCCGTCGCGTTGGCGATCGGAGAGCTGGACCCGCATTTCGAGGGCAAGCAGGTCGTCGTCGCATACGCGCGGAACGACAAGCCGCTCCCGGGGCTGCGGCTGGTCATTCCCGCCGACGCGCATGCCGGACGCGGCGTGCACGACTTGGTGGCAATCGAGGTCCGTTAAGCCGGCGGCGCGGTTACCCATGATCGAACGCGGTGGATTTCACCAGCGCGAACACCGCCATGCCGGGCGCCAAGCCAAGCGTGCCGACGGAGTCCCGGGTCAGCCGCGCCAGCAAGGGCGTCGGTCCCACCTGAAGCGTGACGAAGGCCTCATGCGGGCCGGCCGGAGCGATCGCCGTGATCGTGCCGGGCAGGATGTTATGGCTGCTGATGCCGCGCGGCGCCTCGGTCGCGACCGCCACATCTCGGGCTCGTAGGCGAAGGCGCAGCCGGGTGCCCGCCGGCTCGATCCGCAGCGGCACCCGAAGCTCGCCGCCGAGAAAGCCCAAACCGGTCAGCCCGCGTGCGATGTCATGCGCCTGCACGGTGCAGGACAGTACGGCGCCGGCGTCGCGACGGCCGCTGAGCGCCGGCAGATCGGTGCGGGCCGCCAGGGTCTCTAGCCGCCCCGCCGCCAGCACGCGCCCGGCCTCCATCAGCACGAGCGTGTCGGCCAGCCGGTCCACCTCGTCCAGCGCATGCGTCACGTACAATATCGGCACGCCCGCAACGTCGCGCAGACGATCGAGGAACGGCAGGATCTCCGCCTTGCGCCCGCCGTCCAGCGCAGCGAGCGGCTCGTCCATCAAAAGCAGGCGCGGACGGGACAGCAACGCGCGTCCGAGCGCCACACGCTGCCGCTCCCCGCCGGACAGCGCGCGCGGGCGCCGGCGCAGCAGCGGCGCGATGCCGAGCAGATCGACCACCTCGGCGAAGCTTGGTCCGGCGCCGGTGATCTCGCTGCGGGGCGCCCGGCGCGCGCCGTAGCGCAGGTTGGTCTCGACCGAGAGATGCGGCAGGAGCTTGGCGTCCTGGAACACGACGCCGCAGCGCCGCCGCTCCGCCGGGACATCAACGCCGGCTGCAGTGTCCAGCAGCGCCGCCCCATCCAGCGCGACCCGGCCAGCCTGCGGCCGCAGCAGGCCCGCGACGATTGACAGCACCGTGCTCTTGCCGGAACCCGAAGCGCCGAACAATGCCGTGACTCCCGGGGTTTGCGCACTGAATGACACATCCAAGGCGAAGGCACTGAAGCGGTGCCGCAGCGAAACTTCAAGCATCACATGCCGAGCAGGCGGCGCATGCGGCGTGCGATCAGCTCGGACAGCAGCAGCCCGGCGATGGCCAGGCTGAACGACACCGCCGAGAGCTTCGCGGCGGTGGCCTCGCCGCCCGGCACCTGCGTCGCGGCATAGATCGCGAGCGGCAGGGTCTGCGTCTCGCCGGGGATGTTCGACGCGAAGGTGATGACGGCGCCGAACTCGCCGAGCCCCGCCGCGAAGGCGATCACGGCGCCGGCCAGGATGCCAGGCGCCATCAGCGGCAGCGTGACGGTGACAAACCGGTCGATCGGCCCGGCGCCCAACGTGCGCGCCGCCGCCTCCAGTCCGGGATCAACGCCCTCCAGCGACAGCCGGATGGCACGGACCATCAATGGGAAGGCCATCACCGCCGTCGCCAGCGCAGCGCCGGCGGTGGTGAACACCAGGCGCACGCCGAACCAGTCCTGCAGCAGCGAACCCAGCGGCCCCCGCACGCCGAACAGCAGCAGCAAGCCCCAGCCAATCACCACCGGCGGCATCACCAGCGGCAGGAGCACCAGCGCGTCCAGCACCGAGCGCCCGGCGAACCGGCCTCGCGACAGCGCGTAGGCGGCCAATACGGCAAGCGGCAACCCAAACGCCGTGCTGCGCGAGGCGACGATCAGGCTGATGCGGACCGCCTGCCATTCGTCGGGGGTGAGCCAAGCGGGGGGAGCGAGCCAGGCGGACGGGTTCACTCGCGGACGGAGAAGCCGAGCCTTCGGTAGGTTGACGCGGTGTCCGGTCCCGTGAGGAACGCGAGCAGGGCCTGCACCTCGGGCCGGTTGCCCCGTCGGGTCAGCGCGAAGGGGTAGCTGATCGGCGGGTGGGTGTCGTCCGGGAACACCGCGACGACGCGCACGCCCTTCGACACGGCGGCGTCGGTCGCATAGACGATGCCCAGCGGCGCCTCCCCTCTCTCGACCAACAGCAGCGCGGCGCGCACGGACTCGGAGCGGGCGAGCCGCGGCGCGATCTTGTCCCAGAGCCCGAGGCTGGTCAGCGCCGCCTGGGCATACTTGCCGACCGGCACGCTGGACGGGTCGCCGGTCGCGAGCCGTCCTTGAGCCCCCAACCGCGCCAGCAGGTCCACGCCGGGCGTGAGCGCGAGGTCGCCAGGCTGGTCGGCGGGCGCGATCAGCACCAGGCGGTTGCCGAGCGCGCTGCTTCGGCTGCTTGGCACGATGAGGTCGCGCTGCTGCAGGTAGTCCATCCAAGGCTCGTCCGCCGAGGCGAAGATGTCGGCCGGGGCGCCCTGCTCGATTTGCCGGGCGAGTGCGGAGGACGCGGCGAGGACGAAGCGCGGTGCGGCGTTGCCCTTGGCAGCCCATGCATCGCCGAGCGCCCGCATGGCGTCGGTCAGGCTGGCCGCCGCCATGACCGTCACTTGGTCGGCACGGGCTGGGCTGGACGCCAGGGCGGCGCAGGCGGCGAGGAGAAGGTGACGGCGATGCATTTCTCGGCGACGGTAGCGCAGCGTTGCCAAAGCGGCAACGCCGCTGAGTCCGAGCGGGCCGCCGTCGCAAACGCAATAGCTGCAAGATCATGCGAAGAACTAACGCCGCCCAATGAGCCACCCGGTTTCATTGCGGGTTCATCATCAACGACCTGCCGGCGTCGAGCGTGACAAACGATGGTGCTTGACCTATCGAAGCCATGCCTTGACCGTATACTGGATTTGGTTTCACAAGGCGCTCCCATCGCGCCAACCTCGCTTTGCTCAGTTTGGAACGCTGAATACGATAACCTCCGGCACAGCCCAGCAAAGCTAACTCGCCATCGCGAAGTGCCGGCCCCATTGGTTTGATCGCGGCCAAGGGTCCTGACCTGAACTTCGCGGTCTTGCAGCGAGGCTCGCCACCGCGGAAAGGATGCAACCGCCTGATGCAACGAAACATCGCTTTGGGGCGCCGCCCGCAGCACGATAAAACCTCCGAGTGGTCCCGCGCGCCGGGCCGGACCTCGCCCG
>JANXVC010000494.1 GCA_025351925.1 Rhodospirillales bacterium | reverse complement strand
TGCCGCAGCGCGAACGACCAGGCGAGCCGCCGGGCCTGGCGGCCAACGGCGATGCCCTGCATGGCGTGCGGGCAGGGGAGGCGGGTCGCCGTCACTTGCCGCTCGGCCCGGGGTAGGCCGGCGAGCAGGACACCTTGCCCTGCTTGTCGACCACCATCGTCGCCTTGCACCACGCCCACATCCGCGCTTCGTCGCTCTCGGCGTGGGCGCGGCTGCTCCAGGCGTAGCCGCCCAGCAGCGTGCCCAGCAGCACCACGGAATAGAGCAGCGCCGTGGTGAGATACTTCGTCGTGTTGTATGCCTTGGCCCGGATCACCAGCGCGCCCTGGACATGCGCGGCAATGCCCTTGCCGATGGTCTCGATGGTCTCGCTCTGCTTTTGCGCCAGCTCGATCTCGGCCTTGGTGATGAACAAGCCGAGCTTGCGCACCTCGGCCTCGACGCGGGCAGCCTCGGCCTCCGCCGTAGCCTTCGCGCCCTCGATCAGCATCCGGAGCTGCTCCTCGCGCCCCTCCTCCATGACGTAAAGCGCGTTCAGCACGTCCTTCTGCGCCGCCACCCACGTTCCCAACGGGCTGTCAGGGAAAATGAGTTCCGCCTTCGCCGCCGCATCCAGGTTGTCGATCGCGGCCCGCAGCCGATCCGTCGAGGCCGTGAACCGCACGGAAGGCGGCAGCGTGCCGCCATCCCGTTGCGCTGTGCCCCCGCTCACGGCAGCCTCTCCGCACTGCGCAGCCCGGAAAGCTGACTTTCTAAGCCCGCCAGCCATAGCTTCGTCGTGAACTGGAGCGTCGGACTGGCCTTCTTCCCACTCGGATCGGGCCGGCCATAGGCCGCGTCGTAGAAGCCGAACCGACGCTCGCGCAGCACGTCCAGGCAATGCAGCTTGCGCAGCAGCACGGACTCGACGCCGTCCTTCAGCAAAGCCTGGAAGTCCGGATGATGCACGATCGGGTCGAACACGCCTTCCGCCGTCTGCCCGGCGCGGATCACGCCTTAGTTCAGCATCAGGAGCATGTGGCTGGACCGCAGCGCGCCCGTGCGCATGACCTGCACGACGTGGTTGAGGTCCTCGATGTCCGGTCCCAGGAAGAAGATCGGCAGCAGGTCCACCCCGAAGTCGTCGCAGTAGTCCGACAACGGGAAATCCTGCACGAACTCCTGCATCACGCGCTCGCCACCGCCGAGGTCGAGCGCCACCGAAACCCCGTCCTCCACCATCCTGTCGAACTCGGGCTTCAGCCATGCCACGTAGTCCGTCATGTCCTCCGAGCGCGGCATGCTCGCCCCGTCCGGGATCGGGCTGCCGTCCGCCGCTTGCGCCGGATAGAGCGTGGACAGCGTGCGCGAGCGCAGGTCGCCGTCGAGCGGCTTCACCCGGCGGCCATGGAAGCGGGCGCGCTGGATGAAGAGGTCCATGCCCGTGCTGCCGCCAAGCCGGCCCCGGCCGAGGCGCACCGCGCACACAGGACGGCGAACGAACGCCGTCGTCATGCCCGCGGACTGGACAGCCAGCGTCACCACGGACGCGGTCGGGGGCAGGCTGCTGGCCTCGCCCGCCGCTTGCGCGGCTGTCGCGGGGGCTGCCCGGTCGGCTTTGTTCATTTCTGCCTTGGTGCTCATGGGATCTCCTCGGGGTCACGCCCACTGGATGCGGCATTCGGACGCGAGTGCATCGCATCCCGTGAAACCGGCGGCAGCGGACAGCTTGGGACAGGCGTCTTGGACGGGGATGGCGAACATTCCGTGTATGGATTCGCGCAGAACGCCGCGGAGGGCTCGGGCGCCGTCATGATCGGCGGCGCCCGGCCCGCGTTCGGCGCGCGCCCGAGTTCGCGGCAACACGGCCTGCGTGCCGGCATCCCATGCTGCGAAGCCGTCCGCACGGCCTCCACGCGCCAAGGCTCCTCGGCAGCCACGTCGCGGCAGACCCTGGACCAGATCCGTCTGAGGGCGGGGCCGGACAACGGCTTGCCCTTGCCGCCCTTGATCCCGCCCATGGCCATTCCCGCCGCCACGGCGGGCCAGCCGGGCCTGTGCTGCAACCTCGACGCCAGCTGCTCGAACCGGAGCCGCAGCCAGGCATAGGCTTCAGACCGGCCGGCGTTTCCGATCGTCCCGGCCAGCGCCGCTCGTGCAAGTGCCGTGTTCGCTGTCATGCGTCGTTCCCTCCCGCTGCCTTCGCTCGGGGTGGTCTCGCCCAGGCCGACGCGAGTGCCTCGGGATTTATCTTGCCAATGTCCCGCCGATGCCTCGCCGACGCTTTTTGGGAGCGTGCATGGCTTCCCGCAGTATGCCCGCTCCGTTCGGGATCGGGCTCCACGCCATGGCCCATGCGGGATGGTGCTCCTGATCCGTCCTGGCCGTCCCTGCTTTGCGGGTCATGTGATCTCGTTGGGGTCGCGCCCGCTCGCCTGTGCAATTGCCCGGCGAAGGCGGAGGGTGTTGGCGCGCGCCAGTGCTTCGCGCTCCTCCTCGCTCAGTTCTTCATGCGGGCGCGAGGCTGCCGCATGTGGCAGGTGCGGCGTCGAAGGTTGGTATGCTGGTGGAGGGTAGGACGGAACCGGCGGCCAGGGCGCGGGTGTCGTCACCACTGGCGGCGGCCGGTCCGCATTCACCCCGCGCTCAGGCTCGCGCGGGCGTGGCCTCTGCGCCAATTCCTTGCGTTCCATAACGAGGCGTTTCTCATTCAAGCGTGCAGCTTGCTCGACGGCCACAGCTCGACAGACCCTTGGCCATATCCGCCTCACCGCCTGCTCGGTTAGCGGTCTGTCTTTCCCGCCTCTGATACCATCAGAGGCCATCTCCTCTGCTACGCGACGCCAGCCCGGTTGGCTCCGTAGTCTTGGTGCCAGCTTTACGAACCGGGCTCGTAGCCAAACGAAGGCTTCTGATTGCCTGCCGTCCACTCGCTCCCCGTCGCGTGCGAGCACCCGTGCAAGGGTCTTGTCGTCCGCCATATGCTGCCGCCCGTCGCTGTTCCTTGTCTGAGGTCAACATGGCTCAGACCCCGTTTTAGAAGTCACGGAGCGGTCAATCGCTTGCGATTTGGATGGGCGACGCGATGGACCATGAGGCGGATCATGGCGAGGGTGACCATGGCTTCGGAGACCTCGGGCAGGTGCTCGTAATCCTTGGACAGA
>JANXVC010000482.1 GCA_025351925.1 Rhodospirillales bacterium | reverse complement strand
TCCTGCCAGATCGCTTTCGGTCAGGTCCGGCCATAGGCGGTCGCGATCTGCCACTCAAAGGAGCGCGTTGTCGACCAGGACGAATGATTTCGAGCAATCTTCAGGATTGAGCATTTTCCATTGTGAGTGAGCGATCTCTTTTGTCAGTTAACACCAGGCCGCAGCCGACGTGGTGTGACGTGCCGCTGTCCGCGATGAATACCGGCTCTCCACACTCGCGGCAGAGCATGCCGTCTTGTTCGCCCGAGATGGTGGCCAGGTGGGAACGGAGCTGGTCCGCGACGGCGGGATCGGCTGCGATCAGGCTGTCGATGAAGCCGCGCAATACGAACACCTGGCTATGCTCGTTCCAGCCCTGCGCCTCGATCGTCGGCTGCAGGATTGCTTCTGCCGACACCGCACTGGCCTCTCCTGCACTGAGTTTCTCGTCGAGCCACTGCTTGGTATCGATCCAACTCACGCTTTCGCCCCGGCCGAGATCCAAAAGCTGCGCGCCACCGCCGTTTCCGTCTAAGCGAGGCCTACTACACGAAAGGCTCCAGTCGAAGCCCCAACGTCCGGTGAGGCCGAACGCCTGGGCGCATCGGAAGGCGTATGCGATGACGTGCTCGGGATCGCCCTCGCCGCCGTCGTCCCGCAGCCAGACGGCATCGCTGTTGGCCGTGTCTTGCTCCGCAAGGAAGCCGACCGACTGGTCATCGGCCTCAAGTTCCTGCTCGAACTGGGCATAGAGGGCGAGCGCCGCCTCGATGTTGCCGGCTCCGACCGGCAGCAGGACCGAAAACGAGGTATAATAATTCGGCATGATGATCTCCAGAAACGCCAAAGGCCCGCGCGATGGCGGGCCTTTGGCGGGGTTGATGGAAAGGAGAGTGCGGGATCAGGCGGCTTTTCGGCCCGCCCGCTGGATGCAGGTCCGGTGCAGCTCGGCCACCAGGTTGTCGATCATGCGAACGGCATCGCTGTAGTCGCTGGCGCCGACGAAGCGCTGGACCTCGGCCGCATCGCGGAAGCTGCCATCCAGGCTCGTCTCGATCAGCACGATGCCGCCGACCTTCAGCGCGCGTGCCAGCCGGACCACGAAGCGGCCGACCGCCTCGGCCGGGCCGTCCGCGCGCTGCATTCGCGTCAAGGCACAATCGATCGCCGTGATCGAAGCGCCGTAGAGCTTCAGGTCTCGGACGTCGAAGATGCGGCCGAGCTCGGGTTGGTAGCCCCAGTGCCAGGCGTAGGCTTCGGTATGGCGGTCGTCGACCTGGCACTGGAAGCGGAAGTTGTCGGGCCTGGGCGTGCGCTGGATATTGGTGTCATACCGATCGACCACCCGGTAGTCGGCATAGCGTTGCTGCGCCTGTCCCGGCATCCTGCTCATGACGAGGGCGTCGAAGTGGGCGTAGCCGTTCCCCCAATCGGACACGCCAAACCAGGGACGCACGACGAGCACCTCGGCGGTGTTGCTGCATGGCTTGGTCATGGTCGTGTTCTCTCCTGAAATGCTGTGCTGCAGCCCGCGCATCGTTGTTTGCTTCTCACTCCTGCAACGCCTTCCAACGGCCGTGGCCTGGACGGCGGGGCAAGGGCGCGCTCTTGCGCGGGAGCGCTTGCGCGACGCACCCTTGCGGCGACGGCCGGGCTGCGGCACCTCGCCCTCGCCCGGCTTTCGTTGTTTTCCGTCTCGTTCCCCGCCCCTGCTCATGGTTGCGTCACCCAGGCTCGCAGCCTCGCCCGCATGACGCCGATCGGCCCGTTGATCACCGTGACTGCCGCATCGTCGGCAAGCTGGCGCATGGTGCGGAAGTCGGGCAGCCACGACGACGCGACGCGCACATAGCGATGTCCGCCGCAGATCGCGACGGCGCGGAACGGCCGGCCCAGCTCGCGCTCCAGCAGCGTCAGCACCCCGGACGGCGAGCGCCGTGGGCCGTCCCGCGTCGCCGCGCGCAGCTTGGCCGCCATCGTCATCCGGCCGTTCTGCGGCAGCTCGGGATAACAGGCCCAAGGCCCTGCAAGGCACATGCGATCCGCGTCCACATCGGTCAGCACCCGGTTGTAGCGCGGCAGCAGATCGCGGGCGTCGCCGAGGCCGAACCGGGCCGACAAGAAACAGGCAAACGCCCGCACGCCGTCCGGATCGGCCGCACGCAGCGTCTGCCACAGCGGACCCTGGTAGCGGTCCCGCGCGACCAACCCCACGCTCTCTGCCTTGGTGGCCGAGCACGCCAGGATCAGCAACCGCGGTGCGATCAGGCACGGCGGCCGCGGCGGCTCGGGATCGAGGTCGAGCACGTCCTGGCGGATCAGCTCGGCGATGCTGAGACGGCGTTTCATGGTGCTGCCCCCGGCGTCCGCAGGCGGACGATCGCTTGAAGCGCAGCCCTCACGTCGGCGGTGAACTCTGCCAGCCAAGCAACCGCCTCCGCGCCGTCGATCGCCTCGTCCGTCTCCACGGCCTGCCCCCAGCGCAGCAGCAGGACAGCCAGCAGGTCGAG
>JANXVC010000478.1 GCA_025351925.1 Rhodospirillales bacterium | reverse complement strand
CGTCAGGACCATGCGCTTCGGCCCCTCCCCGTGCATCCGCAACGCGAGCTGCTTGATGTTCAGCACGATGTCGGTAACGTCTTCTCGCACGCCGGGGATGCTGCTGAACTCATGCAGCACGCCGACAATCTGCACGGCCGTCACTGCGGCGCCCTGCAGGGACGACAACAGCACGCGGCGCACCGCGTTGCCGAGCGTCATGCCAAAGCCACGCTCCAGTGGCTCGGCGACAACGGTCGCGATGCGATGAGGATCAGAGCCGGGCTCGACGTCGAGCTTTTCCGGCTTAATGAGGGATTGCCAATTACGTTGGATGACCACGGATCATCTCCAAGCAGAATAAGCGGCACCACCCATCGATGGCACCGTATCAAACGCGAAGCAGGCGGCTCAGACCCGGCGGCGCTTGCGCGGACGGCAGCCGTTATGCGGTATCGGCGTCATGTCGCGGATCGCCGTAATGGCAAATCCCACCGCCTGGAGTGCGCGCAATGCGCTCTCACGTCCAGAGCCTGGGCCGCTCACCTCAATCTCCAGCGTCTCCATCCCATGCTCGCGAGCCTTCTTGCCCGCATCCTCGGCCGCGACCTGTGCTGCATAAGGGGTGGATTTACGGCTGCCCTTGAACCCCTGCATGCCGCTCGATGACCACGCGATGGTGTTGCCCTGCGCGTCGGTGATCGTCACCATCGTGTTGTTGAAGGTCGCGGCAACATGGGCTACGCCAGCGATAATGTTCTTGCGTTCCTTCTTGCGAGGACGCGAAGAGGCGGGCTTCGCCATCAATATGATCCTATCATTTATTGCGCCGCCTTAGCGGCATACCTTTGAGCTGCCAAAGCAGCAAACAAGCGAAATCGCATTGCGGGCGGCTATTTGGTAACCTTCTTCTTACCGGCAATCGCTACCGCCTTACCCTTGCGGGTGCGGGCGTTCGTGTGAGTCCGCTGTCCATGCACCGGCAACCCACGACGATGCCGAAGTCCACGGTAGCAGCCCAAGTCCATCAGTCGTTTAATGTTCATCGCAACCTCACGCCGAAGGTCGCCCTCAACGCGATAGTCCCGGTCGATCAGCTCGCGAATACGTAGAACCTCGTCATCCGATAGCTGATTGACCCGGCGGTCATCAGGTATGCCGAGCTGCTTGCAGATATCGACGGCATTCGAAGGGCCAATCCCATAGATATAGCGGAGGCTGATCAACACCCGCTTATTAGTCGGAACGTTCACACCGGCAATACGGGCCACGCGAGTAACTCCTGGTCGCCCCATCGCCATGCGTGTCGCCGCACGGCGCAGAGGTCTGGCAAGTCCCTGCTCGCAACCGCGCTGGAGACCCAAAAATGCATAAATTATCATCCGCTGATGCGGCAGACGAAGGTCGCGGACTATACGCATCCTCGACCGAAAGTCAATGCGATCGCATCAAATCATCGTGAGATTTTTGCCGATACTCGCGCTAGAACAGCCTCGATCTCCTGCGAGACACCGTCCACGTCGGCCATCCCGTCAAGTGTCACCAACCGGCCACCAGCACGATAATGCGGCAGAATGGGCGCGGTCTGTGTATGATAGGCCTCAAGCCGAGCCGCCACCGTTTCGCGTCGATCATCGGCACGGCGAATAAACTCATGATTGCCGCAGACATCGCACGTGCCCGCTACATGCGGCTTTTGGAAGCTGTCGTGATAACCAGCGCCGCACTTGCCGCAGGTAAAACGTCCAGCGATCCGGTCCACCAAGGCAGCGTCATCGACCTTCAGCTCAATAACCACGTCGATACGCATGCCAGCCCGGTCCAGCATTACGTCCAGTGCCTCAGCCTGCGGGACAGTACGCGGAAAGCCGTCGAGTATGAAACCACGCGCCGCGTCAGGCTGTTGAATACGGCTTTCCAGCATAGCGATAATCAATTCATCCGAGACGAGCTGTCCGGACTCCATGACCGCTTTCGCTTGCTGCCCAATTTCGGTTCCCGCTTTTACCTCGGCTCTTAGCATATCGCCCGTGGAAATCTGTGCGATACCGTGCCGTTGCTCCAGCCGTTTTGCCTGGGTGCCTTTCCCGGCGCCAGGAGGACCCAGCAATATCAAATTCATCGGGCACGGCCCTTCACACGCGACTTTCGGATCAGCCCTTCGTACTGGTGCGCCAGCAGATGTGACTGAATCTGCGTTACCGTATCCATAGTAACCGACACGATGATCATCAGGCTAGTCCCGCCGAAGTAGAACGGCACGCCGTAACGGCTGATGAGGATCTCGGGCAGCATGCACACGACACACAAATAAATCGCACCGACTGTGGTCAACCGCGCAAGGATAGTATCGAAGTACTCAGCGGTGTTCGAGCCCGGACGCACTCCCGGAATGAAACCGCCGTATTTCTTGAGATTGTCCGCCGTTTCTTGCGGATTGAATACAACTGCCGTATAGAAATACGAGAAGAAGATGATCATGCCCGCGTAGGCCAGCATATACAGCGGCTCGCCGTGGCCGAGCTTCTGACCAATCCACGCCAACCAGGAGTTGGAGTTGTTTTGCGAGAACCCAGCGACCGTCGCCGGGATCAGCAGGATCGAGCTCGCGAAAATCGGAGGGATCACACCGGCTGTGTTTACCTTAAGCGGCATATGGGTGCTGTCGCCGCCAAACATCCGCTGCCCAACCTGCCGCTTCGGATACTGGATATTTACCCGGCGCTGCGCCCGCTCCATGAAGACTACGAAGGCGATTACCGCAACCGCGATGACCATGAAAGCCAGGATGAACACCGGAGATAAGGCTCCAGTTCTTCCCAACTCCAGCAGATTAGCCAGTGCATGCGGCAGGTTCGCGACGATACCCGCGAAAATGATGAGGCTCGTGCCATTCCCTACCCCGCGAGCGGTAATCTGCTCGCCGAGCCACATCAAGAACATCGTGCCACCCACCAAAGTGATTACGCAAGACATCCGAAAGAACAGGCCGGGGTCAACGACCGCAGAGCCAAATGAACCGCGCATTCCCTCCAAGCCAACAGCAATACCGTAAGATTGCACCAACGCGATCAGCACAGTCAAATAGCGGGTATATTGGTTGAGTTTTTTCCGTCCGCTCTCCCCCTCCTTCTTCAGGGTCTCAAGCGTCGGAACAGCGGCCGACATCAACTGTATAATGATGCTTGCGCTGATATAAGGCATGATGTTCAGCGCAAAAACGGTCATTCGACCGAGCGCGCCGCCACTGAACATGTCGAACATGCCGAGAATACCGCCGCCGTGCTGGGCTAGCAACTCGCCCATCACTGAAGCATCGACGCCGGGCACGGGAATGTAAGTGCCGACCCGATAAACCAGCAACGCACCCAAGGTAAACCAGATGCGGGACTTGAGTTCGGTAGCCTTACCTAGCGTGCCAAGGTTTAGATTCGCCGCAAGCTGCTCGGCCGCTGAGGCCATGGCAGTCCCTCCTAGAAGTCACATTACCTACGCATTGCCCAACCCGAAGCAGCACACGAGGCATTTGCCGCATACTGTGCCGTCTGGCAGCACAGCGACGCAAGCGACTAATCGACAGCTAGACCGAGGATGCATTTGTTGCGGCATCGACAGGCGCGGTCGGCACCAAGACCGTCACCGAGCCGCCAGCTGCCTCAACCGCTGCAATCGCCGCGACCGACGCGCCGGACACAGTGATTGTAATCGGCCGAGTAATCGCCCCCATCGCCAACAGCCGCACCCCATCAACCTTGTTCAGTCGCGCCAGACCAGCGGTCTGCAGGATTTCTGCCGTAATCGGCTGATCGGCCAACAACCGTCCCGATGCTAAAGCCCTATCGATCGAACCTAGGTTGACCGGCGCGTACTCCTTGCGAAACAGGTTGTGGAACCCACGCTTCGGCAGGCGCCGGTAGATCGGCAACTGACCGCCCTCGAAGCCATTCAGCGACACGCCCTCGCGCGCCTTCTGACCCTTGACACCCTTGCCAGAGGTTTTGCCCTTACCGGACCCAATCCCGCGACCAAGCCGTTTCGACTTCAGGTGAGCTCCGGGATTGTCCCGCATTTCGTTCAGCTTCATGACCGATCCTCTACCCGCACAAGATGCGCGACCTTGCGGAGCATGCCGCGCACTGCCGGGGTATCTTCAAGCTCACGGGTCCGACGCAGCTTACCTAGGCCTAGGCCAGCCAACGTCTGGACCTGATCTTTTTTGCGCCCGAGACCGGAAGCAATCTGGGTAAAACGAACAGTCGCTTTCTTCGACGTCTCAACGGGCTCAGACATCTGCGTTCTCCACGGCCGCATCGCGTTTACCGAGGATGTCAGACACCTTTTTACCGCGCCGGGCCGCGACGCTACGCGGGCTCGCACAGCGTTGAAGCGCTGCGAAGGTGGCCTTAACCATGTTGTGCGGGTTACGGCTACCGAGCGATTTCGCCACGACGTCACCGATACCGAGCGTCTCGAACACCGCGCGCATTGGCCCGCCAGCGATAATCCCGGTTCCCGCCGTGCAGGAGCGCAGCACTACGTGCCCGGCGCCGAACGTGCCCTCAACGTCGTGATGCAGGGTACGCCCTTCCTTCATGGGAACGCGGATCATCGTCTTCTTTGCCCGCTCGGTCGCCTTGCGGATGGCCTCGGGAACCTCGCGGGCCTTGCCGGCGCCATAGCCCACCCGGCCTTTCTGGTCACCAACCACGACCAACGCCGCGAACGCGAACCGCCGACCGCCCTTAACCACTTTGGCTACCCGGTTGATCGTGACCAGTTTATCAATGAGGTCATCGCCGTCCCGGTCGCGGTCCCGGTCGCGACCGCCACGGCCGCCGTCCCTTGCTTCACGTGCCATAATTCATTCCCTCAGAACGCCAATCCGCCTTCGCGGGCAGCGTCAGCCAGCGCCTTGACGCGACCATGATATAAATAGGCGCCGCGGTCGAACACGACCTTGGTCACGCCCGCAGCCATGGCGCGCTCGGCCACCAGCTTTCCAACGGCCGCTGCGGCATCCTTATCAGCACCGGTTCGCAAAGCCTCACGTAGTCCCTTGTCGAGACTTGAGGCTGCGGCAAGTGTGCTTCGCGTCGCGTCATCAATGACCTGCGCATAAATATGCTTGCCGGAGCGAAACACCGACAGCCGCGGCCGCCCAGCCGACTTCTGCCGCAACTGGTAGCGGAGCCGCTCGCGACGCCGTGTCTTGAGATCCTGTGAAGCGCTCATGCTATTTCTTCTTGCCTTCCTTGCGCCGGATCTGCTCGCCCTCGTATTTCACGCCCTTACCCTTATACGGCTCCGGCGGACGGAAGCTGCGGATCTCAGCCGCCACCTGACCCACTTGGCGCTTGCTCACCCCTGCCAGAGTAATCGCGGTCGGACGCGGCGTGGTGATCGTAATACCTTCCGGCACCGGATAGACCACATCATGCGAGAAACCCAAGTTGATCACCAAGTTCTTGCCCTGCACGCTCGCGCGGAACCCGGTGCCAGTGATCTCCAGCGTCTTGGTATAACCCACCGAAACACCCTGCACCATGGCGGCCAGCAACGCGCGCGTGGTGCCCCACATCATCCGTGCCTGGCTCGCGTTGCTGCGCGGCGTGATTGTCACCTGGTTACCCTCAACCACTGCATCGACGTGATCGGTCAGCGGCAGCGACATGGTGCCGAGCTTGCCCTTGGTGGTCAGGATGCGGTTTACCACCGCTACATCTACCCCCGCCGGAACCGCGACGGGATACTTGCCTACTCGAGACATCCTGTGCCCCCCTTAGAAGACGCGGAACAAGACTTCGCCGCCAACGTTGGCAGCGCGTGCCTCACCGTCGCTCAGCACACCGCGCGGCGTGGACAGAATCGAGACGCCCAACCCGGCATAGACCCGCGGCAACTCCTTGATCTTGGAATAGACGCGCCGTCCCGGTTTAGACACCCGCGTGATCTCTTTGATCACCGGCTCGCCCTCGCTGTATTTCAGCTCAATGCGAAGCTGAGCGACACCGGGGCGTAGTTCCTCAGCCGCATAGCCACGAATAAATCCCTCACGCTTCAGCGCCTCGAGCACATTCGCCCGCAACTTAGACGCTGGCGCTACACAAACCGTGTGACGGCTGCGCTGGGCGTTGCGGATACGGGTGATCATGTCACCCAACGGATCGGACATCGACATGGCGGCGTCCCCTTACCAGCTTGCTTTGACCATGCCGGGCAGCTGACCAGAACTGGCCAGGGCACGCAGCATGTTGCGGGACAGCTTGAACTTCCGGTAGTTGCCGCGCGGCCGGCCAGTCAGCGCACAGCGAAGGCGCACCCGCACTGCCGCCCCATTACGCGGAAGCTGCGCCAGCTTCATGGAGGCCTCAAAGCGCTCCTCAACCGGCGCCGTGCGGTCCATAACTTGGGCTTTTAGATCGGCCCGCTTCGACTTGTCACGGGACGCCATACGTTCCCGCTTCAGGTTGCGGTTCACCGCTGATGTCTTGGCCATCTGCTATACTCCTCGGAACCTGCCGCGCCCGAATCTCGAACTGCGGCGGTTTTCCAAACGCGTTGAAACCTGCTTTAGGCGGCAAACGGCACGTCGAGTGCCCTCAGCAGCGCCTTCGCCTCAGCATCCGTCTTCGCCGTCGTCACAAACACGATGTCCATGCCGCGAATGTCGGTCACCTTGTCGTATTCGATCTCCGGAAAGATGATCTGCTCTTTTAGGCCCATGGCGAAGTTGCCCCGACCGTCGAAACCCTTGCCCGCCGGAATACCGCGAAAGTCGCGTACCCGCGGCAGGGCGATCGTGACCAGCCGGTCCAGAAACTCGAACATACGCGATTTACGTAGCGTCACCTTGCAGCCGATCGGCAATCCCTCGCGGATTTTGAAGCCGGCAATCGCCTTCTTTGCCAATGTCTTGACCGGCTTTTGCCCAGCGATCAGCATCAGCTCCGATAGGGCGGCATCAAGCTTCTTCTGGTCGCCAGCTGCCTCGCCCACACCCATGTTGATGACAATCTTCTCGAGCTTGGGCACCTGCATCGGGTTCTTATAGGAGAACTCATCCTGCAGCTTGGCCTTGATCTCCGAGTTATAACGCTGCTGCATCCGAGGCATCTCACGCACGATGCGGCCGACCGCCGGGGTCTCTATCGTCGTTTCGCTCATCGCATCAGCCCTCGATTAACGCGCCGCTGGGCCGCGAGACGCGGACCTTGCGGCCATCGTCCAGCACCCGGAATCCCACGCGCGTCGGCTTGTCGGTCTTTGGATCCACCAGCATGATGTTCGACAGGTGGATTGTCGCCTCTTGCTCGATGATACCGCCAGGCTGCCCCATGCCCTGCGGCTTGGTATGCTTCTTCGCGATATTCACGCCTTTGACCACCGCACGCTCGTCCTTCGGCATCACACGCAGCACCTCTCCGCGCTTGCCCTTGTCGGAGCCGGTGATCACGACGACCGTGTCGCCTTTACGGATTCGCGCCGCCATCACAGCACCTCCGGCGCAAGCGAGATGATCTTCATGAACTTGCGGCCGCGCAGTTCGCGTACGACGGGTCCAAAGATGCGCGTGCCGATCGGCTCCTGCTGCTTGTTGATCAGCACAGCCGCATTGCGGTCGAAACGAATCGCGCTGCCGTCGGCCCGACGCACGGGAAACGACGTCCGCACGATCACCGCCTGATGCACGTCGCCCTTCTTAACCTTACCGCGCGGGATGGCCTCCTTGATGGATACTACAATCACATCGCCAACCGACGCAGTCTTGCGCTTGGACCCGCCCAACACCTTGATGCACTGAACACGACGAGCGCCGGAATTGTCGGCGACCTCGAGATTAGACTCGACCTGAATCATCTACCCGTTCCTCAGCCCTGAGCCTGTCCGGAGGCCTGTTCGGCTTCAGGAGCGACCATTATGTTCTCGGCGGGCGGCATGTCCTCGTCGTGCGTCACATCCTTGGCGTGCGGCGTCCGGACCGCGAAGGAGAAGCCCAGCGGCGGCCGAACCGCCTCGCCATTACGCTCCATCAGCAGCCAGGTCTTCCGCTTGCTGATGGGCCGGCACTCCTCGATACGCACGGTGTCGCCAATCTTGCAAATATTCGCGTCGTCATGCGCCGCATACTTCTTTGAGCGCCGGATGAACTTCTTATACAACGGATGAATGACTCGACGTTCGACCAAGACCGTAATGGTCTTGTCCATCTTGTCGCTCGTCACTCGCCCGGTCAGGACGCGCCTTGGCATCGCCCTACTCCTCTCAGGTTTTCGCGGAGCTGGCAGCGGCGGACCGCTTCTGCTCCGACATGATTGTCTTCACGCGCGCAATATCCCGCCGTACTTGTCGAACACGGCCCACACCCTCGGTCTGGCCCGTCGCACGCTGGAAACGCAGGTTGAACTGCTCCTTGCGCAGATCAAGCAGCATGCCAGGCAGATTCTCTGCGCCCTTGGCGCGAATGTCAGTTGGCTTGGTCATCCTAGGCTTCTCCGAGCCGGGTCACGAATTTAGTACGGATCGGCAACTTCGCCGCGCCCAAGGTCAGCGCTTCGCGTGCAAGCTCCGGCGCGACGCCGTCGATCTCAAACATGATGCGGCCCGGCTTGACCCGGCATACCCAGAACTCCGGGCTGCCCTTGCCCGAGCCCATCCGAACCTCGGCGGGCTTCTGCGACACCGGCACGTCGGGGAACATCCGGATCCAAACCCGGCCGGCACGCTTCATGGAACGCGTGATCGCCCGGCGGGCGGCTTCGATCTGCCGTGCCGTAATCCGCTCAGGCTCCAGCGCCTTAAGGCCAAAAGCGCCAAAGTTCAGGCTGGTGCCCGACTTGGCCAACCCATGGATACGGCCCTTATGGGCTTTGCGGTACTTCGTCCGCTTCGGAGACATCATGGTCCAAAATCCTCTTAGCGCTGCGGCGCCTGTTCGGCCGCCCGGCGATCCTGCGCCAGCGGATCATTAGCCAGAATCTCACCCTTAAAGATCCAGACCTTCACCCCGCACGTGCCATAAGTAGTCTTCGCCGTCGCAGTGCCGAAATCGATGTCAGCACGCAGGGTATGCAACGGCACACGTCCCTCGCGATACCACTCGGTCCGCGCGATCTCCGCACCACCAAGCCGTCCGCCGCAATTGATCCGGATGCCCTGGGCACCCAGACGCATCGCCGACTGCACCGCCCGCTTCATCGCCCGGCGGAACGCCACGCGGCGCTCCAGCTGCTGCGCGATGTTCTCGGCCACCAGCACCGCGTCGATCTCCGGCTTGCGGATTTCGACGATGTTCAATGACACCTCGGACTTGGCCATCTTCGCCAACTCCTTGCGGAGCACCTCAATATCCTGGCCCTTCTTGCCGATCACCACGCCGGGCCGCGCCGCGTAGATCGTCACGCGCGGCTTCTTCGCCGGGCGTTCAATGACCACGCGCGATACCCCGGCGCCCGCGAGCTTCGCTCGCAAATGCGTGCGCAGCTCGAGATCAGCGAGCAATAGCTTTGAATAGTCGGCGCCCGCGTACCAACGGCTGTCCCAGGTGCGGTTGATGCCGAGCCGTAGTCCGATCGGATTGACCTTGTGACCCATGGCCTATGCCGCCCTCTGCTGTGTCGCCGGAGTCTCGGGCACCTGCTGCTGCTCAGACACCACGATACGCAAGTGGCTGAACCACTTCTCAATACGTGACGCGCGGCCTCGGCCGCGTGCCATAAAACGCCGCATGACGATAGACTTGCCGACCTCAGCTCGCGTTACGACCAAACGGTCCACGTCGAGTTGATGGTTGTTTTCGGCATTGGCGATCGCGCTTTCCAGCGCCTTGCGAACCTGATGCGCGATCCGCCGCTTGCTGAACGTCAGCGTCGCAACCGCCTTGCTGGCCGGCTGGTTTCGGATCAAGCCGGCAACCAAGTTCAGCTTCTGCGGGCTGATGCGGATATTGCGCACAACGCACTGCGCCTCATGTTCCGGTAACGCCCGTGGGGTTTTTGGCTTGCTCATATCAGCCCCGCCTCGCCTTCTTATCGGAAGAGTGCCCGGTAAAGGTCCGCGTTGGCGAGAATTCGCCGAACTTGTGGCCTACCATGTTCTCCGAGACCTGCACCGGCAGGAATTTATGCCCGTTGTAAACGCCAAAAGTCAGCCCGACGAATTGCGGCAGGATTGTCGAGCGACGCGACCAAATCTTGATAATCTCGTTGCGGCCAGATCCCCGGGCCGCCTCAGCTTTGCCGAGGAGATAGCCGTCCACAAATGGACCTTTCCATACGGAACGCGCCATGATCAGTGCTTCCCCTTCGGACGGCGGCGGATGATCATGCTGTCCGTACGCTTGTTGACCCGCGTTTTATAGCCCTTCGTCGGCTTGCCCCATGGCGTGACCGGATGCCGACCGCCAGAGGTCCGGCCCTCGCCGCCACCGTGCGGATGGTCAACCGGGTTCATCACGACGCCGCGGTTATGCGGCCGGCGACCCATCCACCGGGCGCGTCCGGCCTTGCCGATGCTTTGGTTCTGGTTGTCCGGATTCGATACCGCGCCGACCGTTGCCATGCACTCGGCCCGCACGATGCGAAGCTCGCCGGATTGCAGCTTGACCTGTGCATAGCCCGCATCCTTGCCGACCAGCTGCGCGTAGGTCCCAGCTGCCCGTGCCATCTTGCCGCCGGCGCCCATCTTCATCTCCACATTGTGGATGATGGTGCCAACAGGGATCGCCGACATCGGCATGGCGTTGCCCGGCTTGATATCGACGCGCTGACCAGCAACGACTTTATCCCCGGCACGCAGGCGTTGCGGTGCAATGATGTAGGACAGCTCGCCGTCGTCGTACTTGATCAGCGCAATGAACGCCGACCGGTTCGGGTCATACTCCAACCGGTCCACCGTCGCCGCGACATCAAACTTCCGCCGCTTGAAATCCACATGGCGATAGGACTGCTTATGCCCGCCGCCGCGGAAGAACGACGTTGTCCGGCCGTGGTTGTTGCGGCCGCCAGACTTATTCTTCCCTTCGGTCAGCGTCTTGACCGGCTTGCCCTTCCAGAGTTCGCTGCGGTCGATCAGCACCGTGCCGCGGAGGCTCGCGGTAACCGGTTTAAATTGCTTGAGTGCCATCGATTGCTTATCCCTGCGCTAGCTAAGCCCGGTGGACATGTCGATCGACTGCCCCTCGGCGAGCTGCACATATGCCTTCTTCACATCCGACCGAACGCCGGGACGACCTTTGAAGCGCTTCGTCTTGCCCTTCTGCACCAGCGTATTGACCGAGGTAACCGTCACGCCGAACAGCGCCTCGACCGACGCCTTGATCTCAGGCTTCGTGGCACCAATCGACACACGAAACACGAATTGGCCCTTTTCTGACAACGCCGTCGCCTTCTCGGTGATGACTGGGCTGCGGATCACCTCAAACATCGCCTCACGCGACATGGTGGCCGCGCGCCGCCGGGCGACCTGAACCTGATTGACGCTCATGCCAGCCGCTCCTTGAGTCCTTCGACCCCGGCCGTCGTGACGACCAGCATGTCATGCCGTATAATGTCGTAAACATTGGCGCCAATAGTCGGCAGCACGTCCAGCCCGACAATGTTGGCACTCGCCCGCAAGAATGCCGCGTCAACCGTATGATCGACGACCAGCGCCGAAGTCCAGCCCAAAGCCTTCATTTTAACGACGAGGTCCTTGGTCTTGCCAGTGCCGCCGCCGACACTATCAAGCACAATCAGCTTGCCCTCAGCCTGCTTCAGCGACAGCGCGCTGATCAGCCCCAGCCGTCGCACCTTCTTCGGCAAATCGAACTCGTGACTGCGGACCACCGGCCCATGCACCACGCCGCCGGTGCGGAACTGCGGCGCACGCAAGCTGCCTTGGCGCGCATTGCCGGTGCCCTTCTGCTTGTATGGCTTGCGCGTGGTCCCGGACACCTCGCCCATGCCCTTCGTCTTGTGCGTCCCCGCCCGCCGCTTGGCGAGCTGCCACTGGATCACCCGCGCGATGATGTCTCGCCGCGGCTGCGCTGCGAACAACGCATCCGGCAAATCAGCCGAGCCAGCCGGACCGTTGTCCAGCGTTTTGATATCGATCTGCATCACACCGTTTCCTGCGGCTGGGCCGGTTTGACATCGACCGGGCTAGATGCCGCCGAGATCGACGCTGGGTATGGCGCTTCGGCTGGCCGCACCTTCTTGATCGCATCGCGGACGCGCACAAACTCGCCCTTCGAACCCGGCACCGCGCCACGGATCATGATGAGACCCTTATCGACGTCAATCCCGGCTATCTCGACATTCAAGGTGGTGACGCGATCAACGCCAAGATGCCCGGCCATTTTCTTGTTCTTAAACGTTTTGCCAGGATCCTGCCGGTTGCCGGTCGAACCATGGCTTCGATGGCTGACCGAGACGCCGTGGCTCGCCTCAAGCCCCCGGAAATTCCAGCGCTTCATCGCGCCGGCAAACCCTTTGCCCTTGGTAACGCCGCAAACATCAACCTTTTGGCCGACGACAAAATGCGCTGCAGTCAAGATCTGACCCGACTCCAGCAAGGCATCTGGCGCCACACGGAACTCGACCAGGCGCATCTTAGGCTCGACCTTCACCCGGGCGTAGTGACCTTTATTGGGATCGGTGACGTTCTTTACCTTCGCCTTACCCCAGCCAAGCTGAATAGCCGTGTAGCCATCCCGCTCCTGAGTCCGCGTGTCCACCACCTGCACTTGATCCAAATGCAGGACAGTCACGGGAACATGGGTGCCGTCATCCTTGAAGATCCGGGTCATTCCCAGCTTCTTCGCAATCAATCCAGTACGCATTGGCCGAGTCCTACAGCTTGATCTCGACGTCCACGCCAGAGGCGAGGTCGAGCTTCATCAGCGCGTCCACGGTCTGCGGCGTAGGCTCGACAATATCCAACAGGCGGCGATGCGTCCGAATTTCGAACTGCTCACGGCTCTTTTTATCCACATGCGGCGAACGGTTGACCGTGAAGCGCTCGATATGGGTCGGCAACGGTATCGGCCCGCGAACCCGCGCACCCGTTCGCTTCGCCGTGTTCACGATCTCCCGCGTGCTGTTATCCAGCACGCGGTGATCATACGCCTTCAGGCGAATGCGGATGTTTTGGTTATCCATCGTACTATCTATCCAAGTTCATTGGCCGGGTTCGCGAGGCTGCTAGCGACTTTACTTAGTTATGCTGGCGACGACGCCGGCACCGACGGTCCGGCCACCCTCGCGGATAGCGAAACGCAGCCCCTCATCCATGGCGATCGGCGCAATCAACTCGACATCCATCGACACGTTATCGCCGGGCATCACCATCTCGGTGCCCTCCGGCAACTGCACGACGCCAGTAACGTCCGTGGTGCGGAAGTAGAACTGCGGACGATAGTTGGTAAAGAACGGTGTGTGGCGACCGCCCTCCTCCTTCGTCAGCACATAGGCTTCAGCCTTGAACTGGGTATGCGGCGTGATGCTGCCGGGCTTGGCCAATACCTGGCCGCGCTCAACATCCTCACGCTTGGTGCCACGCAGCAGCGCGCCAATGTTGTCGCCGGCCTCGCCGCGATCCAGCAGCTTGCGGAACATCTCGACGCCGGTGACGATCGTCTTCACCGTGTTCTTGATGCCGACAATCTCGACCTCGTCGCCCACGTTGACTATGCCGCGCTCAATACGGCCCGTTACCACTGTGCCACGGCCGGAGATGCTGAACACGTCTTCGATCGGCATCAGGAACGGCCGCTCGGTCGCCCGGACCGGCTGGGGAATATACGCGTCCACCGCCGCCATCAGTTTCAAAACGGCCTGTTCGCCAAGCTCCGGGTTCTTATCCTCGAGCGCCATCAATGCGGAACCGTGGATGATAGGGATGTCGTCGCCGGGAAACTGGTAGGAGGATAGCAGCTCGCGCACTTCCATCTCGACCAGCTCAAGCAGCTCCGGGTCATCGACCATATCAACCTTGTTCAGAAATACGACCAGCGCAGGCACGCCGACCTGCCGCGCCAGCAGGATATGCTCGCGGGTCTGCGGCATCGGACCGTCGGCAGCGCTCACCACCAGGATCGCGCCATCCATCTGCGCGGCGCCAGTGATCATGTTCTTCACATAGTCGGCGTGACCGGGGCAATCGACGTGGGCGTAGTGGCGGTTTGCGGTCTCATACTCGACGTGCGCCGTCGAGATGGTGAAGCCGCGCGCGCGCTCCTCGGGCGCCTTATCGATCTGGTCGTAGGCGGTGTAGGTCGCACCGCCCGTCTTAGCCAAAATCTTGGTAATCGCTGCCGTCAGCGACGTCTTGCCGTGGTCCACGTGACCAATCGTGCCGATATTGCAGTGCGGCTTGTTACGTTCGAATTTCGCCTTGGCCATCGTCGTGTCTCCGTCGCCCGCCGGTCAATTGGGATTGGGGGGCAGGTTGGGTTGCAGTCTTTAACGGCGCTGAGTGTCAGCAGCGCCCAGTCCTACCAGCATCAGGTCTTACCAACGCCAATTCTCACCAACGCCAAGTCTCACCAACGATAGTGGCTGAATGCCTTGTTGGCCTCGGCCATACGGTGGGTGTCCTCGCGCTTCTTCACCGCCGAGCCGCGGTTATTCACCGCGTCCATCAACTCGTTGGACAGCCGATCTTCCATCGTATGCTCGCCGCGCTTGCGCGCACTGTCGATGATCCAGCGAATTGCCAGCGCCTGACGCCGCTCCGTCCGCACCTCGACCGGCACCTGATACGTCGCGCCGCCAACCCGACGGCTGCGAACCTCGACGGCGGGCTTCACATTGTCCAAAGCCTCGTGAAACATGCGGACCGGATCGGCCGCGTTGCCCCCGCGCTTCTTCATCACATCGAGCGCACCGTAAACAATGCCCTCAGCGGCAGATTTCTTACCGTCATACATCAGCGCGTTCATAAAGCGTGTGATGACGATATCACCGAACTTTGCGTCCGGCAGAATGTCGCGCTTAACCGCGCGGCGGCGTCGGCTCATCGTCCGCTCCTCTTACTTCGGCCGCTTCGCGCCATACAGCGACCGGCGCTGACGACGCTTAGGCAGACCCTGAGTATCCAGCACACCACGCAAGATATGGTAGCGTACGCCCGGCAGGTCCTTGACGCGGCCGCCGCGGATCAGCACGACGCTGTGCTCCTGCAGGTTATGGCCCTCGCCAGGAATGTAGCTCACCACCTCGTAGCCATTGGTCAGGCGCACCTTGGCAACCTTACGCAACGCCGAGTTCGGCTTCTTCGGGGTCGTCGTATAAACACGGGTGCAGACGCCGCGCTTCTGCGGGCAGCCCTGCAGCGCCGGCACCTTGTTGCGCTTGGCGGCAGGCTCACGCCCGTTGGCAATCAATTGGTTGATGGTCGGCATACGCGTCTTCCGATCCTTATCTGGTCCGTCCCAACCTGCCTGGCCGCGTCGCCTCCCGGAAACAAAGCGCGCCACTGCGGACACTCGACCGCGCGGAACCCTTATATGCTTGGCCTTGGCTCCCGAAACCGGGTGCGGCACCATGCACGTTTCTTTTCGAGCGACGACCGCCCCGCAGACGTTGGGGTTGGTCGAGGGCGCGATAACTACGTCCACACCCGGGTTTAGTCAAGCCTCTAAGCCATAGTCACGCCGGCCAAAATAAGAGGCGGCGATGCACGCACCGCCGCCTCCGATAGTCAAACCAAAGTCGGGCTACTCCGCCGCTGTGCGGTCGGTAATCGCCGGAACCTCGGGCCGCAGCCGCTGCTGGTCGCGCCCCGCCGCCACCGCGCGCAGGCGGTTCATCACACTGCCGGTGCCCGCCGGGATCAAACGCCCGACGATCACGTTCTCCTTCAAACCCAACAGGTTATCTACCTTACCTGCCGTCGCAGCCTCGGTCAGCACGCGCGTGGTCTCCTGGAACGACGCGGCGCTGATGAAGCTGTGGGTCTGCAGGCTCGCCTTCGTGATGCCCTGCAGCACCGGCATCGCCGTCGCCGCGCGTTCCTCAAGCTTCAGCCGCTTCTCGTTCTCCGCCTCGAACTCCAAGCGGTCCACCTGCTCGCCCGACAAGTATGTCGTATCGCCAGGCTCCAGGATTTCCACCTTCTGCAGCATCTGCCGGACGATGACCTCGATGTGCTTATCGTTGATCTTCACGCCTTGCAGCCGGTAAACGTCCTGGATTTCGTTCACCAAGTAGTCCGACAGCGCCTCGACACCCAAGACCTTCAGGATGTCATGCGGCACGCGCGGCCCGTCCACCAACGGGTCACCCCGCCGGACGAAGTCGCCCTCCTGCACGCTGACGTGCTTGCCCTTCGGGATCAGATACTCGGTATCCTCGCCGGTCTCGTCGTTTTTCACGATGACCCGGCGCTTCGCCTTGTAGTCTTTCCCGAACTCTACCCGGCCGTCCATCTCGGCGATGATCGCGTGATCCTTTGGCTTGCGTGCCTCGAACAGCTCGGCCACCCGCGGCAGACCGCCCGTAATGTCACGCGTCTTGCTGCCCTCACGCGGAATGCGCGCCAGCACGTCGCCCGCCGCAACGACAGCTCCGTTCTCCACAGACAAAATACTGTCCGGGTTGAGGAAATACCGCGCCTCAGCCCCGTTCGGCAGCCGCAGCACCTCGCCAGCCGCGTCCTTCAGTTGCAGGCGCGGCCGCAGATCGACGCCCTTCGCCTGCTGCTTGTAGTCCACCACCACGCGCGAAGTCAGACCGGTCACCTCGTCCATCCGCTCGACGATCGTCACTCCGTCCAGCAGATCGAGATACTCGACCGATCCGGCCCGTTCGGTGATGATCGGCAGCGTGTAGGGGTCCCACTCCGCCAGCTTATCGTTGCGGCTGACCGTGGCGCCCTCATCGGCCAGCAGCCGAGCGCCATACGGCACCCGGAAGCGGGCGCGCTCCCGCCCCTTCTCGTCGGACAACACCATCTCGCAGTTGCGGGACATCACCACCGGGAAGCCCTGGCTGTTCTGCACGACGTTGCGGTTCTTGATCTGCACCGTCCCGTCGTGGCTCGCCTCCACGCTGCTGACCTCAGCACCACGCTGGGCCGCACCGCCGATGTGGAAGGTGCGCATCGTGAGCTGCGTGCCGGGCTCGCCAATGGACTGCGCGGCGATGACGCCGACTGCCTCGCCGATGTTGACCGGCGTGCCGCGGGCCAGGTCACGCCCGTAGCACATGCCGCACACCCCGACCCGGCTTTCGCAGGTCAACACCGAGCGAATCTTTACCGCTTCCACCCCGGAGCTCTCGATTAAGTCGGCCTCCGGCTCCTCGATCAACGTGTTGCGCGGCAGGATCATCTGCCCTGTCACCGCATCCATCAGGTCCTCGGCCGTCGTGCGGCCCAGCGTCCGCTCGGACAGGCCGGCGACGACCTCGCCGCCATCCATCACCGCGCGAACTGTCAGCCCGCGCTCCGTGCCGCAGTCGTGCTCGACGATGATGCAGTCCTGCGCCACATCGACGAGGCGCCGGGTCAGGTATCCGGAGTTCGCCGTCTTCAACGCCGTATCCGCCAGGCCCTTGCGGGCGCCGTGGGTGGAGTTGAAGTATTCGAGCACCGACAAGCCTTCCTTGAAGTTGGCGATAATCGGCTGCTCGATGATCTCACCCGACGGCTTCGCCATCAGGCCGCGCATGCCGGCGAGCTGACGCATCTGCGCCGGGCTGCCGCGCGCGCCGGAGTGGCTCATCATCCACACCGAGTTGGTCTGGATGCCGACCTCCTGCCGGCTGATCTCCTTCATCATCGCGCCAGCGACCTCGTCCGTGCAGCGCGACCAGGCATCCACCACCTTGTTGTAACGCTCGCCCGCGGTGATCAGGCCGTCCTGATACTGCTGCTCGAACTCCTTGACCTCGTTCTGCGTCTTCAGGATCAGCTCCGGCTTGCTGTCCGGGATGATTAGGTCGTCCTTGCCGAATGACAGCCCGGCCTTCGCCGCCTGGCCGAAGCCCAGGCCCATCAGCCGGTCGGCGAAGATCACGCATTCCTTCTGGCCGCAGTGGCGGTACACCGCATCGATCACGTCGGACACGTTCTTCTTGGTCAGCGTCCGGTTTATTAGGCTAAACGGCACGTTCGGGTTGCGCGGCAGAATGCGGGCGATCAGCATCCGGCCCGGCGTCGTCACCACCATCTGCCGCACTGTCTTGCCGTCCGCGTCCACCGTCTCATAGCGGGCGCGGATCTTATCGTGCAGCTTAATGGCCTTCGCCGTCAGCGCGTACTCGATCTCGCCAACGTCGCCGAATGCGGTCGGGGCCGGATGCACCAGCTCCTGCGTGCCGTTCGGACCCTCCTTGAACACCGCGGTGTCCGGCGCCTCGCGGAACTCCGGCGTCTCGATGCTCAGGTAGTACAGCCCGAGCACGATATCCTGGCTCGGCACGATGATCGGCTTGCCATTGGCCGGGCTGAGGATGTTGTTGGTGGACATCATCAGCACGCGCGCTTCCAATTGCGCTTCGAGGCTCAGCGGCACGTGCACCGCCATTTGGTCGCCATCGAAGTCCGCGTTGAACGCGGTGCACACCAGCGGATGCAGCTGGATGGCCTTACCCTCGATCAGCACCGGCTCGAACGCCTGGATGCCCAGGCGGTGCAGGGTCGGCGCGCGGTTCAGCATCACCGGATGCTCGCGGATGACCTCCTCCAGGATGTCCCAAACCTCGGGACGCTCCTTCTCCACCATGCGCTTCGCCGCCTTGATGGTGGTGGCGTGGCCGTATTTCTCCAGCTTGCTGTAGATGAACGGCTTGAACAGCTCGAGCGCCATCTTCTTCGGCAGGCCGCACTGATGCAGCTTCAGCTCGGGGCCGACAACGATCACCGACCGGCCGGAATAGTCCACCCGCTTGCCCAGCAGGTTCTGCCGGAACCGGCCCTGCTTGCCCTTCAGCATGTCGGACAGGCTCTTCAGCGGACGCTTGTTGGCGCCGGTGATCGCCCGGCCGCGACGGCCGTTGTCGAACAGCGCGTCCACGCTCTCCTGCAGCATGCGCTTCTCGTTGCGCACGATGATGTCCGGCGCGCGCAGCTCGATCAGCCGCTTCAGCCGGTTGTTGCGGTTGATCACCCGGCGATACAGGTCGTTCAAGTCCGACGTCGCGAACCGGCCGCCGTCCAGCGGCACCAGCGGGCGCAACTCGGGCGGAATAACCGGCACAACGTCCAGAATCATCCACTCGGGCTTGGCGCCGCTCTCGCCGAACGCCTCGATCAGCTTGAGGCGCTTAACGAGCTTCTTGCGCTTGGCCTCGCTCGTGGTGTCCTTCAGGTCCTGCCGCAGCGTAACCTTGTCGCCATCGATGTCGATGCCGTGCAGGATGCCTTTGATCGCTTCGGCGCCGATGCCGGCCCGGAACGCGTCCTCGCCGAACTCGTCCTGCTTGGACATGAGCTGGTCTTCGGTCAGCAGCTGATGCAGCTTGAGATCGGTCAGGCCTGGTTCAAGGACCACATAGCTCTCGAAGTAGAGAATCTTCTCCAGCTCCTTGAGCGTCAGATCGACCATGAGGCCAATGCGGCTCGGGAGGGACTTCAAGAACCAGATATGCGCGACGGGGCTGGCGAGCTCAATATGGCCCATGCGCTCACGGCGCACCTTGGCCAATGTGACCTCAACGCCGCACTTCTCGCAGATGATACCGCGGAACTTCATGCGCTTATACTTACCGCACAGGCACTCGTAGTCCTTGATCGGCCCGAAGATACGCGCGCAGAACAGCCCGTCCCGCTCCGGCTTGAAGGTGCGGTAGTTGATCGTCTCGGGCTTCTTGATCTCGCCATACGACCAACTGCGGATTTGCTCCGGGCTGGCCATCTGGATCTTGATCTGGTCGAAGGTCACGGCCGAACCGGCCTGACCAAGAATCTTCATCAGTTCGTTCATACGTCAGGGACCCCAATGCGGCCTGCTGGTCTGCACCGTTCGTGCAAACCAGCAGCCGGGTGATGCGGGATTGGTAATCAGGTGGCGCGAGTGTCGAGATCGACGTTCAGGCCGAGCGACTTCAGCTCCTTGACCAGCACGTTGAAGCTCTCGGGGATGCCGGCCTCGAAGGTGTCCTGCTCGCGCACGATCGCCTCATAGACCTTGGTGCGGCCGGACACGTCGTCCGACTTCACCGTCAGCATTTCCTGCAAGGTGTAGGCGGCGCCGTACGCCTCCAGCGCCCAGACCTCCATCTCGCCGAAACGCTGGCCGCCGAACTGCGCCTTGCCGCCCAGCGGCTGCTGGGTGACCAAGCTATACGGCCCGATGGACCGCGCGTGGATCTTGTCGTCCACCAAGTGATGCAGCTTGAGCATGTAGATGTATCCCACCGTCACCTTGCGCTCGAACGTCTCGCCGGTCCGGCCATCGGTCAGATACATCTGACCAGACGTGTTGAGCCCAGCCTTCGTCAGCATGCCCTCGATGTCGGACATCCGCGC
>JANXVC010000476.1 GCA_025351925.1 Rhodospirillales bacterium | reverse complement strand
CTCCAAGTGGGGCGCTGACCTGTTCGCCGGCGTGCGCTCCGTCATCGGCACCGCCGCACGCCGTGGCATGGGCGCCTACCAGGCTATCCAGCAAACCCTACGCGGGCAGGCCACTCCCTACCCGGGTTGAGCAGAAACGCACTCTTCTAATCAACTAAGAATGAAATCGTTGTGGGACGCTCCCAATCTCCAAGCTAGACCTCTCCTTCGGCCGTATTGCCTAAACTTTCAGGGGAACAGGGGTTATCGTGCCTGCTTCACTGGTCCATGCGACACGGTCCGGTCCGTCGTTACGGCGATGCGGCGGCGCGGGCTCACCTCGTAGATTGATGCGACCAGCGCGCCGGCCAGCAGCAGACAGGCGCCCAGGGTCGCGAGTCCCAGCGAGAAGCTATTCGAGAGGGTTCGGACGTAACCCACGAGGAACGGGCCGACGAAGCCGCCCAGCACGCCGACGCCGTTCATGATGCCGGTGATAGCGCCGGCCACCTGGCGCGGCAGAATGTCGCCGGGGATCGACCACAGCACCGGCTGCGAGCCGTACAGCATAGCCCCGGCCAAGGTCAGCAGGGCCATGTTCGCCACCAGGCTGTTGGTTGCAAATGTCAGCGCCGCCACGACCAGTGCGCCGCCGCAGACGAGAATCGGCACGGCGGCATAGGTGCGGCGGTCCCGCGTACGGTCTGACCAGCGGGTGAGGAATTGCATTGCGATAATGGCTACAGCGAAGGGCAGAGCGCTAAGCCAGCCAATGGCGGCCGGGCTTAGCGTCGTGTCCTGGTGCAGCACGCTGGGCAACCAAATGATGAAGCCTAGGAAGCCGATGTTCCAAAAGAAAACGGCAATCGTGAAAAGCAGCACCGGGCGGCGGGTTATCTGCCCACGGATGCCAGAGGCGGCGCCGGCGGCCGGCAACTCCGGCTCGGAGGAAAGTCGGGCCAGCACGGCTGCGCGGTCGGGCGGGCTAAGCCATCGCGCGGTCTGTGGAGAGGCGGCAACGCCCCAGAGCCAGACGGCAGCCCAAACGATGGGGAAGATCCCTTCGACGATGAACAGGGTGCGCCATGAGGCCCGTTCCAGCACGAGCCCGGCAATGGGGCCGTTGACCATGGCAGCCAGTGGGTAGGCCAGTTGCCAGATGCCGTTGGCGCGTGCGCGTTCAGAGGGTGCGAACCAGGTGCGGACGAACAGCAGCATGGTCGGAAAGATGCCGCCCTCGAAGAAGCCGAGGGCGAAGCGCACGGCCGCGAGTTGGGTGGGTGTCTCGATGAAGCCCAGCGCGATCTCGGACAGGCCCCAGAGAATCATCAGCGTCGCAATCAAGGCGCGACCGTAGCCACGGTCCGCGATCCAGCCGCCGAGCGGTTGCGAGACACCATATCCTAGAAATAGAACGCCGGAAGCGAAGCCGAGCGCGGTGGCATCGAGATGCAGGTCCGCGCCCATTGTTGGGATCGCGAAACTGATATTGGTGCGGTCCATGAAGGCGATGATGAAGGTGACCATCATGATGGGCAGCAGGCGGGTCCAACGCGATTGCACGACAGTCTCCCTTAGTTTTTCAGCTTGTAGGAATGACGGGGTAGCTGGGTTGGTCAAAGATGCGAGGATCGTGTGACGGCAGGACGGTCACGCCCAGGCTTGTGACGAGCGCAGCCACACGGAGAAAGCTGCGCTCGTAGGCGTAGAGGTCGGTGTGGTTGCCGTTCGGGATCGGCGGGCCCCCGCCCCCGGGCCAGTTTTCGCGCAACGGGATCAGATCGCCGGGCAGGAGGTGCGGACCGGCTGCGGTATCGACCAGCACGCCCTGCGAGCCGCTGGTGTGGCCGGGCAGCGTCACGGTGGACACGCCGGGCATGATGACGCCGTCACCGTCCAGCGCCTGAACGCGATCGAGGATCTGGACCCAGGCCGGGGTGCGTCCACGCTGGTTCACTTCGTAGATGGGGCGCTGGAACGGGACAGGCCATACGGCTTCGCGCAGCTCTCGCTCCTGGACATGGAAAATGGCGTTCAGGAAGTGCCCGGCGCCCCCAACGTGGTCGTTATGGAGGTGGGTGAGGATAACCGTATCGATGCTTGATGGATCGACCCCATGCCGCGCGAGTTCAAGCAGGAGTAGGTCGTCCGGGTCGCCGGGGCGGTAGTGCTGGGGCGCCTGGGTGCACGAGCCGGGGCCGGTGTCGACCATAACCGTTTGTCCCGGCGCCTGAAGCAGCCAGGCGATGCAGGGGGCGTCAATGCGGGCATCCCCGCAGTCGGTCCGATATAGGAAGGAGCCAACGGCATGGTTGATGACATAGCCACACCGGAGTGGGGTCAACTGGAACTCAGTCATCTCCGGCCTGAACCAGCGTCCTCATGCGATCGACGGCGGCATGGGGTGCCGTGAAGACCGGGGTCGCGACGGCTGTGCGGACGGCAGCGGCGGCGCGGGAAGTGGAAAAGTGGGCGAGCATGATAGCGTCGCAGTGCGCGAGCTGCGGCGCGTGTTCAGCGACCAGACGGTTATGACTGTCGGCGTCGCCTTTGCGCAGGAGGTTGATGGCGTCGGGGACGACGACGGTTGTCAGGGTGGCGGATTTGCCGACGCTCGCGACATAATCCTCGAACTCCTCCGTCATGGTCGGCACCGAGGGTTCGAAGGTGGCGAGCATGCCGATGCGGCGTCCGGCAGCGACGGCGGCGTGGAACATGGCTTCGTTTGGCTTCAGGACCGGGATGGGAAGGGCAAGGGCGAGCTGGTCGATAGCCGGGCCGAAGGCGGAGCAGGTGACGAGCACGCCGTCTGCACCCATCGCGTGGCCATACCGGCCAAAGGCGACGAAGCGCTGGATCATCGCTGCGGATAGGTCGGTCTCGCGGGCCCGGTCGATCGTCAGGCCGTCGTCGAGCAGGTTGACGATCTCGGCCTTGGGCCAGCGATCGGCAAAGGCGGACTGGATGGGTGCCATGGCGATGGGGGGTGGCGTGCAGGAGAACGATGCGGACGGGTGGCGCGATTGGTGCGGCCATGACTCGTCTCCCCGAAGCCGGGCTTGATGCCGGCCTGTTCACTTTGTAAGGCCTTACATAATAGGCGCGGCAGCTTCGGCCCGTCAAACGGTTAGTCGGGTGGCGGCGCCGTGCTGCCGCGAACGATGAGTTCAGCCTCCACGACCGTAGTGCGGACGGGGCTGTGGCCGGCTATGCGGGCGAGCAGCTGGTCGCCCGCGGCACGGCCGATCTCGCTGGCGTGGACGCGCACCGTGGTGAGCGGCGGGGAGAGGAAGGCAGCGTAGTCGGAGTCGTTGAAGCCGATGACCGAGAGCTGGCCCGGCACCGCGATCCCGCGCGCCTGCGCCTCGATGAGGACGCCGAAGGCGAGCTGGTCGGTGCCACAGATGACGGCGGTGGGCGGCGGGGCACCGTTCGTCATCAGTTGGCGCAGCGCATCGCGCCCGGCGGCAATGCCGAACGAGACGGTGATGTCGTGTTCTGACCGGACGACCAGGCCGCGGGCTGCCAGGACCTCGACCACGCCACGGACCCGGGCGCCGCCGCGATCGTTGTCCTTGCGGATGCCGGTCACGACGGAGATGCGGCGATGACCGAGGTCGAGAAGGTAGCGGGCGGCGCGACCTGCCACGCTGGCGTTGTCAAACCCGACGCAGGGGCGGGTCTCGGATAGGGTGAAAGCCTGGACGACAGGGATCGCCTGCCGTGTGGTCTGCGTAAACAAGGCGGGTCGGTGAATGTCGCCGATCAAGAGCAGGCCGTCGATGCCATGCTGGATGAGCCGCGTGGCCTCGCGCAGTTCGTCGTCAAGATCGTAGCCCGCGCTGGCGAGCAGCATGGTGTAGCCGGCGCGGTCCAGTCCGGCTTGGAAAGCCGACAGTGCGCGAATGAACTCCTCGTTCTCTATGTTCGGAATCACGGCGCCGACTGTGTTGAAGCGTCGCAGTGACAAGGCGCGGGCGGCGCCGTTGGCGACGAAGCCGAGTTCGGCGGCGGCCTGCAGAACGGCCTCGCGTCTACCAGGACGGACGGTGCCGGTGCCGTTCAGCACGCGCGACACGGTGGCGGTGGAAACGCCGGCGCGGGCGGCAACGTCGCTGGCGACGGGCAGGTGGCTGCCGAAAGGTACGGCCCTGGTGTCCGTCATCGCATCCTCTCTCGCTTGTTCCATCATAGGCCATGGGGCGAGGCCGGCGTTGACGCTTAGCGTCCGACAGCGCATTTTGTAAGCCCTTTCAGACACCCACGATAGCTTGGGAAGGGAGGAGACAAGAGATGGCGGACATCGCTGTAGAAGACAGCGCGCGGGACGAGGCCGTACCGGGCATAACCAGCCCCGGCGCGGTCGTGACCAGCCTGAAGCGTACTGCATCCTCCACGCCCTACCGGTTCCGCGACTTGCTCGCGCTCGACGACTTCGAACGGCATGCGCGGCGGCTGCTGCCGCCGATGATCTTCCAGTATGTGGCCGGCGGGGTGGAGACAGGGGCGGCGCTGCGGGCCGGGCGGGAGGCCTATGGCGGCTACCGCCTGGTGCCGCGCATGCTGCGTGACGTTTCGGGCCGGGACCAGGGCACGACGCTGTTCGGCACACGGTACGACAGTCCGTTCGGGATCCCACCGCTCGGGGGCGCAGCGTTCGTTGCCTATCGCGGCGACCTGGTGCTGGCAGAAGCAGCGCGGCGCCTCAATCTGCCGATGATCCTGAGCGGATCGGCGTTGATCAGCCTGGAGGACGTGCATGCACGCAATCCGGACGCCTGGTTCCAGGCCTACCTGCCCGGCGATCACGCCCGCATCGAGCGCTTGGTGCGGCGGGTGGCCGATACCGGATACCGGGTCTTGGTGGTGACGGCCGACACACCGATGCTCGGCAACCGGGAACACAATATCCGGACCGGGTTCAGCATGCCCATCCGCGTGACGCCCCGGGTAATGTTGCAAAGTGCGACCCATCCGCGCTGGCTGCTCGGTGTGGTTGCCCGTACTTTCCTGAAGCACGGCGCGCCGCATTTCGAGAACACCGAGGCGGAACGCGGGCCGCCAATGATGTCGGGCGGTACCGTGCGCAACACGATTGCGCGGGACAAGCTGTCCTGGACAAACATCGAGGCGATCCGGCGGCAATGGAAGGGCACGTTGGTCATCAAGGGGTTGCTGTCGCCTGAGGATGCCCGGCTGGCGCGGGAGGCCGGAGCAGATGGCGTGATCCTGTCGAACCATGGCGGGCGGCAGCTGGACCATGCGGTGGCGCCGCTTGACGTGTTGCCCGAGATCGTCGCCGAGAAGGGCCGCATGTCCATCATCATCGACAGCGGCATACGGCGCGGGACGGATGTGCTGAAGGCTTTGGCGCTGGGGGCGGACTTCGCGTTCGTCGGACGGCCGTTCCTGTTCGCCTCTGCATTGGGCGGCGTGGCCGGGGTAGAGCACGCGGCCCGACTGCTGCGGGAGGAGATCGACCGCGACATGACGCTCATGGGGGTGCGGCGGCTTGCGGAGCTGTCGCCTGGGCTCCTGCGGCGACAAGGGGCTTGACGATGCAGACCGACGACGCGGTGCCGGGCTTCCGCCTGTTGTGCGCACTGGCCGTCCGGGCGCCGTTCGACCGGTCGATCCTGCCGGCGTTCGAGCGCACTGGATACCGGGTCGATGTCTTGTGGGCACCCACCACGGTAATCCAGGAACAGCTCGCGCGGGGCGAGCCGGCCGATGCGGTGCTGGTGACGGCGGAAGCGGTCGACGGGCTAATCGCCGATGGCACGTTGGACGGGGGTACGCGGGTCAATGTGGTACGGTCGCAATTGGGGGTCGCGGTGCCGTCGGGGTACGGGCGACCGGACCTGTCGACGGCGGATACGTTCCGTCAGGCGTTGCTGGATGCCCGGTCGGTAGCGTTTTCCCGAGGCGGCGCGAGCGGAATCTACTTCGCTGGCCTGATCGAGCGGCTGGGGATCGCAGCGGCGATCCGGGCACGGGCGACGATCATCCCGGCGGGGTTCACCGCGGAAAAGCTGCTGAGTGGTGAGGCGGATCTGGCGATCCAGCAGATCAGCGAGTTGATGGTGGTGGACGGCATCGACATCGTGGGCCCATTCCCAGCGGCCGTGCAGTCGGTCATGCATTTCTCCGCGGCGGTGCTGGCGCGGTCCGCGAAACGCGAGATGGCGAACGCGTTCCTCTCGACGTTGGCTACGGCAGAGGCGGCCGACGCGTTCCGAGCGTTCGGGCTGGAGCCGGCTGTGTAGGCGCAACGGGCAGGGAGAATCGGGATGGTGGATACGGTAGCGGGCAACAGCCGCTGGACACGGCGTCCGGAGGGATCGACCTGGGGTGACTGGGGACCGGATGACGAGCTGGGCCGGTTGAATCTGCTGACCCGCGAGAAGGTGCTGCAGGGCATCACCGAGGTGAAGGAAGGGCGGACGTTCTGCTTGTCGCTGCCGCTCGACTACCCCGGTGGAACCGCGATCAACCCGCGCCGACACCCGCCGGAGCTGCGGCCGACGGTCCGGGAAGGGCGGCCGAACATGGCCCTCCCGTTGCGTTGCTACGACCCGACGGCGCTGGACATCATGTGCGATGACCAAGTGCTGCTGACGCTGCAATATTCGACACAGTGGGACACGCTGGCGCATGTCGGGCAGATGTTCGACGTGGATGGCGACGGCAAGCCGGAGGACGTGTTCTACAACGGCTTTCGGGCGGGCAGCGATATCGCCGGACCGGTCATCTATCGCAATGGGCAGGAGGTGCCGTATGCGGGGCCGCAGGGTGCGCAGCGGCTTGGCGTAGAGAACATGGCGGTGTCGTGCATCCAGGGCCGCGGCGTCATGATCGACCTGGAGGCGCATTTCGGCCGAACGGGCACGATCGTCGGGTATGACGAGCTGATGGGTGTGCTGGAGACGGACCGCGTTGTCGTCGAGCCGGGTGACCTGGTCTGTCTGCGGACCGGGTTTGCCGAGATGATCTTGGGTATGAACAAGCAGCCTGATGCGGAGCGACTGCGGCGGACCAACTCGGCACTAGACGGACGGGACGAACGGCTGCTGCAATGGGTAACGGATACCGGCCTGGTGGCACTGATTGCCGACAACTTCGCCGTAGAGGCGGCGCCGGCGCGACCCTGCACGGCGGATTTCTGCTCGACGCTGCCGCTCCATGCGCACTGCCTGTTCCGGCTGGGCGTCTATCTCGGAGAGATGTGGCACCTGACAGAGCTGGCGGATTGGCTGCGGGCGAACGGACGCAATCGCTTCCTGTTGACAGCGCCACCGCTTCGGCTTCCGGGTGCAGTCGGGTCGCCAGCGACGCCGGTCGCGACCGTTTAGCAGTCCACGCAGGGCGCGTTCGGACTTGATTGCGTTGCTCTCAACGCGCTGCGGCGCGAGAGAGGAGGTTGAAAGCCGCCAGAGCATGGAACGTAGCAACCGCATGCAGTTCGTCTGAGCGCATACTCATACGCGCCGCCCATGTTAAACGGCGTCGGGCCAAACACTACGGTCAGGATGCCCACTGCGTGGAACAGTCGAGGAGCGTGGTTCAGAAAGTGCCATTTCCAGGTAACCCCGGAAATCAATAAAGCTTTGACAATAAAAGAGTTTACCGTTTTGGATGTTACCCTGATTTGAGCTACGCCCACAGCGTCGTCGCGTATCCACTCGGGCGGCAGCTCGACTACCCCGGTCGGCTCGCCATCCGCCTCCAGCTCATACGGGTCATCGTCGGCCATGAGTGAGCTGTCATACAGCAGGCCAAGCTCGCGGATGATCGACATAGTGTCGACGGAGAAGTCCCAGCTCGCCATCCGGATGCCCACCGGCCGGACGCCCGCGATCGTCTCCAGCGTGTCGGCGGCGCGAAAGGTCAGGTCGCGCTCCACGCCCGGCGGCAGCTTCGTGTTCGCCTCATGGATCCAGGAGTGGATGCCGATCTCGTGCCCCTCGGCCGCCACGGTGCGCACCTCGTCGGGATACAGCAGGGCGGAGACGGCGGGGTAGAAGAAGCTGGCGGGGATGCCCTCCCGTTCCAGCAGCCGGCGGATGCGCGGCACGGCCTAGCGGTTGCCGCACTGGCCCTGGCTGATGCGCATCGGGCTCCGTCGCTGTCCCGCAACGGAATGGTGTCATGGTCGGCGTCGAACGAGATGGCGACGGCGCAGCGTGCGCCGCCGGGCCAAGTCTTGGGCACGAGGCTGCGGCCTGCCCGGGCGCGGCCGACAATGCGGCGCCACGTCGGCTCGGTCCATTGCCAGGGCTCGCCGTCGGGGTGTCTGGCCTCGGTAATTCCAAGCTCCATCGTATCGTGACGATCTTGCGCGAGGGTAACGGCAGCGGCAACTGGTTGGGAAAAGCCGGCGTGGCAAGGTTGTGCGGCACGGGATAGCGTGCGTAGCGTACTCTCCGCGAATGAGGGACGTAGGCAATGAGCGGACTAGCGGCAGGCTACGGCACTGAGGCAGGCACATCCGGCATGTCGGCACGCCGCGCGATCAGCGCGGCTGGCATCGGCAACGTGCTCGAATACTACGACTTCGGCATCTACGGCTTCCTAGCCAGCGTGATCGCCCGCAAGTTCTTCCCCGGCACGGACGAGGTCGCGGCGTTGCTGGCGACCTTCGCGGCGTTCGGGGTAGGCTTCCTAGCCCGGCCGCTGGGCGGGATCGTGCTGGGGCGCCTGGGCGACGTCCGCGGCCGCAAGTCGGCCCTGGTGACCACGATCCTGCTGATGGCGGTCGGCACGGTGGGCATCGGCCTGATCCCCAACTACGCCAGCATCGGCGTGCTGGCGCCGGTCCTGCTGGTGCTGTGCCGCATCCTGCAGGGCCTGTCGGCCGGCGGCGAGTGGGGCAACGCCACCTCGTTCATCGTCGAGTGGTCGCCGGAGGGGCGGCGCGGCTACTTCGGCAGCTACAGCCAGGCGTCGGTCGTGGGTGGGGTGCTGATGAGCTCGGCCGTGGCGGCGCTGCTGAACAGCCTGTTCTCGAGCGCCGACATCGACGCCTGGGCGTGGCGCCTGCCGTTCCTGCTGGGTGCGCTCCTGCTGCCCGTCGGCCTATGGCTGCGGCGCGGCATCGAGGAGACGCCGCGCTTCCGGGAAGAACAGGCCGGCCAGACCAGCGGCCTCGCCGACCTCGGCACGCCGTTTGGGCTTATGGCCAAGGCATTCGGCTTTACCGTGCTGTGGACCGTGTCGTACTACGTGATGCTGACCTACCTGCCGACATTTACGCAGAAATATGCCGGGCTGTCGGCGACCGCGGCGTTGTGGTCCAACACGGCCGGGCTGCTGGCCCTGCTGCTGGCGATCCCCGCCATGGGGGCGCTATCGGACCGGATCGGGCGCAAGCCGATGCTGATCTTCTGCTGCCTGGCCTTCGTCGTGCTGGCCTACCCCGGCTTTCGGCTGATGCTGTCGGGCCTGGCGGTTTGGGGCGTGGCACTGGTCCAGATCGGGTTCAACCTGGTGATCTCCGCCTTTTCCGGTCCCGGTCCGGCGGCACTCGCGGAGCTGTTCCCGACGCGGTCGCGCACTACGCTGATGTCCGTGGGCTACTCGCTCTCAGTCGCCATCTTCGGCGGCTTCGCGCCGTTCATCGCCACCTGGCTGATCCAGGCGACCGGGACCCCGATCGCGCCGACCTACTACCTGATCGCAGCCGGCCTCGTTTCGGCGGCGACCATCGCGACATTCCGCGAAACGGCGTTCGAGCGGCTGCGCTAGCTGTAGCCGCTCGCAATCATTGGAGCTCGTGCTCGCAAACAGAGCGGATTCCTGCTCGAATTAACCGACAATGGAGCGCGCGTCGTGCTCACACTATCTGCCACTGTGCTCTCCATCATCGTCTCGTGCTCACCAACAGGCGGTTGTGCTCACAATCCGTGCCAATGAGAGTTTGGCGGTCGCAAGCCCACGAGCCGTTCTCAATAATCGAGGTTTCTGAGGACCTTCGGCGTTTGCTGCCCTAACCCGCGCATCAAGGCACTTTCCCTTCTCAGAACTGTTCTTGGTTGCTCTGTTCCGAAACACTGGGCGTTCGACGACTTTCGAAGACAAAGGCACGGGATGCGGGTCGGCTGCACCACCGCATTCGCCGTGCTGTTGAGGCCAAACCCGCCCAGATACGCGACTTTTCGGCGGGCGTCGGCGGTATCCTGACCTCAGTTCGGCCATTGGCACGGAATGTGAGCACAACCCTCTTTTGCCGAGCACGAGACGATGATGGCGAGCAAAATGGCAGATAATGTGAGCAGACCCGTCGCTCCATTATCAGCGAATCCGAGCAGAAATCTGCTCCGTTTGCGAGCGCCTACAACTAGGGGACCATCAGGATGTCTGGGGTGTTCATGCCGCGGCAGCTTGAGCAGCCCCGTTTCCATTGTCGTTGGCCAGCCCCGGATACCAGCGCTCGAACAGCGGCCGGAGCGTCCCGTCGAGCGTCCGCGTTCGAGTTTGCAGCAGCAAGTGGGCGCCACGCTTGGTCCACTGCATCTGCTGACGTTTGGCGAAGCGTTTGCTGATCACAGCGTTCACCGTGCTCTCGGCCAGGCATGACGAGATGCGCTCGCCCGAGCGGAACCGCTCGCCGTAGTTGATCAGGCTGCCGGCGTTGCTGGCGATATAAACGGCGAACTCGTGTGCGGCGCGCTTGAACTTGCCCAGGTTCGGATAGCTCACTTCCAGATCGTCCACGCCACCTTCGAAGAACGCGATCTCCTCACCGGCCCGATACTGATTGCCGTGCCAGAGCAGCCACTTGATGCTGTCGAGTGAGGCGAGCAGGCGGGCACCCTCAGCATCGTCGTGGTGCACGACGCCGCGGGCATACTGACTGAGCACGGTCAAGCGCATGGTGATGTGGAACCAGTCGAGCACGTGCTCGGCTTCCGGGGTGATCAGCTCCGTCAAGGAACGCACTTCTTCGCCGCCATCGGTCAGGAACGTCACGTCCTGATTGGCTTGCAGCCCTTGGCTCTTCAGCACCTCGAACAGCCGGCGCTTGGGCTTCTGATCGTAGCCATGCACCAGGCCGAGGTAGCGTGGCGCGCGGTCTTCCGGCACCGAGCGGCCGACGATGAGCTCGAAGTTGCTTTTCCGGTCGTCCCAGTTGCGGACGTAGCCGCCATCGAGGGCCGCCACAATGCGGCCCTCTGGGATGGGCAACGCTTCCCACTCGGCCGGGCAGCCGTCGATGAAGCATGGCCGCTCGTCCCCGAGTTCGGCCTCCGCCCGCTCCGCCACACGCAAGGCATGCTCGCGCACGGTGGTCCGGTTCGCACCGGACGCGATCGGCAGCACGTCGGCCAGCAGCCCGGCGGCCGCGGCATACGGCACGAGCGACACCCAGCGCGCCTCCAGATAGAGCCGTTCGGGGGCGATCTGGCCAGGGATCAGGGTGCGCAATGGCAAGAGGGTGGCCGGACCGTCCGTGCTTTGGCAAGGACAGCGGTGCAGCCGCGGGCTGGCGAGCGGCACGTCGCCATAAAGGGTGCGGAACACGACGGGCGAGCTGCCCTTGCTGCGCCGGCGGGTGCCGCATGCCTCGCAGCAGCGTTGCCGGTCCGCCCACGACGCGACCTGGGCTTTGACGATCTGACCCTGAACGGCGGCCGTCAGCGCCTTGCCCTCAGCAAGCGACAGCCCGAGGTCCTCCGGCCGCTCCACCGGCTTCTCAAATGCCGTGACCTCCTCGGTCACGCCGACGGTGCTATCGTCGGCGGTAATTTGGAGCAGGATCCTGACGTGCATGGCGCACCCTCACTTCTGACTACTGGCGAGCGAGCTTTCCACAAGTAGCAGAGTGGAAAGCTGGAGACCCGTTCGGCCCTCCGGCTTGGGCCTATTCTGGTCCACACGGGGCATCGAGCGCCATCGGCTTGCAGTTCGGACGCGATCAAGCAAACTGGAGCATGGCCTCCATCACGCGTGCCGCCACTGCCATTGCCGCCATCCTCATCCGCGAGGGCGTGGATTATGCCCAGAGCAAGGCGGTGTTCAAGGCCGCCCGCGAAAGGGCCGGTCTGCGTGCCTCGCCCGAACGCCGCGGCGGCGTGGACCGGCTGACGGTCGAGGAGGAGTTGCGTTTCCTCGACCAGGCCTACGCCCAGGACGGCAGGACCGGGCTGATGCTGCAAACCTTGCTGGAGACCGGTGCCCGGGCGTCCGAGCTGGTGCAGCTCAGGATCGAGGACGTCAGCCTCGCCGAGCGCGTGCTCACCATCCGCCACGGCAAGGGCGACAAGCAGCGGGAAGTGCCGATCCGGCGTGACCTGGCGCAGTTGCTCCAGCTGCACATCGGCGCTCGGCGAGCAGGGCCGTTGTTCGCCAGCCGACAGCAGGGAACCGGCCCGACGCCCTACGTGCTGACCCGCCAGCGCATTGGCCAGGTCGTCCGGACTGTTGCCGATGCTGCCGGGATCACCAAGCGCGTCTACCCGCATCTGCTACGCCATACCGTGGCTACGCGTCTGCTCGCTCTGGGCATGGACATCACCGACCTGCAGCGCTTTCTGGGCCACGAGAGCATCACCACGACCCGGCACTACGCCGAGACGACCGCCGCTACGCTCCAACGCCGGTTCGATGCCCTTACCGACCCGGCCGCCCACACGCTCGTCGCCAGCATCCGGCGGCAGCGCGGCGACGATGCCGCCCTGATCGCCGCCGACCTGTTGGCCCGACGCCGGGCGGAGCGCGTCAGCACTGCTGGTGCATGAGGTCGAGGTGCTCGCCTTTGCGGAACTGGGCGTTGACCGTCCGGCGCGAGAACGGGCGGCCTTGCGCGTGCTCACGCGCCTTGCTGCGCTCGACGGCTTTCTCCAGCCGCCAGCGGGTATTTTCATCGTCAAGCAGATCCGTCCGGCGCTCCAAGACGACTTGGCCGATGATCTCGGTCATAGTGTCGAGATCCTCGAGCCCGTCCAGCGATAGTACGCCGTTGCGCCCGGCCATGAAGCCGGCCGGCCCGTCGCAGTCCTCAGGAGGACAGGCACCGCCACCACCGGTGCAGACCGGATAAGTCTTGCTCGCCTCCAGCCCAAACTGGTTCTCGATGCGGACCTCGTGCCGCCAAGGAATATTCAGGTCGTACTCGTAGGTGAACCGGGCGCCCTTGCGCAGCCGCAGCGCCGCCAGCGCCATCTCGGGCGAGGACGCCGACAACTCCCACGAACCGTAGCGGGCGGCACGCAGGCAGAACTGGTAAAGGTGGATGCTCTCCCACCCCATCGCGACCTGGATGACGCCGTGCAGCTCATGCAACGTGCAGATGCTCGGCACCAGCACGCGCCGCCATACCATCGGACTGATCCCGAGCAGCCAGACCTTGATCTGAACGATCTCGGCTCCGTTGGCGCCGGCCGCCGGCGGGGTCGCTCCAACGATCGGTCTGGTTGGCTTCGGCGCTCGTGTCACCCGGCCAGCTTAACGCCAATCATCCTCGCCAGCACGAGCACCCCAGACATCCTGATGGTCTCTCCAGCACATCCGTGTTGTAAAGATCGCCCATCTCAGACCCCTCCTCGCGCCAGTAGGTTCTTCACCTTTTGGCGTGTCCATGCACCGCCCCGCGCCGTCTTCACGTCGTGCATCGCCAGCTCACGGGCAATCGCTTCCATTGTCATATCTGATACCTGCAGCTCGCACACAAGCGGGCCGACGCAGGACGCGAAAAGGGCAGCCTTGGCGCTGTAGCCGCCGCTGGCCCTAGCGGCGTCGATGCGCGCAAGCCGCGGCCGGTCGGCCGTGACCTTGCCGCTCTCGACCTCTACCATCTAATCCAGAAGCGTTCAGGTGCCGCCGTTATATGCGCGGCAACCGCGGTGCGCTGCGCTTCGAGGCCCAGGCCGTGCCCTGCCGGCCGGTGCTGACCCGGAGATAGCTGACGAACCAGCTTTGCATCGTGCGCTCCAAACACCCTCAACCAACGTTGAGCATGTTTGGAGACGCCGCAACAAAATCGTGCGCCATAAGCAAGGTCGATTAAGGTTTGATGACCGGGGACCATTATCGAGTGTAGAAAGAGGGGTCACCTCACGGTTTGCTCAAAATTGTACGCTAAGCCGAAAAACCAATAAAAGCAGAGGCTTTCACAAACGAGGATATTCGAATGATGTGAGGCCTGGTCGCCAATCCTAGGGTTTTCCGTTGCAAAACCCTCTTTCAGAACCTGGCCGAAAGGTAAGCCGTCTACGCACGCTGTCTTAGCGTGCAGTTCTGAGCAAACCGTGAGGTGACCCCTAGCACGTTCGGGCACAGCAATCTTGCCACAACCAGCCATTATGCCCACGCTCGACCAAGTGACAGCTCGGCGCGATATTTGGAACTGTAGGAGAGGAGCATGAACAACCTGTATGACCGCGACTTCTACGCTTGGGCCAACGAGCAAGCGGGCTTGCTGCGCGCCGGCAACCTGACCAGTGCCGACATTGCAAATATCGCCGAGGAGATCGAGACTTTGGGCCGGAGCGAGAAGCGCGAGCTGGTGAGCCGGCTGACGGTTCTGCTGCAGCATCTTCTGAAATGGCGGTTCCAGCCTGACCACCGCGGCCGGTCTTGGGAGTTGTCGATCGCCAATACCCGGGACGAGCTGGCCGACCATCTTGGCGATAATCCGAGCCTTAAGGCAGCATTGCCGGGAGCGATGAAGGCTGCCTACCGTCGCGCCTGCCGCGGAGCCGAACTGGAAACCGGCCTGCCAGGAGACACCTTCCCGGTTGAGTGCCCCTGGACGTTTGACCAAGCCATGTCCAGCAACCCCCTCAGCTCGACACAGGACGAGCTGTGACGATGGTTGCTGAGATTGAGGAAAGACGCGTGGGCGAGCTGTATGATGAAGACGAACTGGAGTGATCGGAGCACCAAACCCGGCTGTTGCGTCGGTAGGTGGCCGCCAAACTGTCCGACCGAACAAAACCGCCTCAGCCTGCATCCTCTTCGGGTCTCGACCGCTTGCGTCCAAACTCAGTCCATGACCCGTTTTACGTCATGACCCCGTTCCGCGAACGTTCCGGCCCTACGCTTCGGTGTCGACCATGATCCTGGCCAGGGCATCCTCGACAGACCCGACCGCCACCTTCGAGCCTTCGCGGCCCTGCTCGTTCCGGTCCTCGATGCGGCAGAGCCACAAGTGCCCGTCGGCGCGGTAGATGGTCCAATGCACCACGCCCTCCCCGTAGCCCACAAAGATCATCCCTTCCGCCTGACCAGTACCAGCCGGCTTGATGGACACCTCAAGCACGTTCTCATCGGCCCATGCCACAAGTCGGCGCCTCTCGTCGGCCCTGAAGTCCATGTGGCAAGTCGCAGCGAAGTGGTGCGTGGTAAAGGACATTGGAGCAGCCTTCTGGTTTGTCCCAAGAAACCACAACCGCTCCGCTTGATCCCGTCATGATGTGTTAAGGTCAGGCTGCCGGCCAGCAGTGCGCGAGTTAGGCCACGATAATCGGCCATAAGCGCTTCGGCTATCGGCTGTTGCTTCTTACCTTATGCTCGGTCCTGGCGTTGTAACCCGGCCTGGCGCCGCTAGGTCAGCGTGGCCGCAAGCCGGGCATCAATCTCAGCTTTTGCCCTCTCTTCAGCCCTCGCCTTCTCATAGTGCACCCACCGTTACTCAGCATCCGCCCCCAGACTGGGTGGGGTCATGACTGCCAAAGCTGGACCCATCCGTTGCCGCCCTCGATCTTGCCGGGCATCTCCCCGACCTGGTCCGCGGTGAGGCCGCCGGCCGGCTTCACCTCCCAGCCCTGCAGCACATACCATGCCTCGATCGGCGTTAGCGGAAACGGCTTGTCCGCCGGCCAAACTGAGTCGTAGCCCACGCGGCGCATCACCTCGGGGTGCGGTTGGCCGGAATCCTTGGTGTTCATCATGGTGCCTGATCCCTGTTATTCGGAAAGCCCTGCGCCATGGCCGCGACGCTCTCGCCGA
>JANXVC010000472.1 GCA_025351925.1 Rhodospirillales bacterium | reverse complement strand
GGCGAAGAGTTCGACCCGGACGCGTTCGTCGTCGAAACCGCCAATGCCACGCTCGCCGCCCAATTCAAGCGCCCACCGCCAGCTGTCAATCGCCCACCCCTCGACTAACCGTCAAAGGAGGTGAGCAAATACTCTCGCCGCCGCCAACAGCTGGCCATCAACTGGTCCGCATCCGCCTTCATGCTACTCTGTTCCATGGCATGGCCTCCACCGGCGCTCGAACGCCGGAAATGGCTGGTTGAACAAGCCAGAGACTACGCCACCAACCTATTTCCACCATACCCGCGACGGCACCGGAGTTCGGGCAGGCTTCCACCCGCCTCGATACGCCGCCGTTTTTCAAATCGTCGTCACCCGTTCTCCGGCATAGTTCGCCCGCTGACGCGGGCCTGTATGCGTTCTACAAACAGGCGTCCCAGCGTCGCAGGACGTCGGAAGACATTAAGAGAGCTTCCGGACGACCCATCCCATTCCGGCAACCAACGCGAGAATGCCAAAGGCGGCCACCAGGCTGCCATGGGTCAGGAAAAGCGCAAGCAGGAAGCCAAGGGCGGCGGCCACCGCCACGTATTTGCTTTCGATCGGCATGCACGCCTGCTCCGACTTCAGTTCAAACCAGGGCCATGACACCGGCTAGACCGCCGTCTCAGTGGCTTCGGAAACTATCCACGGCTGGCGGGTGCAGTTCACCTCGCCGCAGCTCTGGCCGCGGCCTGAGTCCTGGGTTCGTAGAGGCGTGTCCAACGAATCGAGGTCACGGCCGACAAGCGGCTGCCTCCCGGCGCCTGCCTCGCTCCCTGGATCTCCACGGTGCAGTCGTCGGCAGCAGTGGAACACCATTTCTGAAACAGCGTCTGTTCCGCAGCAGGCAGGGTTGTGAGGCTGAACGTCGCCACGTTGTTGCCGTTTTGAGTGATCCTGAGCGATGTCAGGAGGCAATCGAACTGGCCTCCGCCCAGCCGCTGACAGTCAACCTTGCCAGGACCGAACGTCTCCGGCGCAGCGGCAGCCAGCGCTGGGTTCGCCGTCATCGTCATGCTGCTGAACAGGAGGATGAAGGCGAACGCGCTCCTGGACCCACTCACCAGTCGCAGACTGGACAAGGACGGACCGGCCTTGGTGGACGATGACGGTGCTGTATGTCGGCTATCTGATATATCCGGCCGCAGTCGAGCAGAAGCGTCCGCGTCGACCCTTATCGGGTTCACTGGCGAGCCGGTGCTGCTGACCCGGCGACATCGACGTCATGAGGGAGCGACACCGTAGCCGAGCCCGTCGCTCCAGCCATCGCCGTTGACTGCTCGGTCGGTGTGGCGACCGCAGGTGACAGCTTGGGCATCAGGAGCGCATTAAGCACCATCCCACCGGCCAGAGCGCAATAGACGATCGTGATCGGAGCCCATTTCGACACCGCCGTTTTTGCTTTGCCCGCATCTCCCTGCCGAACGTCTTGCGTCTTTGCGGGCAAGAGTTGAACAAGCCGTGCAGCGGTGGCGCGAGTCTCGGCGAGGGCAGACGGCACGAGTGGCATTTGGGCGATGCCTTGGGCCAGGCTGTCGATCACGCGGGCTCTCGGGAGCGCGGCCCATTGTGCCGCCTCCGTCCAGGGATCTCTGCCGAGCCGCGCGATCATCGAGAGGATCGTGAGCGTCGATCCATTCAGTTCGGCACCGACATCGGCGTACAGGAAGGCATCGAGCCCCGAGTTCTTCAGGGCAAATGCGCCGGGGTGTGTTGCTTGCATTGTGTGTCTCCTGCCGGCCGGAGCCTTCGCCTGACCCGGCCAGCTCCAAGGATCGGCCTGCTGTCCCGTCACCAACCGTAGCCCGGCCAGCCGTAATGGCCGTGCAGCCGCTTCTCGAACTCGCCGTCGATCAGTTCGGCGGGATTCCAGGACGGGCTGGACTTGACCTTGTCCCTGCTGATGTCGAGCTGGACGTGACGGTCCGACCAATCCACCTCCTTCACCGCATAGGGTGAAATCAGCACATGCTGCCCGACCCACCAGTTTGAGGTATCGACGATGAGATAACGGACGCCCCAGCTTGCGCTGTCGACGAGGAAGTTCTCGACATGTCCGATGCTCCCGTCGGTCGCATGGACGTGGTAGCCCGTGACCTCGGCAATGCTGCGCAGATGCGGGTCGCCGGCATCGAGGTGGGCTTCGCCGCGCTCGGCCTCTCGCACGGCACCCGCGCCGAAGTAGGCCCGCGCCGACGACGGCGAGGCGATCCCGCCCATTCCTCCACCATACAGGCCCACGTCGTACATGCCTGCGCCGTACATCCCTCCGCCCCAGAGCGGGTCCCAGCCGTAGTAGCCGTAAAGGTCGTTCTGCATCTGTTGTGAGACCGGTCGGTCCTGGGCGATATCTGGGCTGTCTTCGACCTGCGTCTTCGTCAGCGCGACAGTGAGCTTTCGCGATCCATAGTCTGCGTAGTCGATCGCCGCCGGGTGGACCAGGACCTTGCGTCCAGTCAGCCAGCCGCCAGTATCGACAACCAGCCAGCGCACCTTCCAGGTGCTGTCATCGAATAGGAAGTCGCTGACGGTTCCAAGCGCGCCATCTTTTGCTTCAATTGAGTAGCCTTTGAGTGCCGATACGACCTGCAGCATGATGTATTCCTCTCGTGTACAGATTTGCTTAGTGATCCAGGCTGATGTGGTGCCGGGATCAAGAACACGGGTGCGCCTAATCCCAACCCCGTCCAAGGTCAGGCGCCGCGGACATAGCTCGGGCGTTGCAGCTCCAATGCCAGGGCTGGCCGCCCTGCGCCGTCCGTGGCTCGCCCGCCCACGCCACGATCGCTTCGTCGGTGAACCAGGACTATCAGGCTGCATCGCTGACGCGAGCTGGCGCCGTAGGCCGGCCAATTCGTCACCTGGCGCTGCTGTCGTGGAAAGTAGCAACAACGGTCCTGGTTCATCTTGGGCGGCAAAAGAGCATCGAAAGTCTGCGGAGGGTGGCCTTCTTACGCCACCCAGCCCCTCGGCACTAATACCTGATCCCTGCGCCACGCTAACGGAGCCGCTAACCGAGGCAGGTGGCTGTTACGGAACTTAACAGGATTGCACGATGCATTTGAGCTGCCCTTGTGTGACGGTCGATCGACGTTCAAAATCTGGAACTATAGTTTTCCTGAGCCACTGTCTTTAACCCGAATGCGTCCAGCTCGGCAGGTTCGGAAACTATCTATCTGCGGCTCCTTGAGCTGACCTGCGTTGTCCTGGTCGGAAGCGCGCTCCGTCTCTGGACGAGAACACCACCTCTCGCTTTGGCCAGGGCACGACCAGTTCGGGCGTTGCGGACCGGGTGAGTAGTTTCCGAGCCTCGCATTGCCGCAATGACTGACGATGGAGCATGCCGTCATCCACTGCAGCGAAGGGCTCGGCATCTGGCAGCGAGCCAGCAACAACCAGGACGATGAGCCGGACGTGGTGATGGCCGGCTGTGGCGCTACACCGACACTGGAGAGCCATGCCGCCGCCTTGATCTTGCGCCACCACCTGCCGGATCTGAAGATCCGTGTCGTCAACGTCGTCGACCAGAGCCTCCGGCTCCACCTGATCTAGCACGGCGAGACCGAGTGGTCAGTGTCTGGCGAGCACACCGGACGGGCCGATGTTGCGCTGACCACCCACGGCGAGGCGCAGGCCCGCTCGCTCCAGCTGCTTTTGGACCGCATCCGATTCGACATCGCGTTGACCAGCCCGGCGCTCCGGGCCCGGCGCACTGGCCGGTCCGGGCTAGCGCCGGCGGCCGCAACAGAACCGGATTTAGCCGAATGGGACTACGGCAGACCTGAATGGCCCTGGCCCCCGACGGGGTCGCAGGGTCGAGAGAACGTTGGGAAGATCAATACCGCATGTAGCCCCATTGAGGCATCAGGAAAAGAAGCACGAAAAGGATGACGAGCCAGCCGAGCCCAATGCCGCCGTACGCAGTCCGGCGACCGTAATATCCTTGTCGATGACCATAGTATCCGCCGCCCGAAAACATCAGCATTACAAGAAGCAGTATGACGATAAAAAACATGATGAACCTCCAATGGGAAGAATGAGAGCAACCGGTCGGCGTCGATAGGATCGGAAAATACTCAAAGGCAGGTCAGGCGGCAGAGCGCGTGAGGTAAGGCACTGGCAATGGCGCGCGGTCGACCAGAATGGAATGGTGCTGTGGACATCCTGGTGCGGAGCCGGCGCGACACGCAGGCCGCCAAGCGCCTGCTGCGCAAGTTGCTGAAGACGCAGTGCCGGGCTCCGCGTGTCATGATCACCGACAAGCTGGCGAGCTGCGGGACGGCCAAGCGCGAGGTGATCCTTCCGCCGGCTTTCCATCGGCGGTTCCGCTGGAACCTTTGCCGGCTTCGCCCTCGGCCGAGCAACGGGAGCACAAAGGGCTGAACAACAGGGCGGGGAACTCGCACCAGCCCACGCGACAACGGGAACGGCAGATGAAGCGTTCAGGTCGCCTGGCCAGGCACAGTGCTTCTTGTCCGCCCATGACGGGACCGACAACCTCTTCCTGCTCCGCCGCCACCACGTTCCAGCCGTCCAGTATCGAGCCACCCGGACCCAAGCCTTTCAGGTTTGGGCCGACGTCACCGGCGTCGCCGCTTCGGCCTAGCTACGAGCACGCCGTGGTCATCGCGCGCCAGCGCGACCTCCGTCCAACAAGTCGACGGTGCCCCGGCAGATATCCTTTTTGGCAATGTCCATATCCCAGTATCGTTGATCGGCCATAGGAGGAATGCGATGAGTTCTCTGCTGTCGAACCCACGTGCCGAAGCTGTCTTGGATCGCCTGCGTGAGCAGGACGAACGCCAATCCAGCTCCATGAAAGAGCATGTCGGCTCTCGGATCCGCGCGCACCGGAGCGCTGACAGCAGATATATGGACGTGGACACCGAATTCTACCGAGACAAGCTCGTGGCGCTGGATCAAGACAAGTGCGATTTCGCCTACCTGCAATGTCGCTCGCTACAGGCCCGGCGTGTGGTGGAGGTGGGGACGTCCTTCGGTGTATCGACGATCTACTTGGCCGCGGCTGTGCGTGACAATGCACGCGGTGACGACACAGAAGGGGTCGTCGTCACCGCGGAGAGCGAGCCGTCGAAAGCTGCGGCCGCGCGGGCAAACTTCGCCGAAGCAGGGCTTGCCGAGGTAATCGATCTGCGAGAGGGCGACGCGCTGGAAACCCTGAGGGAAGTCGGCGGCCCCGTCAATTTCGTGCTGATGGACACATGGATCCCCATCGTGATGCCGGCCCTGCGGCTTCTTATCGCGCATCTTCGCCCCGGTGCCATGGTCGTCTGCGACAATGTAGGCCTGTTCGCGCAAGAGTACACCGAATACACGGACTTCGTTCGCAATCCGGCGAATGGCTTTCGATCGATCCTCATACCCTACAAGGGTGGCTTCGAGGTGTCCGTGCGCGTGTCGTGATTGCCCGATGTAGAGGCCTGGACGGTGGCCCCTCTCGAACGAGGCTGCCAAAAACCGCCCAATCCGCTTTCCGCGTCAGGGCGTATGCTGGACCGTCTGCTCGGCCGGCGTAGCCACCGCCTGACGGTTGCCTCGTCCGTGAACTCTCGTCGCATGTTCTTCGTTGCCGTGGCACTTCCGCTCCCGCACGAGCTTAGTCGAGGTGTCCATCGTAGTTGAGGGATGGTCATTCTCGACCCTGTCGTCGGACATGCATATAATTTTGGCGGCGCTCAGTGAGCGTGCGCCGGCCGAGAGCAGGAAATGCTGCGCCATAAGGACCAACCACGAGAGGACGAATCGGAATCATCCATGGCAGCGTCAGCCGCTGAGTCCAAGGCACATTTCACCGGTGGCGGATGCTACGCATGGGCAGGTCGATGTGACTTCATAAGACCGGAGAAGGCGACTGCGTAGTTTCCGAACCTATCCCCACGGAACTCCGCAGAGCAAGGTCTTGTCTGGAGTGGCACGATGAGCGCTTGTCACGAAACCCCGGGAAGGAGGTTGAGTTATGGCTGACTTTGAAAAGCGTCCCAAGCCGGTCACCGTTACGACTGATGATGCACGTGGTTCCCTTGGTCCAGGCGAGACCTCTCGGGGTGACACTTTGGTGCCTATGCTTATCGGGGGGCTTGTCCTGATTGTGATTGGCATAATCGTTGTCGCGATGACCGTTTAGGTTCTGTCGCAAATCGCCACGGGTTGAATTCCTAGACGAGGCGTTGATTCCGGGTCGCCAAGCCTCCGGTAGCGCCCTCGTGCCTTTTCTGGACGGCGGCAACGTGTGCTGCTCGGGCTTCCTGACCTTCTTCGGAACTGCTGCAGGGTCGTGGATTTATGGCGGGACGGGAAAGGCTCTCCGTGATGGTTATCGAGGTGCACCTCCCGGCTGCGGCTGAGAGGGTCATCCGCAGCCGAGGACACTCTCCTCAGTCAAGCTACCGGCCTTCAACCAATAGGGCGCCCCCGGCTCCCCTCAGCATCGGGAAATCCCATGAGTGACGAAAAGCCAAAGTTGAGCGGGCCCGATCTCACGCAGGGCGTTGAACTCTCCACGATCCCTGACGGAACAATGCTGCTCGGGCACGCGCGCGGCGAGCCGGTATTCCTTGCCCGGCGTGGCAACGAGGTGTTCGCGATCGGCGCCATCTGCACGCACTACGGCGCTCCGCTCGAACAGGGACTTCTCGTGGGCGATACGGTCCGATGCCCGTGGCATCATGCCTGCTTCGACTTACGCACCGGCGAGGCGCTTCGAGCGCCCGCGCTGGACCCGGTGTCCCGTTGGGATGTCGAGGCGATACGCGACGTGGCGCGTGAGTTCACGCCGGTGGAGACGCCGGTCGGCGCCGTGTATGTCCGGGAAAAGCTGGAGAGGTTCGCCCCACAACCGCAGCCTCCATCGGCCGGCATGCCGGCGTCCGTCATCATCGTCGGCGGTGGTGGCGCGGGCAATGCGGCGGCCGAGATGCTTCGCCGGGAAGGCTACGCCGGGCGCATCACGATGCTAAGCGCCGATGAGGCGCTGCCCTGCGATCGTCCCAAGCTTTCGAAGGATTACCTCGCGGGGGTGGCAGACGAGCCCGCAACCCTTCTCCGCTCGCCCGGCTTCTACCGCGAGCATGACATCGACCTGAAGCTTGGGGCTCGCGTGGCTGCGATCGACACGGCAAGCCGGCACGTCCAGCTCGCGGACGGCAGCCAGCATGGCTACGACGCGCTCCTGCTCGCCACGGGTGCGGAGGCCGTGCAACTCGACGTGCCTGGCGCGGAGCTTCCGCACGTGCATTACCTACGAACCCTGGCGGACAGCCGCGCCATCGTGGCCGCGACCGCCACGGCGAAGCGCGCAGTGGTGATCGGATCGAGCTTCATCGGCCTGGAGGTGGCCGCCTCGCTGCGGAAGCGGAACCTCGACGTGCATGTGGTCGCACCTGAGGCCGTCCCGATGGAGCGCGTCCTCGGGGCCGAAATCGGCGCCTTCATCCGCAAGCTCCACGAGAAGCACGGGGTGACGTTCCACCTCGGCACGACGGCAATCTCCATTGATGCGCAAGGCGTGACCCTGAAGAGCGGGGAACGCCTCGACGCCGACCTCGTCGTCGTCGGGATCGGCGTGCGGCCGGCTGTCGCACTGGCGGAGCAGGCCGGGCTTGCCACCGACCATGGCGTGAGCGTGGACGAGTTCCTGGAGACGAGCGTGCCGGGCATCTTTGCCGTGGGTGACATCGCGCGCTGGCCGGACCCGCTCAGCGGCGAGCGCATCCGCGTCGAGCACTGGGTCGTCGCCGAGCGCCAGGGGCAAACGGCCGCGCGCAACATCCTCGGCCAGCGGGAACGATTCGATGCCGTCCCGTTCTTCTGGACCATCCAGTATGATTTTGGCCTCGGCTACGTCGGTCATGCCGAGCGCTTCGACACGGCCGAGATCGCCGGGTCGCTGGAGGGGCAGGACTGCGCGATCACTTATCGCCTGGCCGGCCAGAAGGCCGCGGTCGCCATCGTGCAGCGAAACCTCGTAGGCTTGCGTGCGGAGGTCGAGTTCGAGCAGAGGATTGCCGCTGGCGCCTGACGGAGATGTCGGGCGCAGGCCAGGCCCACGGAGCGAAGCTGATGAGTTCGAGAGTCCTGGCAAGCAACCTTAGACTGAAGCGAGCATACGAGCCGCTCGAGGCAGATGATGGCACCCGGGTCCTGATCGACCGATTGTGGCCACGCGGGGTCTCGAAGGCAGACGCCGCTCTGGACCAATAGATGAAGGACATCGCACCGAGCTACGGAAGTGGTTCGGGCACGACTCGGCCCGCTGGGACGAGTTCCGTCGTCGTTACACCGAGGAGCTGCACCAGAATGCCGAGTTGCTGACCCAGTTGCGTTCTCTTGCGCGACAGGGTCCGGTCACGCTGATCTATTCGGCTCATGACGAGGTGCATAACGACGCGATCGTGCTGAGGGACCTGCTGCTGGAACGCTAGGCCGGTTTCAAGCATGTTGCTTTGCTGCAGCCTGAGAGAAAGGGAGACACCGCGATGACCGATCGTCCGCATTATGCCCAGGGCCGTGCCAGCGCGCCCATGGGCTTGAAATTGGAGCGCCCGGATTACGATCTGATTGCTCATCTGCGTGATGTTCGGAAAATGGGCGATGATGCGATGTGGGCTGTCGAAGAATTCGATCCGAACTGTGGGATCGAGTTGTCTTCTTGTACGGACGAGGCTGCGGCTGAGCGGCTACTCGATGCATGGCTTACTCGTCGCTTGGACGCTCTCAAACGGACCCAATCGGAGCTCCGGCGAGTTTGGAAGGCTGCGCATGCGGAGCCGGACGCAGTCAAGCAGACGCCTTGACCTAAGCAGACTCCGATAAACAAGTAGGATAGTAGGCTCTTACGGGCTCCGAGGTGGTGGAGGTTCCATCACGCAACCACGTTGGCGATGAGGGCGGCGGGCATCGTCAATTCGGTGCTCGACCGGCATGTCGGGCCAGATCAGGTCGGGTAGCCGGATGGAATGGCGACGCCAGTTCGCCTCAGCTACGCCGGCTACCGCTTCCCGGCCGAGATCATCAGCCAAACTGCCTGGCTACTGGGGAACGGCCGCGAGTTCAGTCCAAAGGTCGTTCGTTTCCATGCCCCAGGTGAGTTTCGTGCCGTTCGATCTCCTCGCGGACAGCCGTCAGCACGATATGAAGATCCGCGACGTGCCGAAGCACGTCGGCTGGAAGCTCTTCCACTGGCGCATCTTGGGACGCCAGGAGCTCGATCGCCTTCAGTCTTGCAGCTTCCAGGCGGTCCCGGAGATCATGCACCGGCATACGCGGTTCAGTCATCTGCCTACTCCTCATCCCTTGCCTTAATGTGTCCGCGACGTTCGCCCGGATCAAGCGGCTGATCGTGGGGCGTCAGGTCTGAACGAGCGAGCGGAGCGCCAGTCTTGCCGTCGCTGTGCTGGACTGGCGCAACTACCTGTTCCAGCCGCTGCTCCATCAGGTCGCCACGGTCGCCTTGTCGCTGGATGACATCGCCTCTTCGATCCGGGGCACCTTTGCCTCCAGGGTGGGGTCGAGGTGCTGGTGGGGGAAGTGACCGGGATCGCACGTGCGCGCGCTTGGTCCTTTGCTGACGTTGATTGGTGCAAAGCCGCTATCCTGGGCGAGGATGACCTCGCCCTGTTTGGCGAGTTCGAGGCTGGCTGTGAAGGTGCTGGTCCAGGCCGACCGCGCCATCACTCCGTTTCGGGACGCGCCGTCCTGGGCGACCGGGGCATGCGGCAGGAGCTGGCCCAGCGTCTGCGCGTCCACCGTGGCGGCGAGGCGCTGCAGAATGCGCGCGCGTGCCTCCGCAACGGAGTGCAGCGCGAGCCGCCGCGGTTGGTAGGACGTCGTCGTGTCGGTTGCTTGATCATCGTCCTCGAACAGCGCGAGGCACGCCCAGAGGAACTCGACGACGTCGACCTCGGGCTGCACGTCGCGTGACACGGCGTTCATGTCCGGCATCCCGCGGCCGAACACGTCACGCTCGAGCTGCGGCCTATGGTCAAGCCAAGCCGCTAGAGCTTGTGCCCGCTCGAGCCCGAGCAGCCGGCCGCGCAGCCGGCCGACCTGGCGCTGGGCCGCCTGCCGCGCCGATGTGGCCGGTGGGAGCAGCAGGCGGGAGCGCAGCAGCACCAGCCAGGCGGCCATCACCAGCCAGTCGCCGCGCTCGGCCAGGGTGGCGGCCTGCTGCAGCGCCGGGGCGAGCTGCTGCACGAGGTCGCGCAGCGAGAGGTGGCGCAGATCGATGCGCTGCGCCCGCGCCAGGCTCAACAGTAGGTCGAGCGGCCCGCTGAACCCATTGAGCTTCAAGCGCGGCGCATGGCTCTCCGTGCTGTCGGCTGGTTCGCTGGCGACACCGTCCATGGCGGCGCGTCACCCCGCCGGCAGCGGCTGCAGCACGAGGCGCAACGCGGGCCAGCGCGGGCCGAGCTGGGCGAGGGCTGCATTTGGCGTGCCGCCGTCGCTGAAGAAGCCGTAGGCGACGACGCCATGCCCGGCCGGCAGGCGGCGACCGGCGGTGGCGCCGGGCCGCAGCACGACGTGGCGCAGCCGGTCGGTGACGCCCCAGTGCGCCGCAAGCCAGGCCAGCGCCTGCGGGTCGCCCGGCCCGCACTGCAGCACGCTGTCCGGCACCGGCAGCAGGGCGTGCAGGTCGAACGGACACTCTTTGTCGTGCCCGACCCGCGCCGCTGTGCGCGCCTGGCGTGCCTCGACCTGGGTGCGGAACTGCCGGGCCAGGATGCGGCAGCCCGCGACGCCCAACCTACGTTGTGCGGGCGGCTGGGCCACGGCGAGGTTGAACACGTCCTCCTCGATCGCAGCGAGGTCATGCCGCCAAGGCACGATGCCCGAGCCGCGGGCCGCTGCGACAAAGGCCGCGAGCGGCTTGGCCGGGCCGCTGGCGGTCAGGTGGTGATACAGCCAGCCGGGCGCGGCCCCTGCCCCGTATGCCGCCGCGCTGACCCTGATCGGTCGTCGCCCACGCGGTCTGGGCGGCGTTTTGTGTGGGTCCGGCAGCAACGCCGGCTT
>JANXVC010000470.1 GCA_025351925.1 Rhodospirillales bacterium | reverse complement strand
CCGTGCACCAGCACGATGCGTTCGAACCGGTCATACACGTCGGGGTCACGGATGATGCTGGCGAAGGGGGCGAGCCCGGTGCCGGTGCCCAGCAGATAGAGGCTGCGGCCCGGGGTAAGGCTGTCCTGCACCAGGGTGCCGACCGCCTTGCGGCCAACCAGCAGCGGGTCGCCAGGCTTCAGATGCTGCAGGCGGGAGGTCAGCGGGCCATTCGGCGCCTTGATGCTGAAAAATTCGAGCTGCTCGTCGTAGTGCGCGCTCGCCATGCTGTAGGCGCGCAATAGCGGCTTGCCGTCCACCTCGAGCCCGATCATGGTGAACTGGCCGGACAGGAAGCGAAAGGCTGGGTCGCGCGTCGCGGTGAAGCTGAACAGCGTGTCGGTCCAGTGACGGACGCCGGTGACGGTTTCGGCAAGCAGGTTGGACATGAAGAATTCCTGAAGTCGGTCCTGGAAACGGCGGCGGCGTGTGCTGCACCGCATATAGGGCGCTGTCCATGCTCTTGCAGCCTTGGCTTGGCTTTGCCCACCCTGCCGTTACCTCAGTCGGGGTAGCGGCGCCCGCCAATCCGGGCCATGAGACCGCCGCATGATCACCAAGCTCCAAGCCGCCCTGCAGGATCCAACGCGGGAGATCGCGTTCGACCTGCTGACCGCTGTCCTTGACCGCCGCCGGCCGCTGGAGGAGGCGCTGGACGCCGCTGGCCTGGCGGAGCCGCGGGACCGCGCGGCGGCGCACCGGCTGGCGGCGGCGGTGCTACGGCGGCTGGGGTCGCTCGACGCGGTACTGGAGCCGTTCCTGACGCGGGCGCCGCCGGACGGCGTGAAGCATGTGCTGCGCCTGGGAGCGGCCGGGCTGCTGCTGCTGGCGACGCCGCCGCACGCCGCGGTCGGGACGGCGGTGGCGCTGGCGCGTAGCCGACGCCTCGCGCCATTCGCCGGGCTGGTCAACGCGGTGCTGCGCCGGGTGTCGGACGCAGGACCCGCCGCGCTCGATGGGTTGGACGGCCCGCGCCTGGATACGCCGCCCTGGCTCTGGGCGAGCTGGGGCGCCGACGCGCGGGCCATCGCCGAGGCGCATGGGCATGAGGCGCCGCTCGATCTATCGCTCCGTCCCGGCGCGGAGCTGCCGCCGGGCGGAACCCTGCTGCCGACCGGGTCGGTGCGGCTGCCGGCGGGAACCCGGGTGCAGGATCTGCCAGGCTTCGACACCGGCGCGTTCTGGGTGCAGGACGCCGCCGCCGCCCTGCCGGCCGCCCTGCTGCACGCCAAGCCCGGCGAGCGCATCGCCGATCTGTGCGCGGCACCAGGCGGCAAGACGGCACAGCTGGCCGCGACCGGCGCGCATGTCACGGCGGTGGAGCGCGACACCTCCCGCCTGCGCCGCCTGCATGAGAACCTGGCCCGCCTGCAGCTCGAAGTGGACGTGGTGCAGGCCGACGCGGCGTCCTGGACCCCGCCGGCCCTGTTCGACGCCGTGCTGCTGGACGCGCCGTGCAGCGCCACCGGCACCATCCGCCGCCATCCGGACGTGGCCCGGCTGAAGCGCCCGCGCGACGTGGCGGAGATGGCGGCCGGGCAGGACCGGCTGCTGGCGGCGGCGACGGCCCTAGTGCGACCCGGCGGACGGCTGATCTACGCCGTGTGCTCGCTGCAGCCGGAGGAGGGGCCGGGTCGGGTGGCCGACCTGCCGGGTCTGCGGCCCGATCCGTTCACCGCGGCGGAGCTGGCCGGCATCCCGGCGGCGCTGACAACACAGGGCACGCTGCGTACCCACCCCGGCCTATGGAGCGATTGGGGCGGCGTGGACGGGTTCTTCGCGGCGCGTTTCACCCGGGTGTAACGGCATGAGTAGGTTCGCTTGGATAATGGCTTGCGTCCGGCGTCCGCGGCTTTAGAACTCTCGCATGCCGCATCTTGACCCTGCATGGCCGTCCTCTTGGGTCGTCATGGCGCCCAGTCCGCTCGTTGCCAGCTCCTCCGCATCCTGGATGAGGGGCGCGGCATGATGGATCCACGCCGCTGGGCGCGGGATGCGCGCCGTGTCATGGCCGGGATGCCGGTGCTGCGAATGGGCCGAGTGCCGGATGCGCCGGCCTTGCCGGTCCGCGATCCGTGGCCCGGCGATCCCGCCCGCGGCGCCCGGCTGCTGCAGGACGAGATGACGCTATGCGGCAGCGTACGCGTATTGGCGCCCGGCGGCTGGGCTGACACGAGCGGCCACGAGTCGCTGCGCGCCGCGGCACACGGCTTCACCTGGCTGCGTGACCTGCGTGCCTTGGGCACCGACGCCGCCCGCACCCGCGCGCGCACCCTGGTTGCCGACTGGATCGCCACGCCGTCGCTCGAGCGGCTGGCGCGTCGCCCGGATGTGGCCGGCGCCCGGATCGCCGCCTGGCTGGGCCACTACGACTTCTTCGCGGCCAGCGCCGACGACGCCTTCCGCACGCGGATGATGGGCCGTCTGGTGGCGGACGCCCGCATGCTGGCGGCGTCCCTGCCGGCCGATGAGCTGGACGCCCGCGCGCTCACGGCGCTGAAGGGCCTGATCGCCGCCGGGGTGGCGCTGCCGGACCACGCGGCGTTCCTGACCCGCGCGCTGCGCTTTCTGCCGCAGGAGATCGCGCGCCAGGTACTGCCGGATGGCTGCCACGTCGAGCGCAGCCCGGCCGCGCAGCTCGCGGCGCTGCAGGACCTGACCGAGATCCGCGCCCTGCTGCAGGCCGCCCAGGCCCAGGCGCCAGAGGCGCTGTCCTCGGCTATCGAGCGCATGGCGCCGGCGCTCCGTGCGCTGCGGCATGGGGATGGCGGCCTGGCGCTGTTCAACGGCGCCAAGGAGGAGTCGGCGCCGCTGATCGACCTCGTGCTCAACCAGACCGGGCGCGGCGGCCGGGCGCCGGCCGGGCTGACCGAGGGCGGGTTCCATCGCCTGCAGGCCGGACGCAGCGTGCTGGTCGTGGATTGCGGCCCGCCGCCGCCGCCCGGCATCGACCGGCTGGCGCATGCCGGCACGCTGTCGATCGAGGTTTCGGTCGGGCGCGACCGGATGATCGTGAACTGCGGCGCGGCGCCGGCCGCCGGCCCCGCTTGGCAGGACGCCACCCGCGCCACCGCCGCGCATTCCACCCTGGTGATCGCCGACACCAACTCGTCCGAACTGCGTCCGAGCGGCATCGGCCGCCATCCGAACCAGGTCGATGTACAGCGCCAGGAGGCCAACGGCGCGCACTGGCTGGAGGCGAGCCATGACGGCTATCTGGCCAGCTTCGGCGTGCTGCACCGCCGCCGCCTGTACATGGCCGAAAGCGGAGAAGACATCCGGGGCGAGGACGCGGTCGAGGCGACGGCGCCGCAGCCCTATGCCGTCCGTTTCCATCTGCATCCCGCCGTCGGGGCCGCCCTGCAGCCGGACCACGAGACAGTGCTGCTTCGTCTGCCCGGCGGCAGCAGCTGGCGCCTGCGGGCCGAGGGCGTGCAGGTGTCGCTTGAGGAGAGCGTATATCTCGGGGGTCCCGAGCCGCGTCCGGCGCAGCAGATTGTATTGACCGGCCACGCGGACGGCACGCAGCAGGTCAAGTGGGCGATCACCAAGGTGGCCTAGAGATTTCGTCCGACCAAAAGAGCGGATTGGTCGGATGTTGCTTTAGGCTGAGGCAATTCAGGCTGGGTCCGGCTTGTCTTCGATGATCCCCCAAATGCGCCATCTGGCGCTGATACAGCCGCGCGTCGGCATCGGCGACATGATCTGGCACCTGCCGCATATCCGGGCGCTGGCGCGGCATGTCGCGGGCCGTGTCACGCTGGTGACCCGGCCCCGATCCATGGCGGATCAACTGGTGGGGCTGGAGGACGGAGTGCACGACATCCTGTATGTCGAGCGCGGCCAATGGAGCCCGGGCGGCCGGCACGAGGGCAATGCGGGGATGCTGCGGCTGATCCGCGACCTCCGCGCGTTGAACTGCGACGGCGCGGTGTTGATGACGCGCAGCCGCAACCTGACTCTGGCCGTGCTGGGAATGGGTGTCCGGCATCGGCATGGCTATGGCATCGGCATCCAGCGTCGGGTGCTGCGCGGGCCGTTTCTGCCCCGGTCCGCTTGGCGGGGCCACCCATACGATCAGGCGACCGCCTGGATGGCAACGGCCGGCATCGCGCTGGATCGGCCGGACCCCGTCCTACACGTCCGCGAGGCGGACCGGCTGGGGGCGCTCCGGAGGCTCGACGCGGAGGGCATCCCGTTATTGCCCGGTGGCTTCGCAGCACTCGGCATTGCGGCCTCGGATGACTGGAAAAACTGGGGAGCGGGCCGCTTCGCAGCGCTGGCGACGGTTCTGCTGCGGGCGGGCTGGCCGGGCGTTGTGCTGGTTGGCGGGCCGGCGGAGCAGGGCATGGCAGCGGCGATCGTTACAGCATTGGGCGCGCAATCCGGCCAGGTCCGGCTGGCGCTGGGCTGGCACCTGAGGGAGGTCGCGGCGCTGCTGGCCGACGCCGCTTTCTATGTGGGCAACGACACCGCAGCCCTCAATATGGCGGCGGCGGTCGGCACGCGCAGCTATGGCCTGTTCGGGGCGACGACGCCGCTGCGGCATAGTCCGTTGATCATCCCCATCATGCCGCCGGGCGGGCTCGATCGGATGCACGGCATGGCGGGGATCACGCCCGATGCCGTGCTGCAGGCGATGCATGACGACCGCGCAAACAGATCGCTCGACTGAACGACCATTCTGTTGCCATTACGCCACAAACTTTGGCGCGCATATCATGTCACAGAATTAACCAAATATTTATCACTTTTATGTTATCCTCCTTGAATAGCTTCTGAAGGGGAGTCTGACATGCCCAATTCAAGGTTCAGCCCTGGCTACCTTACCGAGTTCGAGGGCTCCCATCTCACGTCGGAGGCTCTGGCCGGCGCGGTGGTCGTGCACCTGACGCGGGAGATCGCGAGTGAGACCGCGGCGGGCCGCAAGCCAAAACGTATGTTCATCGAGCTGACTTTGGGTGAGGCCGTGCAGCACTGGCGCAATATCGGCGACATGATCCGCACCGCTGGCGCGCTGGAGCGTCAACCGGCCCATGCGGATGCGGCTGGCAATCTGTGATATAGCCTTCGTCCTAAAGGCTCAGCTCAGGCCGTGCCTGGGACTGGGTCTGCGGCGGCATCTCGATGTCGATCTCAAGGGTCGAGACGTCGTCGCCGCGATCGAGCTTCACGACGACCTTGTCGCGGTCGATCTGCATGTGCTTGGCGATCACCGCCAGGATCTCCTCCTGCAGCACCGCCACAAGCTGCGAGTGATTGCCGGAGACGCGTTCATGCGCGAGCAGAATCTGCAGCCGCTCCCGCGCTACGGGAGCCGATGTGCGCCGGTTGAGAAAGTTGAACAGGTTCACGCGACCCTCCGTCCAAACAGCTTGCCGAACAGGCCCTTTTTGTCCCCCGGGATCGACATCGCCAGCTTCTCGCCCATCAGACGCCGCACGGCGTCGGTGTAGGCGCGGGCGGGCGCGCTGGTCGGGTCGGCAAGCGTCACCGGACTGCCGAGATTGCTGGCGCGCAGCACATCTTGGCTTTCCGGGACGATCCCCAGCAGCGGGATCGACAAAATCTCGAGAATGTCCTCGGTTTTCAGCATCTCCCCGCGTTTGGCACGGGCCGGGTCGTAGCGGGTCAGCAGCAGGTGCTTGTCCACGCGCTCGCCCTTCTCCGCACGCTCGGTTTTGCTGTCCAGCAGCCCAATGATGCGGTCGCTGTCCCTAACCGACGAGATCTCGGGGTTGGTCACTACGACGGCCGTGTCCGCGTGATACATCGCAAGCTGAGCGCCGCGCTCGATGCCGGCTGGGCTGTCGCAGATGACCCAGTCGAACTTCTCCCGCAGCTCGTCCATAACGCGCGCTACGCCCTCGGAGGTCAGCGCGTCCTTGTCGCGGGTTTGGCTGGCCGGCAGCAAGTGCAGCGTCTCGAGACGCTTGTCGCGGATCAGCGCCTGCGACAGCTTCGCGTCGCCCTGCACGACGTTGATCAAGTCGTACACCACCCGGCGCTCGGCGCCCATGATCAGGTCGAGGTTGCGCAGGCCCACGTCGAAATCGACGACGACGACCTTCTGGCCAGCCTGTGCCAGCGCCGCGCCCAACGCCGCCGTTGAGGTCGTTTTGCCGACGCCTCCCTTGCCCGATGTCACGACCAACACCTTGGCCATTGCCGTCACCTCATATCTGGAAAAATCTAGGCCATCGTTTGTACGCAGACTCGTAGAGGTCTGCTTAGTCGAGCGCAGCGATCGCGATCTGGTCGCCGTCCAGCCAGACCTGCACGGCGCGGCCTTGCAAGGCCGGGTCCATCTCGTCCGCAGTCTTGTAAACGCCGTCGATCGCCAGCAGCTCCGCCTCCAGCCGGCGGCAGAAGATGCGGGCGCGCACGCCGCCGGGTCCGGGGCCGAGCAGTCCGGCGATCGCCCGGCCGCGCAACGCGCCATAGACATGGATCGACCCGCCGGCGATGACCTCGGACCCGGAGGCAACAGAGCCGATCACCGTCACGTCGCCGCCGGTGAAGGCCACGCTTTGACCGGACCGGACCGGACGATCCAGCACCAAGGCGGGCGGCTCGCGCTCTTGCGGCGGCTCCGGCTCCGGCGGCGGCGGCGGATCGCCTGGCACCAGCACCGGCAGACCCACTGTACGCCCGCCGGTCAGCACGGGCGGCAGCTGCGGCAGCAACGGGCCCAGCGCCGCCTCGTCCGCGTTCTCGATCCCGATGATGCGGATGGCGCGGGCGGCCAGGTCTTCGACCAGCGTGAGGAACCCGGCCTCATTGCCGGCCAGGCCTTCCAGGTCCAGCACGATGGGGCGCCCGTCGAAAAAGCGGGGTGAGCGGGCGATCTGCGCGTCGAGCTGGGTCATCCAGTCCGCAAGCGGCAGATCCGGCATGAGCACGACGGCCATGAATGAACGGCCGCGGAGGCGCAAGAAGGGACGGGGGCGCGCTGCATTGGTCACAGTCAATGGGCGTACTGGCACAAGCCATGCTCGTCAACACGATTGGGTGCGTAGAGTGGCTTCGATTCGCTAATGCGCTGATGAAGCCAAGCATTCGCGTGCAAGAATAATGACTGGACCGGCATTAGTCTCGCGATTCCACGGTTTCGTTGCAGTGCAAAATGGGTGCGCCGCGCTGTCGGCCGCCGGAGTCGCGACCTTACGCGCGGCCGATTACGCCGTAGCAGGCTCGCCTCCTCGCGCCCTCTCGGCTAGACAGCCAGAAGCAGCGGAGCGATCCCATGGCCCAACCTATCCCCGCCATCGACCATGTCGTCATCAACGCCTGCGACCGGCTGGACGAGGCCGCCGCCGTCTATCACCGCCTAGGCTTTCTGCTGACGCCGCGCGGGCATCACACGCTGGGCTCCATCAACAACCTGGCGATCCTCGGCACCGACTATATCGAGTTGCTGGGCGTCATGCCCGGCGCGGGCGGCCGGACCGATGTGCTGGACTGGCCGACGGGTCTGAATGGCCTGGTGTTCAAGACTTTCGATAGCGACGGCACCTTCGCCGCCCTCCAGGACGCCAGCGTGCCGGCGCTGCCGCCCCAGGCGTTCTCCCGTCCGGTCGAAATGCCCGGCGGCCCGCGCGACGCAGCGTTCCGCACCGTGCGGCTGGAGCGTGACGCGGTGCCGGCCGGCCGGATGTTTTTCTGCCAGCATCTGACGCCCGAGCTGGTGTGGCACGACCCGTGGCGCAGCCATCCGAACGGTGCGCTGGGCATCCTCCGCGCCGTGGTTTGCGCCGCCGACCCGTCCGGGCTCGGCGGTTTGTTCGCCCGCATGTTCGGCACTGATAGCGTGCGGCAAACCGCCGACGGCTGCAGCCTGTCCGCCGGGCTGTCCCGCATCGACGTCGTGACCCCAGGCGCACTCGACGCCGAGTTTGGCAGCGACGCGCCCGAGGCCGACGGCCGCGATCAGTTCATGGCGGCGCTCGTCCTCCGCACGCTGTCGCTGGAGCGGGCTTCGCGGGCGTTGCGGGACGGCTGCATCGCGGCGACGCAGGACGGAAACGGCGTCACGGTCGCCGCCAAGGCGGCCTTTGGCGTGACGCTGATGTTTCAGGACTGACGCTCGGATTGACAATGGACGGCCCCTGTTTGCTGGTCGCCAACGCCCATAGCCGGCGAGGCGGCGACGTAGCCCCGTTCGCGGCCGCGCTGGAGCGGGCGGGGCTCCATTTAATCCAGGCGACCTGCCGCCGCCGCGAGGAGCTCTCGCCGTTGATCCGCAGCATGCAGGGCCGGGTGGGCCGGGTGATCCTGGGCGGCGGCGACGGCACGCTGAACGCGGCGGCGTCGGGCTTGCGCGATAGCGGGCTGCCGCTGGGCATTCTGCCACTGGGCACTGCGAACGACCTGGCCCGCACCCTGGGCATCCCCGACGATCCGGAACAGGCAGCGGCGGTGATCGTTGCCGGCCGGACGACGCGGCTGGACCTTGGCTGCGTCAACGGCCATCCGTTCTTCAACGTGGCGAGCCTGGGCCTCAGCGTCGATATTACCCAACGGCTGACGAGGGTTATGAAGCGCCGCTGGGGCCGTCTCGCCTATCCCATCGCGGCCGCCGCGGTGCTTCTGACCGCCCGCCGGTTCAGCGCCACGCTGCGCCATGCCGGCGCAGATACGCAGGTGAAGTCCATGCAGATTGCCGTCGGCAATGGCCGGTTCTATGGCGGCGGCATGGTCGTGGCGCATGCCGCCCGCATCGATGATGGACAGCTTGATGTCTATAGCCTGGAGCCCCGCGCCCGGTGGCGCCTGTTGGCGATGGCCCGCGCATTCCGCGATGGCGAGCACGGCTTGCTGGATGAGGTCCGAACCCTGCGCTGCCAGTCCCTGGAGGTCCGCACCCGCCGGCCCCGCCACGTCAGCGCCGATGGGGAGATCGTCACGATGACCCCCGCCCGCTTCACGATGCTGCCCGGCGCAGTGCGCGTGTTCGTCCCTGTTCTTTAATCGCGGCCCGTTTGGCAGGCGGATTGATGCGGCCAGACCGGCGGCGCGACTTCGCAGGAGCCAGAACACAGTGCCGCCGCCGGATCAGCGTAGGACCTCCTCCATCTGCAGGTGGCGTAAACCCTCCTCCGCCCGCTCGCCTACCACGGTGAAGCCGTGCCGAAGGTAGAAGGCCACGCCTTTCCCGTTCCCAGCCTCGACGTTGAGGCGCATCCGCGCGGTCCCGGGATACCGCTCCAACACCGCCCCCAGCATACGCGTGCCCACTCCCCGCCGCTGCCAGGCCGGCAGCACGTAGAGTCGGGACAGGAACAGCACGTCTGGCTGCGGGATCAGGGCGTAAGCGTGCCCGACGAGCCGGCCCGAGTGTTCGGCCACCAGGAACAAGGCATCCGGCGAGCCGATCTGCTGGGTCAGCACCTCGATCGCGTGCCACCGGCCGCTGATCTCTGCGACCTTCTCCGAGCCGAGCAAGGGATCGTAAGTGTCATGCCAGGTTTCGACCAGCACGCGCCGGGCATCTTCTGCATCCTGCATGACGGCAGGGCGGATCAGGAGGTCGGCGTCGTCCATATCGGCTTCCTTGTTTGGATGCTTTTCTCGGTCCCGACTTGACGCGCCGGCTTGCCTGACGCACTCGATCAGCCAGCGAACCCGGAGGAGCGTGCATGGTCGGCCCATTCCGCAACACCGTCTGCCCGCATGACTGCCCCAGCACCTGTGCGCTGGAGGTTGAGGTCCTGGACCGGACCCGCATCGGCGCGGTGCGCGGGGCCGCGGACAACACGTACACCGCCGGGGTGATCTGCGCCAAGGTGGCGCGCTACGCCGAGCGGGTGCATCACCCGGCCCGTCTGACCCGGCCGCTGATCCGCACGGGCGCGAAGGGCGATTTTGCAAAAGGCCGAAGTGCATTCCGCGAGGCGAGCTGGGACGAGGCGCTGGACCGCGTCGCGGCCGCGCTGATCGACGTGGCCGCGCGGCATGGGCCGGAAGCCGTCTGGCCGTACTACTTTGCCGGCACCATGGGCCTCGTGCAGCGCGACGGCATCAACCGGCTGCGCCACGTCATGGGCTATTCGCGGCAGCACAACACCATCTGCTCGACGGTATGCGAGAGCGGCTGGATCGCCGGCGTCGGCCGCTATGGCGGGCCGGACCCGCGGGAGATGGCGCAGTCCGATCTGATCGTCATGTGGGGCGGCAACCCGGTGTCCACTCAGGTGAACGTCATGACCCACGTGACCCGCGCCCGTAAACAGCGCGGGGCGCGGTTCGTCGTGATCGATCCCTATCGCACGCCCAGCGCCGCGAGCGCCGATGTTCACTTGGCGCCGCGCCCCGGCACCGACGGCGCGCTGGCCTGCGCCGTCATGCACGTTATGTTCCGCGACGGCTATGCCGACCGGCCCTACATGGCGCAGTATGCCGACTGCCCGGACCGGCTGGAGGCGCATTTGCGCGACCGTGGACCGGCCTGGGCGGCAGGGATCACCGGGCTGACGACGGCCGAGATCGAGGATTTCGCGACGCTGTACGGCCGCACCGACCGCGCATTCCTGCGCATCGGCTACGGTTTCGCCCGCAGCCGCAACGGCAGCGCCAGCCTGCACGCCGTCACCTGCCTGCCGACCGTCACCGGCAAGTGGCGGCACCCCGGCGGCGGCGCGTTTTGGAACAACCGCGGCACCGGCATCTATCATTGGGACAAGACGCTGATCGAGGGCCTGGACGCGCGCGACCTCCGCGTCCGTCAGATGGACATGAGCCGGATCGGCGCCGTGCTGACCGGCGACCGGACGGAACTCGGCGACGGACCGCTGGTGCACGCCCTGCTTATTCAGAACACCAATCCCGTCGTGGTGGCGCCCGACAGCAACCGGGTCCGCCGCGGCTTCCTGCGCGACGACCTGTTTGTCTGCGTGCACGAGCAGTTCATGACCGAGACCGCAGCACTCGCCGACGTGGTGCTGCCGGCGACCACGTTCCTGGAGCATGACGACCTGTACGGCGCCGGCGGGCACACGCATCTGCAGGTCGGGCCGAAGCTGATCGACCCGCCGGGCGAATGCCGGTCGAACCACGAGGTGCTGCAGGGCCTGGCCCGGCGGCTGGGCGCGCGGCATGCGGGGTTCGAGATGACGGCGATGCAGATCGTGGACGCGACGCTGCGCGCCTCCGGCTGGCCCGGTGCCGAGGAGGTCATCGCCCGCCGCTGGATCGACGCCGATGAGGGCTTCGAGCGCAGCCATTTCCTGACCGGGTTTGGCTTCCCCGACGGCCGGTTCCGCTTTGCGCCGGATTGGGCGGCGGTCGGCCCGCATCACGCCGGCATGCCCGCACTTCCCGACCACTGGGCCGCCACCGACACGGCCACGCCCGAACGTCCGTTCCGCCTGGTCGCGGCGCCGGCGCGGAACTTCCTGAATACCAGCTTCACCGAGACACCGGGCAGCCGCAAGCGTGAGGGCAGGCCGACGGTCCTGGTGCATCCAGAGGACGCGGCAAGGCTTGGCATCACGGAGGGCGGCGAGGTGACGCTCGGCAACGAGCAAGGGTCGGTGACCGTGCACGCGCGCATAGCCGCCGGCATGCAGCCTGGCGTCGTAGTGGTCGAGAGCGTGTGGCCCAGCGCGGATTTCATCAACGGCGTCGGCATCAACGCGCTGACCAGCGATGCGCCGGCCGCGCCGAACGGCGGTGCGGTGTTCCACGACACCGCCGTATGGGTCCGCGCAGGGTACAGCCTGGCAGAAGCGGCGGAATAGGCTACTCGACCGCGTGCTGCTGCAGGTCGGCCAACGCGCAGTGCTGCAGCGCCGCAGCCTCGGTGGCATGCAGCGCGACGCGAGGGGCGCAACCGGCCAGGAACGCCTCCTGCCAGCGGGGCGCACAGAGGCACCAGCGGTCGCCAGGCTTTAGGCCGGGGAAGCCGTATTCCGGCCGGGGGGTAGATAGGTCGTTGCCCCGGCTGCGGCTGAAGGCGAGGAACTCGGCCGTAACCTCGGCGCATACGGTGTGGCTGCCCTGATCTTCTGGTCCTGTCTCGCAGCAGCCGCTGCGGGTGAAGCCGGTGATCGGGTCGAGCGAGCAGGTCGCCAGCGTGCCGCCCAGGACATTGAACAGCGGGGTGGGGCGACGCTGGTTCGGATGGGTGTCGTCGAGCGGCATGATGGGTCTCCGTCATGGATTGGCGGGGCATATGGGCCGGACGGCCACCGTTTGTCGTCTTACAGGGCGATCGCCTTTGCCCTCTTTCGTCATCGCGAGGAGCGCAAGCACGTGGCGATCCAGAGCTATGCTCACAACCATCAGTCGATGGCGCCCTGGATTGCCACGCCGAAGCCGGCTCGCGATGACAAGGTCTGTGATACCCCTGGCAACTTAGGTCAAATGCGACAGCCCTGATGCCTTATCTTGACACTATTGCTCAAGCTGGAAATTGATGTTCGCCGGCACGGTCAGCTGCGCCTGCGTCATGCCCGGCGGAAACGGCGGTACGCGCTGGCCGGCCAGCATGTTCCGCGCCGCGTCGTCCAGCAGCGTTGAGCCCGAGCTGCGAATGACCGCAACGTCCAGCACGCGCCCGGTAAGATCGACGGTAATGCGGATGCTTACAATGCCCTCATCGCCGCGCTGCCTCGCCCGCTCGGGATAACGCTTGTGGCTGGCCAGCCAACTGCTCAGCGCTGAACGCCAACCATGCTCGGCGGAGCTTGCCGGAGCCGGTGGAGCAACGACGGGTGCGGTGGCAACCAAAGGCGGGGCGGCTGGGGACGGGGCAAAACGAGTCGGAGGCGCGCTCGGGACCGACATGGCAGGGGCAGACTGTATCGGCGATAGTGGACGCATCGCGGCCGGCCTGGGTTTGGCCGGCAGTGGCGGCACTGGCACTGGCGGGGTCAGCGGTTGCGGAACAGAGATGGGCGACGCCGGTGTTGGTGGTGGCGGCTCAGGAAGTTCAGCAGGCAATGCGGCAACCGGTTCAGGCGCAACTGGCTCGGAGATCGGATCCACCGTAGTTTCGGTCGGTAGTGCCTCCGGCAGTGGCGCAGCGGCGACCTCGAACACCACCTCGACTGGCGTATCTGTCGTGACGTTCGCCGAGATAGAATCCGGCCTGTAACTAATCAATAAGGCCAACAACGTGAGATGGATCAGCCCCGACAAGGCGATTAGCAGGGAATTGTCACGCTTCCCCAATGCTGGAATCAGCCGCGTCGCCGTTACAATGTGACTTGTCTCAATAATAATGCCTGTGGACTGCATCCGCATCCTAGATGCACAGGCGCACGCCCTCAAGCCGGGCCGTTCCAAATAAGATCAGAGGCGGCGGCGCGTCAGCTGGCCGACACGCCGCCTAGCCGGATCAGCCCTCTTTCGGCGCGTAGGCCACGCAATAGCCGTTCGGGTGGATGACGCCGGCCACGATCTTGCAAGCATTCGGCTCGACCCATTGCGCGCACATGTTGCACTTCTGGCCGTCTTTCGGCTGATCCTGATATTGAACCAGTTCCTGAGCAATCTTCTCATCCTGGGCGCGGGCGGTGGACGCCACTGCGGCACCGGCAGCGATCATCATTCCGGTCCGCAGCATGTCGCGACGGGATGACCCATTATGGTTAGGCATCAGCAAGCTCCTCCTGGTTGTGACCCCGACCGCATTGCGGGGCGTCTTGATGTGCAAACGATGCAGCGCCTGTAAAGGCTGACGCATTGGTCAGCGCGCGGTTGCGTTACGCAACCCGTTTAAGGCTCAGCTCCGACCAAATTGCCGAGAGCGACGCGACCAGATGGTCGATATCTGCGTCGGTGTGCAGCGGCGACGGCGTAATGCGCAGCCGCTCCGTGCCGCGCGGGACCGTCGGGTAGTTGATTGGCTGCAGATAGACGCCGTACTGCTCCAGCAGCCGGTCGCTGATGTGCTTGCACAGGGCAGCGTCGCCCACCATCACCGGCACGATGTGGCTTGGATTGTTCTGGTGCGGCACCCCGGCGGCGTCCAACGCCGCGCGCAGTTGGGCCACGCGGCGCTGCTGCCCCTCCCGCTCGACGGAGCTCGCCTTCAGATGCCGGATGCTGGCCAGCGCCCCGGCGCACACGGCCGGCGGCAGCGCAGTGGTAAAAATGAAGCCTGACGCAAAGCTGCGCACGAAATCGACCATCACGGCCGACCCCGCGATGTAGCCGCCGACCACGCCAAATCCCTTGGCCAGCGTGCCCTCCATCACTGTGATACGGTGGGCCAGGCCCTCCCGCTCCGCAATGCCGCCGCCGCGGGGACCGTACAGGCCGACGGCGTGCACCTCGTCCAGATACGTGATGGCGCCGTGCTTTTCCGCCACGTCGCAAATCTCGGCGATGGGCGCGATGTCGCCGTCCATGGAATAGATACTCTCGAATACCACCATCTTGGGCCGCGCCGGGTCAAGCTGCGCCAGCTTGCGGTCGAGGTCCTCCGGGTCGTTGTGGCCGAACACCATCTTCTCGGCCCGGCTATGCCGGATGCCCTCGATCATCGAGGCGTGGTTCAGGGCGTCCGACAGCACAACGCAGCCTGGCAGACGCGCCCCGAGCGTGCTCAGCGCCGCCCAGTTCGACATATAACCGGAGTTGAACAGCAGCGCGCTCTCAGCCTGATGGAGGTCGGCGATCTCCTCCTCCAGCATGACGTGGTAGTGGTTAGTGCCGGCGATGTTGCGCGTGCCGCCAGCCCCGGCGCCGCATTTGTCCAACGCCTCATGTGACGCCTCAAGCACCAACGGATGCTGGCCCATGCCGAGGTAGTCGTTCGAACACCACACCGTCACATCCGACGGGGCGCGGTTGCCCAGGCTGCTCAGGTGCACTGCGGAAGGGAAGGCCCCTGCGGTGCGCTGCAGGTCGGCGAACACCCGGTAGTTGCCACCCTGGCGCAGGGTATCGAGTTCGCGGCGGAAGAACCGATCGTAGTCCATTAAGGACTCCAAACTAAATCAAGGGGTTGCAGCAGCGGCAGAACGGGGCCGTTCGGCTTTGGAGATCGCGGGCCTACGGAGCGTCAGCACCCAGCTCCACAGCCTGGCAAATGGTATTGGCAAGATGAGTACCCAGTGCTCGATCACTGCGAGCGTCAGCATGGTGATGACAAACGTCAGCCCGGCGGCGGCGGCCTCGCTGAGGCCAGGCGCCGCGGCACGTTGCAGCAAAACGACGATCACAGCTGTGCCAATTGTCACAGAGAACGGGAACAGCGCGTTCATGGGGCGGCGGCGTAGGTAGCTTTTTAGGTAGCCGAGATGGGCCGGGATGAACTCTTCGCCGAGGTTCAACACCCCCAGAAAGAAGTTGAGCTTGGCGCTGGCCCGCATTCCCCATAGCACGAGAAAGGTCCAGGTCCCTACTTGATTGACGGCACCCCAGGTGCTGCCGACTAGGACCGCCGCGGTCGCGATGATGGCGAGCTCATGGTAGAGGCAAGCGTTCACGCCGTGCACGAAGCGCTGCCACTCGGTAGCGCCGGGCGGACTGCCGATACGGCGCGGGCCGGTCACGTAGCCCATGAAGAAGCCCATCTCCTGCCAGCCCCAGACCAGTACAGCCCAGGTAAAGGCAGCGTAGGTGCCCCAGACCGACCCGTCCGCCGCGGTCACGGCAAGCTGCCATAGCGCCACGCCGAACAGCACAGTCCCGGCTGACATGCTCCAGCGGAAGGTGCGCGGATGCAGGTTGTCCAGCCAGATGATCAGCCCCGTGCTGAACCACCAGACGAACAGCGCATAGACCGCCGGGCCGGCGCAGAAGGGCATGGCAGTGCCGCGTTACCAGGCGGGGACGAGCCGGACCTGCGCCGGCATTGCGTTGCTCTTGGGGGCAATCAGATAGAGCCGTGCAAATGCCACTGCCGCCGCGGCCGTAAGCGCCGCGCCCTTGATCCGGCCCACCACGCCGCCCTGCCGCCGGGCAGCGCCCTTGGCGACGGTGATGGCGCGCAACCGCTCGAACCCGGCGGCGAAGCCGGGATGGTCGAGATCGAGCGACACCGGGAACACCTGCTTGCAAATTTCGGTGGTGATACGGAATACCCGGAAATCATAGTCGGTCGGGTCCACGCCCAATGCCGCATGGAACACTGGGCGCGCGTGGTCGCGCACGTACATCGTGGCAAATACCGCGATCAGGAAAAAACGTATCCAGAGTTTGTTGAGACCGGTCAGCACCTTGGGATCGGCGCGCATCAGCAGCGCAAAGGCCTCACCATGGCGGAACTCGTCGGCGCACCACTGCTCGAACCAGCCGAAGATCGGATGGAACATGCGCTCGGGGTGACGCTCCAGATGGCGGAAGATGGTGATGTAGCGGGCGTAGCCGATCTTCTCGGACAGATACGTCGCGTAGAAGACGAACTTCGGCCGGAAATAGGTGTATTTCTTGACCTTGGTCAGGAAGCTGAGGTCAACGCCGACGCCGAAATCCTTCAGCGTGTCGTTGATGAACCCGGCATGCCGCGCCTCGTCCCGGGTCATGTAGTTGAACAGGTCGTGGATGTCGCCGTCCTTGATGCGTTTCTTGATCTCGGCATACAGCACGCAGCCGGAGAACTCGGCGGTGACGGAGCTGACCAGGAACTCCAGGAACTCCGCCCGCAGCTCGGGCGGCAGCGTCGAAAGGTCCACGTCGAACTTCTCGTTGCGGATGAAGTGGCCCTTGTTGGTATCGGCCTTGAGCTCGGCGATGAGCTGGTCCCACTCGGCGCGCACACCGCTGACGTCGATGCGCTCCATCGCGGCGAAGTCGGTCGTGTAGAAGCGTGGGCTGAGCACGGTGTCCTGCTGCGCCAGGCGCGTGCTCTCATTGGGCTCGGCGGTGCGGGTGGCCATGGCTCAGGTCTCCTTCGGCAAAAAGCCGACTTCATACAATTCGGTCAACTCGAACATCGCGGTGAACTCGGTCCACAGCCGGGTCAGTGCGCCGGCACGGGTGACGGTCGCGCGGCACCGGCAGGTCATGGCGTCGCCGAAATCGATGCTGGACGGCACGCCGTGCACCTGCACGCTGTCACCGGGCCGGATGTCGATGCCGTCCGGCACGGCGTGGGCGTGGAACGAGAGCGGGGTCTGCTCGATATCGACGTCGCAATCGACCTCGACGGTCTCTCCGCCCAACA
>JANXVC010000423.1 GCA_025351925.1 Rhodospirillales bacterium | reverse complement strand
GAGCCGCCGCGGCAGGCTCCGCGTCGTCATGGCCCGCATGGGCGAAGGCTGGCGTGTGGATCGAGATCAGCAGCACGAGCGCCAGGCCAGCCAGCAACCGGCCAGTCATCCGGATAGGCATGTTGATCGTCCTCATGGCATCAGGCCCAAAGCCTGGTTCAACCGTCCGCGGGCTTGGCGTGCCCCCACATCCGCCCGCTCGCGCGCGGCATCCGCCTGGAATGCCAGCGTGCGCGCGCGGATCAGGTCCGCCAACGGCGTGTTGCCCTCGGCAAACGACCGCTCGAACAGGCTGCGCTGCCGCTCGAACACCGTGGCGCGCTTCGCGGCGAGGTCGCGCGTCGCCACGGCGCTGGCAAGCTCGATGCGGGCACGGCTCTCGCCGCCGCCGAGCTCCCGCTCCAGCCTGGCGAGCGTCGCGACGGCGTCGGTATACTCCACCTCGGCCGCCGCACGCCGCGGCGCATTGCGCGTCTCGGTCGCGAACGGAAGACGAAGCTGCAGCCCAAGCGAATGGTCATAGACGTTGCCATTGATGTCGCGGGTCTGGCGGCCCACCAGCGCGACCTCGGGGCTGTCGCGCGTCTGAATGCCCGCCAGCTCCCGATTGGCTTGCGCCACCTGCACGGCGCGCTGCGCCTCGACGACGCGGGGGTCCGACGGGCGGGCGACAAAGGCAGGTGGAGTTGGTTCATTCAACGCCGCCGTTTGCGGCTCCAAACCGGTCAGAGTGCGGTAATCGACCCGCGACGCGTCCAAGGCGGCGGTCTTCTCGGACAGGGTTGCCTCTGCCTCGATCCGGTCGGCGCTGGCGACTAGCAGCTCGGCCTCGGCGGCATCGCGACCGCGGACGCGGCGGGCAAGGTCAGCCTCCAGGATGCGGGCATCACGCAGCCTCGCCTGGCTGGCCCGCTGGTCGGCCTCTGCCCCGGCCACGGCGGCGAGGGCCTCACGGACCTGGCCCGCGACCTCCAGCAGTTGCCGCGTCCCCTCAGCCTCAAGGCGGGACAGGTCCGCGTCGGCCGCACGGATGGAGGCGGTGCCCTCTCCCGGCAGCCAGATCTGGGTGCCGAGCGACAGCTCCGCATCGCGGGCGTTGCGGTTGCGGATCACTTGGTCGGTCACATAGGCGGCGCCCAGCGACGGCGCGCCCGGCAGGAACGCCGCCGCCGAGCGCTGCTTGGCGACGACGAGGGCTTTCCGGGCCGCAGCCCCCTGCAGCCCCGCGTTGCGCGACACCGCCGCATCCACGGCGGTGCGCAGCACGCGAGAGGCCTCTGCGGGACCAAGCAGGCGAACGGCGGCTGCCCGTGCCGGCGCACGGGCGGCAGCGGCACGGCTGCTGCGCGGCTGTGGGCCGGCCTGCGACGTCGCTTCGAAGTCGGTCAGGCTCGGCCCTCCGGCACCCTGCAGCGACTGCAACGGGGCCGGGCGGGGCGCGGCTGCACTGGGCAGCGGCGGAACAGCCACCGGCGCCCTGTTGGCACCCGGCCCGCCCAGGGAGGTCGGGCCGGGTGCCAGAAGCGGCGACTGCGACTGCGCGAACGCACCTGTATCCAGGAAAGGCAGCAGGGCTAACCCGAGCAGCCGAGCCCTCACGCCGCGGCCATGACGAATGGCACGGCCCGCATCCGCCCGCCTGCCATGGACTAGGCCCACAGCAGGGGAGGGCAGGCTGTGCAGGCAAGCGCATGCAGCGTAGGATTGGCGGACGCAAACTGCCCCATGAGGCCTCCTCATCGTTAGCTGGTTGGGCGGACTGCCATGGCGAAGAACCGCCAACCGAGTGGTGTCTTCCCCCATTTAGCGGTCATACGTGCCAACCGCTCGTGTCAAAGTGTGTCAAGACGGGCAGGCCGGCCTCTCATGCGGCATAGTATGCAGGGCATGGTTGCAGGAGTGGGAAAGCGGAATGAGCAGTGAGCTGGTCAGTGCTGAGCCGCATCTCCTGGTCGTCGAGGACGACGCCGGCACGCGCGCACTGTTGACCCGGTTTCTGCAACAGAACGGCTTCCGTGCGACCGGCGTCCGCAATGGCCACGAGATGTGGGACGCGCTGAGGAGCATCAGCATCGACCTGGTCCTGCTCGACCTCATGCTGCCCGGCGCGTCGGGGCTCGATCTTTGCCGGGCGATACGGCGCGAGGGCACCATTCCGATCATCATGGTCACGGCACGGGGCAGCGAGGCCGACCGGGTGCTGGGGCTGGAGCTGGGCGCGGACGACTACGTCCCGAAGCCCTTCAGCCGTGCGGAGCTGCTGGCGCGCATCCGCGCCGTGCTCCGTCGCAGCAAAGCCATAGTGGCGGCGCCCGGCACGCCCGCCCGGCATCTTCGGTTCTCGTCCTGGGTGCTGGACACTGCGCGCCACGAGCTCAAGGCACCGGACGGCGCGGCCGTCGAACTCTCGGGCGCCGAATACGCCGTGTTGCTCGCGTTCCTCGAACACCCGCAGCGTGTCATAACCCGCGACCGCATCCTCGAACTGTCGCGCAACCGGATCGGCGAAGTGTTCGACCGCAGCGTGGACGTGCTGGTCAGCCGGCTGCGCCGCAAGCTGGGCGCGCCGGAGGAGGCGAGCGAACTCATCAAGACCGTCCGCGGCTCCGGCTATTTGTTCGCGGCTGAGGTCAGCCGGGA
>JANXVC010000228.1 GCA_025351925.1 Rhodospirillales bacterium | reverse complement strand
GGCACTCCCGCCGCGGCACGGAGCGCACCTGCCGAAGGCCGCGCCCGCCCGAGCAGTGGATCGCCATCCCGGTGCCGCCGCTCGTGGACCAGCGAACGTGGGATGGCGCGCGCGCCGCGCTCGCGCGCAATGCCGCGCTGGCGTTCCGCCGCAACAAGAAGCGCGACTACATGCTGCGCTGCCTGCTGAAGTGCGGCCGGTGCGGCCTCGGGATCCACGGCTGCTACTCGGCCCCGCAAGGCGGCCGGCCCGGCAGGTGCTACTATCGCTGCGCCGGGGTGGACCCGCTCACGACGGCCCGTGAGACGAAGTGCCCGCGGGCGCAGATCCAAGCGGAGAGCTTGGAGCAGGCCGTCTGGGAGCACGTGGCAGGCCTGCTCGGGGATCCCGCGCACCTGGCGGCGCAGTATGAGCGCTTCCTGGCTGAGGCTCAGGACAGCAAAGGAGAGGTCGCCGACGACCGGCTGCGCGCCCACATCGAGCGGCTCGACCGGGCGGACCGGCGGCTGATCGAAGCCTACCAGGCCGAGGTAATCAGCCTCGAGGAGCTGTCGGGGCAGCGCAAGGCCCTCGCCGAGCAGCGGCGCCTGGCCGAGCAGCAGCAAGAGCGGCAACTCCGCATACGCGAGCAGCGGCTCCGGGCCGAGGAGGCACTTGCCGGCCTGACCGCGTTCAGCGAGCGCGTCGGCTCCCGACTGCAAGCCGCCGATGTCGCCGAGCGGCAGGCCATCTTGCGGCTGGTCGTCGAGCGCATCATCGTCCATGACAACACCCTGGAGATCCAGCATGCCATCCCGCTGCGCGAGCCGGATCGCCGGGTCGGCCGGAGGGATTTCACCTCCAGCCGCCCACAGAACCGTGCGTAAACCTCTCGACTTACACGGCTCGTCCCAGCCATTTGCCTGCCGTCTCGCGACGACAGTCGACGCAGAACGTCGAACGCTCCTCCCGATCTCTCGGTTGGCGACGACCTTCCTTGAGCTGGGTCATCCCCTTCGCTCCACGCTCGTTACAAGCGCTTCGTCGCTACTACTGGATGATCCGTCCCCGTCATGCCCATCGGTAATGTCCCCCTTCGTGTTTCGCACTTATAGGGTTTCCCTTGGCATGGCATGACGAGTTCCCAAGTTCCGTGCCCAAGCCCAGATCAGAGTCACGCCGCCTGTACACCGGACACCACATGGCCAGTAAATAGGTATCTGCCATGCTCATCCTGGGAAGGGTTCGCGTCCCCAGTTTCGATGTCATCACATGTCTTTCGATGCGTCGTCAGCGGTTCACTTTCGTTCGTCTCTCTAACCCATACATGACGTGTTTATCTCACGCCTTTTGACCGTAACGTTCACCACCGCAGCTTTTCGGACTGAAGCAGCTTACGGCTGTTTGAAGCCTGCTCCTACAAGCCGACTTCGAAGGGCCTACCTTCATCTCAGACACAGCACCGTGTCGTTAGACACGTTCATGGCACAACAAACCCAAACACTTGCGCGACTTCGAGAGCCGGTGCACCAAACGGGTTTTCAGGATCGTCGGTTCGACCGATCGTCATCTCATTGAGCTCTTTCACCCCGGCATCGACGCCTGGTTCCAGCGGTCACCAGCTGGTGCTGGCAGACCGCCCCACGCGTCATCGTGACCCGTGCCGTTTGGGCCATCTCGATGTTCAGTCCCGGCCGAAGCCGCGTGGCGGCTCGATCGCCTGAAGCTCGGACAGATCAAGTTCGACAATCGCCCGCAAGGCTTCCGCGAGCGTGCTGTCCTGTTGATTGTCCGGCAACGCGTCCAGCCATTCGGCGTATTCAGCTTGCAGCTCCACCGCCGCGGCGATGGCATCGTTCCAGCGCCGGATCCGGCTACGTCGGTCAATCGGGCGTCGAATGCGAATGACCGGCGCGCCGTTCGCGTGCCTGGTCCGATAGCGCGCCTGCCGTTCGCCGCCGGTCTTGGCTGTTTCACCAATCGATGGACGAGGCATTGTTCCACTCCCAATCGTTACGTAACGCTTGAACCGCGGCGCGGATCACGGCGATCACGCCGCGGCCGCTCCGGCGGCGGGGCGTCGGTACACTTCCCCACGCGTCATCAGCGCCCATGCCGCTCGGGCCATCTTATTGGCGAGCGCCACGGCAACGACCTTGCGTGGCTTGCGGTGCAACAAGGCCCGCAACCAGTCCGTCATCAGCGCGCTGCCCGGCCGCATGGCGGCTTTGATCACCGAGGTAGCGCCAACGACGAGCAGGACACGCAATCGTTCATTGCCGGCCCGGCTGATGCCGCCCATCCGTTGTTTCCCGCCGGTGGAATGTTCCTTCGGCGTCAGCCCGACCCAGGCGGCCAGGTGACGGCCTGATGCAAACGCCGCCGGATCAACCTCGATCGCCAGCGTCAGCGCGGTGACCGGGCCCACGCCGGGGATCGTGGCCAGACGCTGGCTTACGTCATTGGCTTTATGCGCGGCGGCCAGTTTGACATCGATCTCCTTGATCCTTCGGTCAAGATGCTCGATCTCCTGGCCCAACAGGGCGGCCATCTCCCTGGCCTCGGTCGGGATGGTGGTCTCCTGTTCAATGGCAGTCAGCAATGGACCAATCTGGCGAAGTCCCTTGCCGGCGATCACACCGAACTCGGCGGCATGGCCGCGAAGCGTGTTGGTCATCTGAGTTCGCTGACCAACCAGAGTCTCGCGCACCTTCAAGACCATGCCCTGAGCCTGTTGCGTGACGGACTTCACGGGCACGAAATGCATGCCCGGCCGCCCGGCCGTTTCGCAGATCGCCTCGGCGTCGTTACGGTCGTTCTTGCCGCGTTTGACATAGGGTTTGACGTATTGCGGGGGAAGCAGACGCACCTCGTGACCGAGCGCGGTCAGTTCGCGGGCCCAATGATGCGCGCTGCCACAGGCTTCCATGGCGATCTCGGTCGGCGGAAGCTTTCTGAAGAACGCCAAAAGTTGAGGACGGCGGAGATTGATTCGTAACACTGGTCGATCTTGTTGATCGATGCCGTGTAACGTGAACACGGCCTTGGACGTGTCGATGCCGATGCGTTTATATTGGGTCATGGACGGCTCCGGTCTTGGTTGATGACACCCCAAATCTGGCACACGATGCCGTGGGGCCGTCCACACCAACACTTGGCGGCTGGAGGTCGAGATGACCCCAGCCCCGAACTGCTACGCGATGACCCGCTGAACGCGGACAGAGTTCGGGCGTCCAGCCGCCAGCATCCGGTTCAGCACCGCCACGCCGATGGCCGCCTCGGTCTGCTGGGCGGCGAAGCCGCGGGCCCGCAGCCGAGGTCCGATCCGCGCCTTGTAGCGACCCATGGTCGTTTCCACCAACGAACGCTGGCCGTAGTCGGTGGCGGCCTGCCAGCTCAGGCGGCCCTGTTCCGCGATCGTCGCCAGATGATCATCACGCTGTGTCGGCACATTCGGATCGCCGCTCGGGACAGCCGTCGAACGCGGCGGGATCACCACCTCGATGCCGTCCCCATGTGCCGCGATCGTCTGGTAGGTGGGCACGCCATCATACGCGCCGTCCGCCGTCACCCGGCCAATCGGGTCGTCGATTTGATTAAGCAGCGGTCCGACCTGCGACGGATCATCCGTGTCCTGATCGGTCAGGGTTTGCGCCACGATCACGCCGCTGGCGGCGTCGACCGCCAGATGCAGCTTGCGCCATGTCCGGCGCGACTTCGCGCCATGCTTCGCCTCCAGCCATTGTCCCGCCCCGTAGACCTGCAGGCCGGTGCTGTCGATCAACACGTGCAACGGACCGGGCGGCACCGAGGCCGGTTGCATGACCGGTAACGTCACAGCCCGACGGCTGACCGTGGTGTGATCAGGTGCCGAGAGCGTCACGCCCATCAACGCCAGCACCGATGTCATCAGGCCTTCCGTTTGCCGCAATGCCAGCTTGAACGCCATGCGCAGCATCAGGCTGGTCTGGATGGCTGCGTCCTTGAACCGGGCCTGACCACTTGGCCCAGAGGTCTGCCAGCAGCCCAGAGCGCTGTCCTCGATCCACAATGTGAGGCTGCCGCGGCGGCGCAGGCCTGCTTCATAGGCCGGCCAGTTCTGCACCTTGAACGACATCTTCGGAATGTGATGACGGCGATCAGCGTTGTGCTTGTGCGGCATCGGGGTGCTCGAACCAAAGAGGCAGTGCATCCTACTACCGCCTGGACCGGCCAAGTGCACCAACGCCCATTGGCGCCCACCCACCGCGACGGCCAG
>JANXVC010000387.1 GCA_025351925.1 Rhodospirillales bacterium | reverse complement strand
GCATCGGACAGCGGCGGGCGCCGGGCCAGCGCATGCAGCCGGGCCAGCAGCTCGGCGAAAGCGAAGGGTTTCACCAGGTAGTCGTCGCCGCCTGCATCCAGCCCCTGCACCCGGTCGCCGACGCCGCGCAGCGCCGTGAGGAACAGCACGGGCACGCGCACCCCAGCGCTGCGCAGCGTGCGGACCAGCCCGATGCCGTCGATGCCAGGCAGCATCCGGTCCACGACCAGCACGTCATGCGCGCCGCCAACCGCCATGAACAGGCCGTCCTGCCCGTTCGGCGCATGGTCGGCGACGTGGCCATGCTCATGCAGGCCGCGTACGATGTAGGCAGCGGTCTCCGCGTCGTCCTCGATCACCAGCACCTTCATGCCACCGCCTTGCGCCCTTTCTCGTCTCGCGTCACCGGTCATCTGCAATGCTAAGGGGGCGCCGCCGAAACCAGCGGCGCCCCCTTACGGCGCTGGTCAGTCGTTATCTTCGCCGTCCTGACCGCCGTCGCGCGTCGCGGTCACCTGGCCGGTTTGGGCGTCCACCAACACGGTCTTGACACCGCCTGGCCCAGCGACTTCGACCGCAATGCGGGTCGTGCCGCGCTCCTGCGACACGTCGGCGCCCACGGCGCGGCCGCCGGATTGCTGCTCGGCCGTCGCGATGGCCTGCTGCAGTGTGACCTTCATGCCCGCGAGTGCTGCGGTATCCCGCGCATCCTGGTCGCTGTCCTTCGCATAGGCGATCCCGCCAGCGGCCCCGACGGTGAGCAGCGCCGCAAGGGTACAAGGGATTATTCGTTTCGTATTCATGGTCTGGTTTCCTTGGCTCTGGTCCTGCAGCGGCAAAATGCCTCTGCAGATCGCGAGACTAGGCGCCGGGTCATTGGGCCGGCTGTGACGGTGACATACGGTTCGCCAACCTTGTCAGGCTGGTGGGGCTCAAACCTTGCCGCCGCCATCCATCACTGCGAGCAGATCGGCCAGGGATTGCTTGCAAACCGCGGCATCTGGTGTGCTGGCTCGCAGCGCCGCCAGCGCGCGGTCGATGGCCTTGTCGATCGTGTGCCACTCCGCTGCCGAGCGCGGCTTTAGCGAGGGCTCTGCCTCGTCCCAGGACGTCTCGAGATCCTTGATCCGGCTTTTCGCCCCGGCAAGGTCGCTTTTATCAACCAAGGCAGCGGTCTCGACCACGATGGCCCGGAACGGCGCGAGATCGCCGATCTTCGAGGCAGCCGCCGCAGCCGACGCAAGAAACGCGTCCGAGGGCAGGAGCATCCCGGCGCCAATCGACACAATCGACAGTGCCGGCAGCAGGAGCATGGTCCGGGCGAGCTTGGGCGTGTGCATCTTGGGCATCCCTTATTATTAATTTGTTACAGCGACTCATTGGCCACAACCATTTGTGGGTGAGCGCGGCTCAGGCCCGCTCAGCCGTCTTTGGCCGGCCTCTCGACCCGTTCGAACCGATGCTCAGCGCCGCCACCAGGATCGCGATGACGGCGAAGAAGATTAGGCTCGTGCGGATGGTGCCCAGGCCAAGCCCGCCATAGGTCTGTGACTGCGACAGCAGGTCGCCGAGCGAGGCGCCGAGCGGCCGTGTCAGGATGTAGGCGAGCCAGAACGTGAGCACCGCATTGGCGCCGAGGTAGTAGGCGCCAGCCATGACCGCGATCAGCGCGCCGAACACCCAGACTCCGACGGTGAATCCGAGGCTCAGCGCCTCCGTCGCCAGGTCCCCGGCGGCGGTGCCGAGGGCAAAGGTGAACAGGATCGCCGACCAATAGAACAGCTCACGCCGGGTGGTGGTGATCGTGTGGATCGACAGCGTCCGCTCGCTCGAATACCAGATCGCAAAGATCGCCGCCAAGATCAGCGCGAAGATGGTCGTGCTGACATAGAGGCTCACGCCGAACCCGTCGGTAAGGGCATCGGTGATCTGTGTTCCCACCACGCTTACCAGCACGACGGTCAACCAGTAAATCCAGGCTACATAACGCTGGAACCGCAACAGCAGCAGGGTTCCGACCAGTAGCGCGCCCATGACTCCGCCGGTAATGGCGGTGCCGAGGCCCACGTGCACCGCCAGGAAATCCGCCCCGGTCTCACCGACTGTCGTCGCCATGATCTTGATGATCCAAAAGATCAGCGTGACCTCGGGGACCTTGTTCAGCATGTGGTTGGTGCTTCTCTCGGCGGTGATCGCCATAGGCCGGATCCTTTCCATCGGATGAGTGCCGGCTGCAGACGCCGACGATGCGGACGGCAAGGTGCGCCGCGCCATGTTGGGTATGCGTTGCGGCTCCTATACGGATCGCCAATGTCCAGCGCCGGCCGATGACACCTGGGCCGGTTCAATGTAGCCGGTGCCGTAGCCGCGCGGCTTCCCTGGACGTGGCGGAGGTCTGGCGATGCTTTCCCTGAACACGGCGCTGTTCTTCTTGCTGAACGCAGCCGACAAGCCCAATGCGATACCGCAGGCCTTGGCGGAGGCCTTGGCAGTCGCACCCGTGCTGCTGGTTCCTGTGTTGCTGACCTACCTGTGGGTTTGGGGACCGCCGGCACGGCGTGCCGCACTGATCGCGACCGGATGTGCGGTGTTCGCCGGGCAGGCGATCAACCTGACGCTCGGCCTGCTGTGGTTCGAGCCGCGGCCTTTCATGGTGGGTATCGGGCACACCTGGCTGGAGCATGTGGCAGATAACGGCTTTCCCAGCGACCACGCGACCGTGGCCTGGAGCCTCGGGCTCGGGCTGGTGTTGACCGGAGGCTTCTATCGATGGAGCGGGTTCGCCTGCCTGGTCGGCCTGGCCGCGGGTTGGGCGCGCGTCTTCCTCGGCGTGCATTTTCCGATAGACGTGCTGGCCTCCATCCCTGCCGGCCTGTTGGCGGCGGCGTTCGCCCGGGCCGCGCTGGCGCCGATCCGGCGCTGGGTCGCACCGCCGGTCGGGCGCTTCTACGACGCGGCACTCGGGCGTTTACCGGCTTGGGTGCCGTTGCCTCGCCAGGCCGCCCCTTGAGCCCAGTCTATTCCGGCAAACGCGGCAGCGGCGTGCCGTCCTTCGGCATGGCGTAGCGGGCGATGTTCAGCTGCATCGCCAGCAGCGTGTAATAGGCGTTGATCCCGACGAGATCGACCACCGCCGGCTTGCCGAACCGCTGCTCCGCCCGGGCGAAGGCCTGGTCCGAGACCCGCTTGTTCTTGTGCAGCTCGGAGGAGAAATCATAGACGATCTCCTCGTCCTCGCTCATGCCGGTGGGCCGCCGCCCGTCGCGGATCGCCTCGATGATCGCCGGCTTGATCCCGGCCTTGGCGGCGATAGGCGCGTGCACATACCACTCATAGTCCTGCGTCCACTCCCGCGCCGTGATCAGGATGGCGAGCTCGGACAGCGTGTTGCCGACGCCCGACTTGTAACGCAGGTAATCCCCCATGGCGCGGGCCTGGGACATGACCTCGGGCGAGTACATCAGCGGTTCGAACGGGCCGAACACCGGCAACTTGCGGGCGGCCAGGAAGTCCTCGGCGGCTTTTTTCTGCTGGTCGGTGTACTGGTCGGGCGGGATGGTCGGCAGCCGGCTTTGCGCCACAGCCACGGACGAAATCATGCAGGCCAGGGCGCCAAGCAGGACGTATTGCATCGAGGTCTCTCCAGGTTCAGGCGACCGTCGTAACATGGCCGGCCAGGTTTTGGCGCGATACCGTCAGCCCGATCAGCACCGGCATCGCCAGCAGCACCAGCGGAAATTGCACCAGCAGGCCGGAGATGATCGCGATGGCCAGCGGCTGCTGCATCCCGGAGCCCGCACCGATCGCGAGCGCCAGCGGCATGAGCGTCAGGATCGCCGCCAGCGTGGTCATGGCGATCGGCCGGAAACGGTTGCGCGCCGCCTCCAGCAGCGCCTGCCGGGGCGGCAGCTCCCGCGACAAATCAACGTACTCCGAGACCAAGAAGATCGCCATCTCGGTGCCGATGCCGATGATCATCGTCATGCCCATGATCGCCGTGATGTTCAGCTCGATGCCCGTCACCCACAACCCGGCGAACACCGCCGTCGTGGACAGCGCCGAGGCGCCCAGCACGATCACGGGAATCCAAAACCGCTCGTAGAGGAACAGCAGCAGCACGAACTCCGCCACCAGCGCCGCCGCGAACACCCGCGCCAGCCCGGCGAAGGCGATCTGCTGCTGGGCATAAAGCCCGCCCAGCTCATAGCGCACGCCGTTTGGCAGCATCCCCGGTTGGTCGAGCACCGTCTTCACGTCGGCGACGGCGACGCCGAGCGAGGCGCCCTGCAGGCGCGCGGTGATCGGGATCATGAGCTGCAGGTTCTCGCGCGTGATCTCCGCCTGGCCCGGCGCCGCCGAGACCTGGGCCACCCGGCCGAGCGCGAACACATGGCCGTCCGGCGCGCGTATCGGCAGCTCGGCAAGCTGGTCGTCGAACTGGCGCTGACCCGGCGGCAGCCAGACGCGGACGCCGACCAGCTTGATCGTCTGCGGCATCTGCGTCGCCACAGTGCCCGCAAGGTAGCTCTGCAGCGCGTCGCTGACGAACTGCGCGTCCACGCCCTCGATCGCCGCACGCGCCGGGTCAACCTGGATGTTGAGGCCGTCGCCCGCGATCACGATGCCGTCCTGCACCGAGACGACGCCCTGCACCTTGGCAATCGCGGCGGCGAGCTTGCGCGCGGCTGGGGCGAGTGCTGTCGGGTCGTTCGCATACAGCTTGACCTCGATCGGCTGCGGCACCGCCGTGAGGTCGCCGATCAGGTCCTCCATGAGCTGCGCGGTCGCGATGCGCAGCCCGGGCACGGTCTGGTTCGCCTTGTCCTGCACCTCGGCCATGACCGTCTCGATCGGCCGGCGCGGGCCGGCTTTCAGGCGGACGAAGAAGTCGCCGGTGTTGGGCTCGCTGAGCCCGCCGCCGAGGCCGGCGCCGACGCGGGTGGAGTAGGTCTCGATCTCGGGCGTCGCGCGCAGGATAGCCTCTACCTGGCTGAGCTCGCGGCTGGTTTCGATGAGCGAGGTACCAGGCGCGGAGCGGAAATCGAGCACGAAGCCGCCCTCGTCCATCTTCGGCATGAAGCCGCTGCCGACGTGGCTGAAGGCGAACCAGCCAAGCACAAGCAGCGGCGCGAGGCCGAACGCCAGCAGCCAGGGCCGCATGAACAGCCGCTCCAGAAGCCAGCGATGGGCGCGCCCGACCCGGCCCTCCGGCCCCTCGCCGGGGTCCTTCCAGCGCTTGAAATCGACGATGAGGCGGGTGAGCACGGGCACAGCGAGCGCGGTCAGCGCGTAGGAGATGATCAATGCCGCCGCCATGGTCAGCGACAGCGCCTTGAAGAAGGCGCCGGTGACGCCCGAGAGGAAGGCGAGCGGCAGGAACACGAGCAGGGTCGCCATGCTCGATCCCGTCAGCGGCGGCAGGAACTCGCGCCCGGCCGCCAGCACGACGTCCCGGCTGTTCTCGGCCTCGCTTGCGCCCGCTCGCCGCGCGAGGTGCTCGATCATCGTGATGACGTCGTCGATCACCAGCCCGACCGCCGCCGCGATGCCGCCCAGCGTCATAATGTTGAACGTCATGCCCAGCGTGAACAGCAGCAGCACCGTGGTCGCCAGCGTCGCCGGCACGACCAGCATGGCCACCAGGGTGACACGCAGGCTGCGCAGGAAGGCGAGCAGCACGAGGCCGGCCAGCCCCAGCCCAATCAGGATCGCGTCGCGCACGCTGCTCACGGAGTCCGTCACCAGCGTGCTCTGGTCATACCAGTTGAACAGCGTGACACCGGCGGGCAGTTGCGGCTGGAAAGCGGCCAGCGCCTTGCGCACCGCAGCTGCGATGGCGACGGTGTTGCCGTCCGGCTGCTGATAGACCTGGAACTGCACGGCCGGGCGGCCATCCTCGCTCACCCGGGTCCACTGCGGCACCACGCCGTCGCTCACGTCCGCCACATCGCCGACGCGCACCACGCCGCCGGGCCCGCCCTGGATCACGGCGCTGCGCACCTGCTCAATCTGGCGTGCGGTGTTGTCAAGCGTCAGCAACAGCAGCTTCGAGTGGTCCTGCATCCGGCCAACGACGTTCAGAACGTTGGCCTTGCCGAGGGCCGCCGCCACGTCGGACAGCGCCAGCCCGCGCGCGGCGAGCCGGTGCGGGTCCACCAGCACCTCGACCTCCTGAATTTCGCCGCCCTGCACGCCGACATAGGAAACGCCGGGGATGGCGGTGAGCAGCGGCACGATCTGATACTGCGCGATGTCGCGCTGCGCAACCGGGCTGACATCCTTGGAAATGAGCGAGTAGGCGATGACCGGGAATACGGTCGGGTCCATCCGCCGGATGCGGTAGCTGCTGCCCGCGGGCAAGGACGGCAGCGTCTGCGCCACCGCGGCGTCCACCTGCACCGCGGCGGCGACGATGTCGGTGCCCCAGGCGAAGTCGAGCGAGATTTCGGCGCCGCCGTGGCTCGTGGTCGAGCGCACGCCCAGCACGCCCAGCACCCGGCGGACCGCCTGCTCCAGCGGGATCGTGACCAACAGCGCGGTCTGATCGGCCGGCCGCGCGCCAGCGTCCACGTTCACCACCACGCGGGGAAACTGCACGACCGGGAACAGCCCGGTCGGCAGCAGCACCGCCGAGAACCCACCGGCGATCATCAGCGCGAGCATGATGGCGAGGATCGAGCGGGTGTGCCGCGCCACCCAACCGCCGGCCGGCACGGCGTGCGGCGCCAAGCCGCGGAGCGCCTCGTCGCTCATCGCGCAGCGACCCCGCTCACGGCGCTGGCCGGTTCCTCGCGCACGGCGGCGCCGTCCTGAAGCTGGTAGTTGCCGGTCGTGACAAGGCGGCGCTTGGCATCGATCGGGCCGGTCGCGACCGTCGTGTCGCCCACGGTGCCGGCAACCTGCACATCTACCCGCGCCGCCTTGCCGCCGGCGACCTGGAACACGTAGGCCCCCTTTGCGTCTGTCGCGACCGCGTTGCGCGGCATGAGCCAGCCGCGGTACTCGCCCACCTGCACCACGACGCGCACTGGGCCGCCCGCCAGCAGCCCAGCCGCCGCGGCTTGCGGATCGATCAGCACCGGCACGAGCCGGGTCGCCGGGTCCAGCATGGCACCGACCGAGAGCACGCTGCCCGGCTTGGCGTCGCCGCCGTCGAGCGGCTCGACCTGGGCCGGCTGACCGCGGGCGACCAGGCCCCGCTGTCCGGGCTCGATACCCACCGCCGCGACGATCCGGCTGGAGCGGTCCAGCGTGGCCAGCGGCGCCTGGGCGGCGATGCGCGCGCCGGGCGCCACAACGAGGCTGGAGACGATGCCGTCGAACGGGGCCGCGAGCGTCTGCTCGGCGCTGCCGCCGCCACCACGGGTGAGCAGGTCAAGGTTGCCCTGCGCGTCCGTCACCGCCTTGTCGGCCTGCGCGACCTGGTCGCGGGTCGCGAGATGCTGCGCCAGCATCTGCGTCATCCGGTTCCGCTCGCCCTGCGCCAGCGTCAGCGCCGTGACGGCCTGGCGGTAGGTCGCGAGCGCCGCCGGGTCGGCGCTGACGACAAGCAGCGGCTGGCCCTGCCGCACGCCCTGGCCCATGGCCACCATGACCCGGGTCACCTGCCCGGCACGCAGCAGGCTCAGCGTCTCACTGCTGCCCGGCGCCGCCTGCACAACGCCGTAGGCCGTAAGCGTACGCGGCAGGCTGCCCTCCTGCGGCAGCGCCGTGGTGACGAGCACGCTGGGTTGTGGGGCGCCGTCCTGGGCGAACGCCAGCGCGGGCAGGATGGTCAGCAAGGCGGTAAGAACTCGCCTCATAACAAGCTTGGCCCTTTCGATAATTGCAGCTGCAGCGGCGGCAGCCCGGCGCCGAGCAGGGTCGCCAGCGCCGTGCGCTGATCGAGCACCTGCTGCTCCAGCCCGATCACCTGGCGCTCCTTGCCCAGCCGCGCCGACACGAGCTGCACGTAACTCAATTCGTCCAGCAGGCCGGCGCGCAGGGCCCGGCCGGCGCTGGCTGCCAGGTCCTCCGCCTGGGCCAGGCCGGCGCGGGCGGCGTCGCGCTGGCGCTGCAGCAGGCCGAGGTTCGCGAGCAGCGCCCGCACGCCGCCCTCGGCCGTGGCGAGGCGGGCCGCATACTCGGCGCGAAGCTGCTCACGCGTCGCGCGCTGGATCGCGACCTGGCCACGGTTGCGGTTGAACAACGGCAGCGCGATCGAGGCGGAGGGGCCGAGCGACTGCACCCGGCTGGTGTCGTTGCCGTAGTTGGGACCGAGGGTGAGCGCCGGGAACTGCGACAGCACGGCCGCGCGCAAATTGGCCTCCTGCGACGTATAGCCGAGCTGTAATGCAACAAGGTCGGGCCGGCGCTGCGGCAGGCTGGCGAGCAGCAGCACCGCCTCATTCGCGGAGATCGCCGGGACGCGAAGCTCGTCTGAAAGCAGTGGCCGCACGCTGGGCTGCAGGCCGAGCAGCGCGTCGAGCTCCTGCCAGCGCTGGTCCTGCGCGAGCGTCGCGGCGTATTGCTCGGTCTGCAGAGCGGTCAGCTCGGCGACGAAGGGCGCCATGACCTGCAGTGTGGCGTTGCCCTGGGCGACGGCTCGCGTTGCGATGTCGCCGCGCGTCCGCAATAAGGCGAGCGTCTCGTTGAGGCGGCGCAGCAGGCGGCCCTGCTGGACCAAGTCGATCGCGAGCGTCTGCGCCCGGCTGATGGTCTGCCACTCCTGCCAGACTACGTTCGCGTCCACCTGCATGGCCGAGGATTGGGCGGCGCGGCGGCGGGCTGACAGGGTAATGAGCGCGGAGACGTTGGCGGTCAGCGTGGCGCCGATCGCGTTGGCGATGCCGGGTCCGCCGAGCAGCACGTTGTAGCTGCCGGCGAGCACTGGGTCCGGCAGCAGCCCGGCCTCGATCACCTGCGCCTGCGCCACGCCCTGCTGCGCCCGCGTCGCCCGCAGGTCCGGGCTGTTCCTCAGCGCCAGAAGCCCGACCTCGGCGGGGGTGAGCGGCCGGTCGGCCGGGATAGGCGCGGCACCCGGGCGCGTCCGGTCGAGCGCTGCGACATCGCGCGCGAGCGGGGCCTCGGAGACGAGCGGCTGAGTTTGGTAGCCGGCGCAGCCGCTGAGGACGATGCAGGCAGCCAGGGCGCGGAGAGAGACGCCTACGATACGGATCACCAGCAGCTACGCAAGACAGCGGACCTCCAACTTCACGCTGGACACTTAGTCAGAGGAACCATTGCAACCACATCTCCTCCAGATTGGGATTTCCCAACCTCCCCAAAGCAGCACGGTCACGCGGATGAGGCGTGCTAAAGCGTTACCTCGCTTACCGTTTGGTATAGCGCAGGTCAAAAGGCCCGAATGTTGAAGCTTCTAGGGTCGCTGTCGTCGCGAGACCATCCCGGACCTCGCGGATTAGCGAGCTTTGGCCACGGCGGTGAGTGAGAGCAGCTTGAGATGAACTGGCGTACGTTTGACCTCAACCTGCTCGTTATATTCGATGCGGTGCTGCGCGAGCGCAGCGCGACCGGGGCGGCTGCGAAACTCAACATGACGCAGCCCGCCGTCAGCCAGGCGCTTGCGCGGCTGCGCGGCGCGGTGAAGGACGACCTGTTCGTCCGCACCCCGGACGGCATGGAACCGACCCCCTACGCCGCCGGTCTGGCCGACCCGGTCCGCCGTGCGCTGCAGGAGCTGAGCACGGCGCTCGACGGCGCTGCGGAGTTCCAGCCGGCCACGGCAGAGCGCGTGTTCACGGTGGCGCTCAACAACCACTCGGCCCTGGTTATCGCACCGCATCTGGCGGCGGCGGTCGCGGCCGAGGCGCCCGGCATCGTGCTCGACCTGCGTCCGAGCGGGACGCTGAACGTCGCCGACCTGCTAGACCGCGGTGAGCTCGATGTCGCCATCGGCGGGCTTGCGGCGCCGGGCGAGCGCTTCAACGACGTTCGCCTGCTGGAGGACGGCTTTGCCGCAGTCCTGCGCCGGGGGCACCCAGCCTGCGCCTTCGATGGGACCATCGGCATCGAGGCCCTCGCGGGCATTCCGCATCTGGCCGTCTCCTCCACGGGCGAGGGAACCGGCTTTGTGGACGAGGAGCTGGCACGGCATGGCCTCGTGCGGCACGTCGCACTCCGCGCGCCGCTGCTGGCCACGGCGGCTGTGCTGGCGCAATCCGAGATGGTCGCCGTGCTGAGCGCCGGGGCGGCGCAGGAGTTCGCGCGTTACGCTCCGCTGCAGGTGCTGCGGTTGCCCTTCGCCTCGCCGCATTTGACCACGGCGCTGCTTTGGCATCGACGGCTCGACGACCTCGCTGCGCATCGCTGGCTCCGCAGCATTGTCATCCGGACCGCCAAGGCCTTGCAGCACTCGCTATTCCCAAATCGGTAAGCCGCGGGTCAACCCCGGGGCTGGCCACTCTGCACTTGGGCGAGTCTACCCGTCTGGACGTGGGCTGTCTGAACACGAGCCGCCTGGGCCACGAGATACCGGCTCACCGATTCCGCCTGCGCGTAGGCCACGGTGCCGTTCTCAAAACCGCGCGGCAGGGAGTTCGCTGTCTGCACCACGCTCTGGCTGCCGTTGGTCGGCAGGGTGCCGCCGGCGGTCACGACGACGGAGGGGCCGGAGAAGCTCGGGGTGCCCTGTGATCCCGTGTCGTTCGCGACCGAGTTCCCGACGATCTGCGCCGTGCCCTGGAACGGGAACGGATTGCCGTTGCCCTCGCCGGCGAAGGCGGTGCCGGCGATGAGGCTCAGCGCGCCCGCAACGGCCAGAATGGTGATTTTCATGGTGGATATCCTTTCGATGCGCCCAAAACGCGTGTTCCGGGCCGGGGGTCGCCGCCTGGATTGACCACCGGCGGCGATGCAGACATCGGCCCTTCGCGTTCGTTTCGCACTGCGGTTTTTCTGAATGAAAACATGCTCAGGGCGCATGATGACCGCTGACGGCTTGTGGCCAGCCCGCTAAATCCGGTTCGCCACACCCACGACGAGGTCACGCAGCCAACGATGCGCCGGTACGCCGTCGGACCGCCGGTGCCAGATCATCACCGCCTGCGCCGACACCGACCGGTCCGCCGGCAAGTGCGGCAACGGCCGGATCGCCACGGGATGCACGCGGGCGAACTCGGCCGCGACGCGCTGGCCCACGACGGCCACCATGTCGGACTGCGTCAGCAGCGCTGGTGCCGACAAATAAGGCGCCGACAGCACGACCCGCCGTGCCAGGCCATGGGCCGTGAGGGCGTCGTCCAGGAAGCGCACGTCATCGCCCGACGAGGAAATGTCCAGATGCGGCAGCCCGGCGACCCAAGCCAGGCTAGGCCCCTCGTCGCGCGCGGGATGGTCGGCGCGCATGACCAGCACGAAGGCATCGTCGAACAGCCGTCGCGAGCCGAACCGCTCTCCTGCCGCCCGGCGCGCATCGCCCACCACGGCAAGGTCCAGCTCGCCGCGGTCCAGCAGCCCGGCAATGTCCAGCGTGCCGCTGGGGCGTATGCGCAGCTTGATGCCGGGCGCCCCCGCCAACTCGCCGACCAGCGGGGCCGCCAGCGCGAGGGCAGCGCGGTTGTCGAGTGCTACGGCGAACTCCCGGACAGCGAGCGCCGGGTCGAAGCCTGGCGCCTCGAACGCCCGTTCGATGGCCTCCAGTGCCTGCCGTATCGGCAATGCCAGCTCCTCCGCCCGCAGTGTCGGCGCCATGCCGGTCGGCGTGCGCACGAACAGGTCGTCCTTCAGCATGTACCGCAGCCGTGCGAGCGCGTGGCTCATCGCAGGCTGGCTCAGGCCGATCCGCGCGCCAGCCCGCGTAACGCTTCGCTCGCGCATCAACGCGTCGAACACGACGAGCAGGTTGAGGTCGTAGGCGCTCCAATTCATCGGCCGCATGTTGCTATGCTGAAAGGCAGCATTCAACTTGCCGTGTTTTCTGTTTCGATAGCCGAAGTTGCCGCGCCACGACGCTCCGGTATCGCGGGCTATGACGCGAAGTATTCACGAAATGCATGTCAACGTGAAAACTTCGAATTTGCCGTGGGCTAAAATCCCGCGCTTCGATCTCTTCAACTGCCGCATCGGGAGCCGCAGTCCAGACAGGGAGCGTTCAATGAATGAGATCAACCGCCGGGGATTGCTCGGCAGCGCGGCTTTGGGTGCGGGTGGGCTGATGGCGCTGGCCAGCACGGCGCAGGCGGCCAGCCCCGGCGAGGGCGGCATCGCACGCAATGCGGAGGCGCTGCCGCCGGGCGACAAGGTCGTGCACCGCGAGGCCAGCGAGGTCGATGAGATGCCGAACTTCAAGTACTCGCTCGACGGCTCGACGCCCAAGATCACCTCGGGCGGCTGGGCCAAGGAGGCCACCGCGCACCAGTTCCCGATCAGCAAGGGCATCGCCGGCGTCCACATGTTCCTCGACCCCGGCGCCTCGCGCGAGCTGCACTGGCATGCCATCGCCGCCGAGTGGGCCTACGTGCTGGAGGGCCAGTGCCAGACGTTCGTGATCGACCCCTCGGGCCAGCGCGAGATCAACAACTTTGGGCCGGGCGATCTGTGGTACTTCCCCAAGGGCCATGGCCACGCGATCCAGACCATCGGCGACAAGCCGTGCCACTTCATCTTGTCCTTCGACAACGGCGCCTTTTCGGAGCACGGCACGTTCTCGCTCACCGACTGGGTGAGCCTTACGCCCAAGGAGATGCTGGCCGCCAACTTCGGCGTACCGGCCGACGTGTTCCCCAAGGGCGAGACCTACATCATGGCCGGCCCCGTGCTGTCCGCCGCCGATGCGAAGGACGCGCCGCTGCCGCCCGCGCAGTCGCACAAGTTCAGCCTGGACGGCATGAAAGCGCATGAGACCGAAGGCGGCTCGCTGCGCCTGGCAACCGCCCAGGAGTTCCCGATCTCGCCGGGCATGTCCGGCGGCGTGATGACCATCAAGGCCGGCGCCATCCGCGAGATGCACTGGCATCCGAACGCCAATGAGTGGCACTACTACCTGCGCGGCACGGCGCAGGTCGGGCTGTTCGGGTCGGGCGGGCGCGGCAAGGTGGCGGAATTCAAGCCGGGCGACGTCGCCTATCTGCCGATCGGCTATGGTCACGCCATCCGCAACGTCGGCAAGGACGACCTCGAGTTCGTCGTCACCTTCGACAACGGCGTTTACCAAGAGATTTCGCTGACCGAGATCATGGCGGCGAGCCCGCGTTACCTGCTGTCCAACAACTTCGGCGTGCCGGCCTCGACCTTCGCCCGGTTCTCGGACAAGTCGGGGTTCATCCGCATGCCGACCTGATCCGGGGTCGCCATGGGGGTCGGAAACCCCTGGCGGCACGCAGCCCGCGCCTGATGCCATACGGGCATGGGCCGATAAAGACATCGCATGGGACTCGCAGTGCCGCCGGGTGTTGTTTGCACACGGCGGCACTGATGCCGCTGAAACACGGAGCGTCACGATGAAGATCTATGCAGGCTGTGCCCTTGCTGTCCTATCGCTTGTCCTGGGCGCCGCACCGTCGATGGCACAAGGCGTGACCCAATCGCCACCCTCGCCGAACTCCGGCCAAAGCATGCCGGAGCCGCCCAACAGTCTGCCGGAGGGCGCGCGCACTCTGGCTCCGGGCACCACCGGCATGCAGCGGATGGGAACGGTCGCGACGACCCGCGTGCAGCCGAATCCAGCGACGGCGATGCAGGCTCCCGACCCCGAGGCAATCACCGACCGGTAAATCCGGCGCGGGTTGCTTCCGAGCAGTAAAGGGGAAAGCCATGCATTTTGCCATCAAATCCGGCTTGTCGCTTGCCGTGATCGCCGGGGGGGCAGCGTTGGCCATGCGGTTCGCCGGACCCGCAGCCCCCGCAGCGGAGGCACCCGCCCCAGCCGTGCCCGTGGTGACGGCGCCGGTGCAGCAGCACGATGCGCCGATCATCCTGGGCGGCCTCGGCACCGTGCAGGCGCTGAACACCGCCGTGATCCATAGTCAAGCGACGGGCCTGCTGCAGACGGTAAATTTCGTCGAGGGGCAGGAGGTCCATCGCGGCGACATCCTCGCCCAGATCGACCCCCGGCCCTACCAGGCGCGGCTGCAGCAGGCGGAGGCGCAGCTCAGCCGCGACCAGGCGCAGGTGTCCAACGTCGAGGTCAACCTAAACCGCAACGTGCCGCTGCTGAACAAGGGCTTCGCGACCGACCAGCAGGTGACCGACCAACGCTCGCAGGTCGCGCAGCTGCAGAGCACGCTTAAATCCGACCAGGCGTCCATCGACGACGCGCAAACCCAGCTCAGCTACACGACCCTCACGGCCCCCTTCGACGGCATCACCGGCGTGCGCCAGATCGACGTCGGCAACATTATCCACCCCACCGACGCCAGCGGATTGGTGACCATGACGCAGGTGCAGCCGATCGCGGTGCTGTTCACGCTCCCGGCCGTGAATATCGCCCAGGTGCAGGACGCGCTTTCCCACGGCGAGGTGCCGGCAGTCGCCTTCGACCAGTCCGGCGCGCAGACGCTGGACACCGGGAAGCTGCTGCTGGTCAACAACCAGGCCGATCCGCAGTCCGGCACCGTACAGCTCAAGGCGCTGTTTCCAAATCTGCAGCGCCGCCTTTGGCCTGGCACCTTCGTCAACATCGAGTTGACGACCTCGGTGGCCCGGGCCGCTTTGACCGTCCCGGCGGACGCGGTCCAACAGGGTCCGCAGGGCACCTTTATCTACGTCGTCGGCGCCGACAGCAAGGCCGTCGTGCGTCCGGTGCAGACCGGCCAACAGCGGCGCAACGTCGCGGTTGTCAGCCAGGGGCTGAACCCCGGCGACACCGTCGTCGTGCAGGGCCAATACCGCCTCACGGCCGGAACCGCCGTCGTCGCCTCCAAGCCCGCCGACGTTCCAGGCTCCTCCAGCGCGACAGCGGGGCTATTGCCATGAACCTCTCCGCGGGCTTCATCCGCCGGCCAGTCGCCACATCGCTGCTGATGGTGGCCGTCGTGGCGCTGGGCATCGCCGGCTATCTCAACCTCCTGGTGGCGGCGCTGCCGAACGTGGATTTTCCCACCATCCAGGTCACGGCGCAGTTGCCGGGTGCGGACGCCAAGACCACGGCGTCGTCGGTCGCGACGCCGCTCGAGCGGCAGTTCGGCCAGATCCCCGGCATCACCGCGATGACGTCAAGCAGCGGCAGCGGCTTCACCCAGGTCACGCTGCAGTTCGACCGCAGCCGCACGATCGACTCTGCCGCAGGCGACGTGCAGGCCGCGATCAACGCTGCCGCCGGCCAGCTTCCCGCCAGCCTGCTGACCCCGCCGATCTTCCGCAAGACCAACCCAGCCGACGTGCCGATCCTGCTGATCGGGCTCACCTCCGACACGCTGCCGATCACCACCGTCAGCGACTACGCGAACTCGATCCTGGCGCAGAAGATCTCGCAGGTGCCGGGCGTCGGCATCGTCGGGATCGGCGGCCTGCAGAGCCCGTCGATCCACATCCAGGTCAACCCGGCGCAGCTCGCCGCCGCCGGCCTCGACCTCGAGGACGTGCGCGCCGTCCTGACCAACTCGACGGTCAACCAGCCGAAGGGTCAGCTCTATGGCGGCCAGACCGCCTACGCGCTGCAGACCAACGACCAGCTCATGAGCGCCGCCGGTTTCGAGGACACCATCCTGGCCTACCGCAACGGCGCTGCGATCCGGGTGCGCGACGTGGGCCGGGCGGTGACCGCGCCGGAGGACCCGACCCAGGCGGGCTGGCTCAATGACAAGCGCGCAGTGCTGATCGCCGTGCAGCGTCAGTCAGGCGCCAACGTCATCGCCACCGTGGCCGCGATCAAGCAGGCGCTGCCGCAGCTGCAGGCGTCGCTGCCGCCCAGCATCAAGGTCGAGATCGTCTCCGACCGCACGCAGACCATCCGCGCCAGCGTGTCCGACGTGCAGTTCACCCTGCTGCTGACCATCGCCCTCGTGGTCGGCGTGATCGCGGTGTTCCTGCGCAAGCTCTGGGCGACGGTGATCCCGGCCGTCTCGGTGCCGATCTCGCTGATCGGCACCTTCGCGGTCATGCTCGTGCTGGGCTACAGCCTCGACAACCTGTCGCTGATGGCGCTGACGATCGCGGTCGGCTTTGTCGTGGACGACGCGATCGTCATGGTCGAGAACGTCGTCCGTCACATGGAGGACGGGGCGACGCCCATGCAGGCGGCGCTGGACGGTGCTGCGGAGATCGGCTTCACCATCCTGTCCATCTCCATCTCGCTGATCGCGGTGTTCATCCCGCTATTCCTGCTGAGCGGCGTGGTCGGGCTGCTGTTCCGTGAGTTCGCGGTGACCGTCGCGGTGTCCATCCTGGTCTCGGTGTTCGTGTCGCTGACGCTCACGCCGATGATGTGCGCGAGGCTGCTGAAGCCCGATCACGCCAAAAAGCCCGGCCGTATCTCGCAGGCGCTGGAACGGGTGCTTGAGGGGCTGGTCGCGGCCTATGACCGCGCCCTTGTAGTGGCCCTGCGCCACCGGCGGATCACGCTCGGCGTCATGCTGCTGACGGTGGCGGCCACCGTCGGACTGTTCGTCATCATCCCCAAGGGCTTTTTCCCTCAGCAGGACACCGGCCTGATCGTGGGGATTACCGAGGCGGCGCAGGACATCTCGCCCGCCGGCATCATGCAGCGGCAGCAGTCCGTCCTCAGCATCGTGCGCCAGGACCCGGCGGTCGCCTCGGCCATCGGCTACGTCGGCGCGGGCGGCGCGACGGTGGCTGGGAACAACGGCCGCATGTTCATCACGCTAAAGCCCGGGGGCCAGCGCAATGTCACCGCGGACCAGGTCATCGCGCGCCTGGGCAAGCCTTTGCAGCAGGTGCAGGGCATGGCGCTGTATATGCAGGCGGCGCAGGACATCAACATCGGCGCGACGGTGTCGAAGACGCAGTACCAGTACAGCCTGACGGACGTGGACAGCGAGGAGCTGAACCTCTACGCGCCGAGGCTGCTGCAGAAGCTGCAAGCGCTGCCGCAGCTCACCTCGGTCGCCAGCGACCAGCAGAGCACCGGGCGCACGCTGAACGTCGAGGTGGACCGCGCGGCGGCGTCGCGCTTCGGCATCGACCTGGCCCGGGTGGACAACACCCTGTACGACGCCTTCGGCCGCCGCCATGTGGCGAAGATCTACACCACGCTGAACCAGTACTACGTCATCCTGGAGGCCGATCCTGGGTTCCAGCTTGGGCCGAACGCGCTGCAGCGCATCTACGTGAAATCACAGAGCGGGACTGAGGTGCCGTTGAGCCAGATCGCTTCGTTCAAACCGACGCTTGCCCCGCTCGCGGTCAACCATCAGGGGCAGTTCCCCTCGGTGACGCTCAGCTTCAACCTGGCGCCGGGTGTCGCGATCGGCGAGGCGGTCACTGAGGTGCAAAATGCGACCGCCAGCCTGCACATGCCGGCGTCGATGGCGACGAAGTTCCAGGGCAATGCGCAGGCGTTCCAGAGCTCGCTCAGCAGCACGCCGCCGCTGATCCTGGCCGCGTTGTTCGCCGTCTATCTCATCTTGGGCATTTTATACGAGAGCACGATCCACCCGCTGACGATCCTCTCCACACTGCCATCGGCCGGCCTTGGGGCGCTGGCGACGCTGATGCTGTTTGGGCGCCCGCTAGATGTGATCGGCATCATCGGCATCATCCTGCTGATCGGCATCGTGAAGAAGAACGGCATCATGCTGGTCGATTTCGCCCTGCAAGCGGAGCGGGAGCGCGGCCTGTCGAGCGAGGACGCCATCCACGAGGCCTGCCTGCTGCGGTTCCGGCCCATCCTGATGACGACGCTGTGCGCCTTGCTCGGCGGCGTGCCGCTGATGCTGGGGACCGGAACAGGGTCAGAGATCCGGCAGCCGCTCGGCTACGCGATGGTCGGCGGGCTGCTGGTCTCGCAGCTGCTGACGTTGTTCACCACGCCAGTCGTGTATCTGTACATGGACAAGCTGAGCTGAACCGCCCCGGGTTTCCCGGAGGCTCCAACCTGTGAGAGGACGGAGCCATGACACAGAAGACAGCAAAGCAGTTTTCGCCCGAGTTGCGCGAGCGCGCGGTGCGGATGGTGCAGGACCGGGAGCGCGAGGGTGGAACG
>JANXVC010000378.1 GCA_025351925.1 Rhodospirillales bacterium | reverse complement strand
CAGCCGGTCGATCAGCGCGGCGATGTCCACTGCCTCGCCGGAGCCCTCGCCCCAGTCACTGATGCATTGCATAGGGGCGAGCGGCTCGATAAGCGGCAGCACCAGCCGCATCGCCTCCACGCCAAGACCCGGGTCCACCGTCTCGATGCGCTCGTCGAGCAGGCGTGCGAGATGCATGGGGTCGCGCACCGGCCGGGCCGTGCCGATGCGCACCACCTGGGCGCGGCCGTCCACCCGCTCGAACACCAGGTCGAGCGTGCGAGCGCCGGCGCCGCGCGCCTGCAGCATGGCGCAGGCCTCCCCGACCAGGGCGAGGATCACCGTCGCAAACGCCTCGGCCGTGGCGATCGGCTCCACGAAGGTTCGGCGGATGCTGATCGTCCCCGGCGGCAGCACCGGCCGGATCGGCTCCGCCACCCGGCCCATCGCCTGATCGAGCCGGAGCAGCAGCGTGTCGCCGAAGCGGCGTGCCAGGGGACCGCGCGGCGTGGCGTATAGCTGGCCGATCAGGTCGAGCCCGAGCCGGCGCAGGCTGCCGGCCATCTCGTCGGCGATGCGCAGGGCACGCAGCGGCAGCAGCGCCAGCGCGTCGGCCTGCCCGCCGGGTGCGACGATGGCCACGGTGCCCGCGCCATGGCGCGCCATCGCGTGCGCCGCCCCTGGCGTGTCGGCCAGGCCGGCGCGGGCGGACAACCCGGCCGCGGCGAGCCGCCCGACCAGGGTTTTCAGCATGGATTGCTCTCCCCCATGCAGGTGCGCGCAGCCGGTAGCGTCAATCCAGATGCCATCGGGCGGGTTGGGCGCGGTCATCGGCGACACGTGCAGGCACCATGCGGCGAGGTCGGACAGCGCCCGCCCGTCGCCCTCCGGATCGGCATCGGCCACCATGAGGTCGGGCACCATCGCCATCGCATGCGCCAGCGGAATGGAGGGGCGCAGGCCCTGTGCCCGGGCCGCCGCATCGACGGCGGCGATCACCATGCGCCGGCCGTCATGCGCGCGGGTGACCAAGGGCTGCTGCACCGGCAGCGCGGCGTGGCCACGCCGGCGCAAGCGGTCGGTCGACCACGTGGGCAGGAACAGCGAGACGACCCTGCGCATCTGGACCTTTCACGACGAAGCTGGCCGACGCAGCGCCACGGCAGCGCAGAAGCTCCAACCGCCACAGCGGGCGGCCGAGGCCAGGCACGTCCGAGGCATGCGGCAACGGCGGGAGCGAGGGCATGCTGGTGATCCGCCAGCGGGTCGCGGCGGCCGAGGGTGCCGTCAGCGCCGGATCGTCGAACCGCGGCGACCGGCGCAGGACGAAGCCGAGCACGTCTGTGACTTCGGCGGCCAGCTGCAGCCGTCGCGAGGCGACCAGGTCGAGCCGGCCCTCGTGCTCGCACACGACGCCGGCCAGGCCGGGATGGCGCAGGCCCTCCTCCATGGCCCGGAGAGCGCCGCGCCGGGTCCTGACGAGGACCAGGCGGGCGGGATCGAGACCGACGCGGGCCAGCGCCGGCGGGTAAAGATCACATCGCGCCGCGATCCACAGTACCGGGCCGACACGGCGCGCCAGCACGGCGGCGGCGAACAGCGCCGGGGCGGCACCGTGCTCGACGGCGGGGCCACCAGCGAACAGCTCGTGCACGGCGCCAAGGGCGAGACCCTGGCCGGGCAGATGCGCGTCAAGCTCGGGAATGCCGAACGGCAGGCGCGGGGACACCGGATCGGCGCCGGACCCGCGTTCCAGCGCCGCGATCTGCGCGCGCAGGGCCGCCATAGTCTCCGTCCGCATAGGCTGCACCCTTCCCTGCTTTCCAGCTACACAGATTTGAACGTATCGTGAACAAACCGGTTATGGAAGCAGTTTACAACAGATTTTTAGACGCAATCCCGCAAGTGCAGCGCGATCAGGCACATGCATTGCGGCCTGCATCTTGTGGCTGAGCGTCATGCGGCCACGGGACTCCACGTCTTGTCGAAGCAGGCACAGCCATGCCGGTTACAGCGCAAAGCATCGACCAGCCTGATTTGGCCAGGGCCTGCGGGTCGTCCGGGTGCCCCACGATAGCGACGCGGACGAGTTCGGCCTTCCAAACTGTTTCAACAGATTTGGGGTGTCGCCCACTTCTGGCGAATCCATTGCGAATGCGTAGAGGCCGACCGCAGGATCAAAGCGTGCTTGACCCCAGGGCGACAACCGAGGCAGCGCCACAAAACTTGACGTGACCGCATGACGCCACGGTGATTGCTTGGCGATGCCGCAGAAAGGAGTCGCCCCCTTGTCCCACGCCATCGATCGCGTCCGCGCCAGCAGCACGGCCGGTCTTACATCGCCTGAGAAAGACGACTTGACCATCCTTGGGGAGGTGCACGGGCTGGCGGTCGGGATCGTCGACGACGTCGCGTATGTGGGGTTCAGTCCCACGCTTGCTTCCTGGACCGTCGAGCAAGCCTTGGGGCAGTTGTGGGTTGCCCGGATAGCGGATGGAGCGGGACGGCCATGCGACGGCTGGCAGATGGCCGTCCGGTCCATCGAGGAAGCCATGACCCGGATCGTCGCCGACAGCGAGACGGAGGGCTGGGACCGATAGCCGCGGCGCCTCGGAACCATCGGCGGTTTGTGCCCGCAACAGACTACTGGTCATTGTGAGTGACCCGCTTCGACCGTCAAAGGCGACCAAGAACCTGGTTACGGGCGCGAACCGGCGACGATCCCGCGCCGGAGCGCCGTGATCCCGGGTTGCGGCGCCTAGTTCATAAACCGGGGCCGCTCCGTGCTCTTGGAGAGGCCGATCAGCTGCACGCGTCGGACGCTGTGCCACACCTCGGCCTGCTCGCCGGGTTCGATCAGGCTCTCAGCAATGACACAGGCCTCGCGATCGCTGGCGCAATCGGCGTCGGCATGGCTCATGATCTGCCCTTCGGCGTCTCGCAGGTATATGCGGTATCGAACCATCGCCTGCACTCCGGCTGTCCAGGGCGGGAGTGCAAGCGCCCTCTTGGCCGCCGACGCCCTGCACTGGCTCGGACCGGCGGTCGCCTTCAATTGACGCGGCAAAGTCTGATACGCAAGCACAACATTTCAGGCTGGGCCTGATGCTTGCCGTCCCGATGCCCAGCCAACAGCCAGGCTGAGGGCGCTTGCCGATGGCGGCCAGGTGCGGGCGCCGACGCGGCACGCCGGCCCCCGCTTCTTCAGCAAGCAAAAAGCCGCTAATGTTCCAGTCCTCGGTGCGCTGCCGGCGTGTCAGCTTGCCAGCCTGAACCCAGCTCCAGACAGCTGCCCGACTTGGCATGTTACGCTATGCTGTCGGCAGCGGCACGCCGGGCCAAGGCCACGCTCCCAAGGTCGGCAATGCCGCAACAGCCGCCCACCACGGTCCTCGTTCTTCCGGCTGCCCCGCCTGCTTGCGTGCCGGCGATCGGCCACTCGCAGCGGCTTCTCCACTCGCGTCCGCCAATGCCATCGACCAGACCCTCGGCATGGTCGGAAGGCAGGGTCATGCCGAGGGCATCAGCCCGGGAGGCGTGAGCTGCAGCAGAAGTTTCGACGGCCCGCCCCGTACCACCGTGAAATCCAGAGGGACGTGTTCATGGCGATCTACCATCTCCGGTTTGGCGTGGTGCAGCGATCGAAGGGGCAGAGCGTCATGGCCGTTGCCGCGGACCGCGCCCACGTGCGGCTGCACGACCGGCGCCTGGGCCGCTTGCAGGCCTCCGTGCCCGTCAAGCGCGGCACTATGCTCATCCTGTCCAAAGTGCTGCCGCTAGACGGCGCACCGGCCCGTCGGCACAATCGGGAGAAGCCTTGAAACGACGCCGCTCCTCCCCTGTCCCCGACTTCGACGCGGACCAGCTGATTGCCCAGCTGCACCAACTGGGCGAGGCCGTGGGCAGTCAAGACCAGGCGCTCCCCTTCTTCCTCGGGGATATGGCGGACGGCCCGCGCTCCGGCCCTCCGGTTGAGCCGGACGTGCCCGATGAGATCCTGGCGCGGCGGTGCCTGCATGCCTGGCTTGCGTTCGCCAAGACAGGCCAGTAGCGGGACGCTGGCGCCGCCCTCCGCTCCGCCGGCGGCCGGCTGATGCCACTGGCTATACTATTGTAGATGGCATGCCGGCAGCATTCGCAAAAAACCTCACGACAAGCGGCTGGACCACACCCTACCCACCGCGCTCGGTGTCGAGTCAGTAATTTATGCCGACATAGGGAGTGCCATCGGCGCAGTATCTAAATGCGCAGACATACGAACTTATATGCATAGATATGGATACACATATATATGTATAGGCATTCAGGCTAGGCGATCAGGTGGATGTTGCGCTCCAACCACTCGTCGAGCGCTTCCTCGACAATGGCTTGCTTCGCCCGCCCGGTCTTGAATTGGTGGATGCGCAAAGCTGCGCTGGCTGCGGGGGTGAGCTTGAAGTTCATTGCAGCAGGCCCGGGCGGCAGGGCCGTAGCACTGGGCGGTATAGGCTGAGTAGAATGGAATGTGTCAGGTCCCACGCTTTCAGGCACGTAGGCTGCCCCCTTGGCCGCGGGCACAGCTATGGAAAGGGGGGTGATTGGACGCTTGCTCATGCCGTCAACTCCAACCTGGATGCAACGTAGGACCAAAGCGCCGACACTTCGGCCGGAGCCGGCCCTCGGGAGTCCAGCTCAGGCGCCGTCAGGCCATCATTCATGGCGGCCGCATAATCAGTGCGATCGTAAAGAAGAGGAGAGATGACGCCATGGGGCGCTAAGGCTTCGTATGCCTGCACTGTCAACCTGACACGCGGCTTGACGCGATTGATTACGAAAGCAAGCGGCTTTTTCAGCCCGTTCGCCATTCCAACCGTTGATCCCGCCGCACGCAGGTCGTTCGGAGAAGGTTGAACCGGGATCAGCACCAAGGAAGCCGACTTCACAGCCAACGCGACTTCCTCTCCGATTGAAGGAGGCGTATCCACCACCAACAAACGATACCCCTGTTTCCGCAGTTCGGGCGCCAAATCTGCCACGGCCCCCTTGAACAGCACTGGCACTGCTTCGTTGCGGGCGTCCCACCACTGCGTCATGCCTTGCATAGGATCAGTGTCGATAAGGGCGACAGGGCCAGCTCCCGCTCGTTGAGCTTCCACAGCGAGATGCACAGCGATGGTCGTTTTGCCCGCCCCACCCTTCCGGCTTGCCATGACCAGGATATACATCTGTATATATGCCCATTTATGTGAAGATATAGATGTGTATCGTAGCCATACCGATCTCGTCAATGTTCCAGCTTCTCTCGGCGAGAGCGCGTCGTCGAGACAGTCGGCTCATCCAACCGCCTCTTAAACCTTCGCGCGCACTTGAATAAGCGGCGTTCCAGGCCTGCAGGGCAATCCTTCAACAGCTCCCAGCGGCGCCTGCCTCCAGCTCAACGATCCTAGCGCGGGCTGCCGCAAGCTCGTTCTCATGCTGCATGAGCCGGCGTTCCAACTCCCGCACCTGCTCGCGATCCGTCAGCATCGAATCGGCGTCCGCCTCGGACGCGCTTGCTCCGACGCCTGCCAGCGCCGCTGCGATGGCGGCCAGGTTCACCGGCGGCCTGGGGCCGGATGCCCGGACCCGCTTGGCGCGCCGCGGCGCGACCGAGCTGTCGAAGCTGCGGATGCGCGGGAACGACACCTGCGCGAGCACCCTGTCCGACGGCGCCCAAACCCAGCCCTCGCCGCGGCCGAGGCGGGGCAGGGCGGCCAGGATGCGGCGGCCCTCCGCCCGTTCCGCCTGGCCTTCGATCCAGCGCCCCAAAGCCGCCCGGTCCTGGCTGGAGGTGAGCTTCATGGACACCAGGACGTCCGCCTGGCTCAGCACGTCCTTGTGCAGCACGGCCGGGCGCTGGGTGATCAGCCACGGCACGAAGCCCCGCACGCGCCCGCGGCGCACGATCTCCTCCACCCGGCCCAGGAGGTCGTAGCCGTCGAGTGGCACCCGCTGCGGCGCCCAAAGGTCGGCCTCGTCCAGCACTAGATGCAGCGGCTCCGTGTTGCTGTCGTAGAGCGCCTCGGTGAACGCAGTCATGAACGCCCGCCGAACAGTGGCGCTGCCGAGGTCGGACACGTCTACCACGCAGGCAAGAGCGTGCGTGCCGACCAGATGCCCAAGGGCAGTTCCCATGCTTGGCGTGAGCGGGACGTCGGCATGGGTTCCGCCGAACACGACGACGGCCTGCGGCCCGGGGCCGCTGCCGTCCGACCCGGCGCGCAGGCCCCACCACACGCCGAGCGGATCGACGACGCAGACCCGAGCGCCTTCGTCCAGAAGTAGCTCGACCAAGCCCTTTGCGGCATAGGTCTTGCCTGACCCGGAGGTGCCCACGATGGCCAGGCGATCGTCCAAAGCGGAGACGGGCAGCACGCCCGCGATCAGGTCGGCATGGACCACGTTCTTCCCCGCCGACCCATTTGCCGCAGGCACCAGCGTGCCCGCCCGGCTGGCAGTCAGCAGTCGGCTGATCGTGGCC
>JANXVC010000364.1 GCA_025351925.1 Rhodospirillales bacterium | reverse complement strand
GCGTCCCCGGTCCCCTCCATCAGCACGGAGTCATTCAGCCGAAACGACAGCAGCACGGCCTTCTTCAGCCATTCGTGCACGATCCAGCCCTGCGCCGTCGGCTCGGCGACCCGCAGCACGCCGCCATCGAGCGCCGCCAGCACGTCCTCGATTGCCCGGCGCGGCACGCCGGTCGTGGATGCAGACACGGTGTCCCGCTGCTCCCATAGCTGCTCGATCTCGGGGCGAAGGGCGTGCAGGGACATGCGCGGTGCTCTCGGGTGGCGTGACGCGGGACCATGCGCAGACGGCCCTCAGGTGTCAATTCGCCATCGGAGACCGCTTGCCGATCTTTGCGAAGTCGTTATCAAGTCCGTTAACGAAGTCTTCAGCAGCGCATGCGCAATCTCCGTCCATGGGAATGACACAGATGACCGCGAACGCCGATACGCCGCCCGGGATGGGCCCGTTGGGGACGACCTTGCTCGACAGCCGGCAGCGCTGGCGGGACTTCGGCATGATTGCCGCCGACCTGATGTTCGAGACGGACCTGGAAGGGCAGGTTACCTTCTTGGCGCCAGACCACGTGCTAGGCTGGCCGGCCGGCGACCTGCTGGGCAGCGCCATGGACGGGCTGCTGATCGAGCCTGGTCCGCCAGGGGACAAGCTGGACCGGTTCCGCTTCGCCATACTGGCGCAGAATCGCCGGGTCTGGCTGCGCCATTCGGCGGGCGGGACCGTGTGCATGGCGATGCCTTCGCGCCCGCTGCTGGACCAATGGGGACAGCGGACCGGCACGCGCGGCGTAGGGTTGGACGTGACGGCGCAGGAACGGCGCGACACGGCGGCAGCGGCAGCGGTACGCCGGGCGGACGTGCTGGACCACACGATGAACCAAATGCGCCAGGAGCTGACGGCCCCGCGCATGGTTCAGGCGGTGCTGGAGGCGATCATGCGCGCCCTGGGCGCCCAGGGCGCTGCGGTGCTGGATTTGACCGAGGCGCCGCTTGACGAGCCGCCGCCACTGCCGTGGCCCGTGCTGCACCAAGCCGGCAAGGATCCGTTGCTGATCCAGGCGGACGCGCTGGCGCTGCTGCACGGGCAGGACGACGTGGTCACCGTGGAGAAGACGCCGCAGGGCTATGCTATGCTGGCCTGTCCCGCCGGCACCCGGTTTGGCGACCGGGCCGGGCTGGTTGTGTGGCGCGCCGCCGGCGGCCGGGCATGGGAGGCGGACGACCAGGTGCTGACGACGTCGGTCACCGGGCTGGTCCGCATCGTGCTGGAGCACGAATCCATTCAGCGCGAGCTGGCGCGGCAGGCGCGGACCGATCCGCTGACCGGCCTGCTGAACCGCCGGGCGTTTATGGACGAGGCGGGGCGGCGGATCGACCGGCTGGACCGGGAGGCGCTGCCGGGCACCCTGCTGTTCGTCGATCTGGACCGGCTGAAGGCGCTGAACGATCGGTTGGGGCACGAATCGGGGGACGCCGCCCTGGTGCTCGCGGCCGAGTTGCTGCGACGCACCGTGCGCCCGACGGACCTCATCGCGCGACTGGGCGGCGACGAGTTCGCGTTGTGGCTCGACGGATCCGACGAGATGACCGCCGCCGAGCGGGCCGAGGGGCTGCGGACCGGCTACCCGCGCGCTCTGGCGCACCTGACGGTTGGCGAGGAGCTCGAGATGACGATGTCGATCGGGATCGCCTGCCGCCAGCCGGGCGGCGGAGAAACGCTGGACAGCCTGCTGCAACGCGCTGATCAGGCGATGTATGACGTGAAGCGCGCCGGCTGCGGGCACTGGCGAGTCTCCCACACGGGACCGGTGCTATGAGCGGCGTCATGCTCGGGACGGCGCATCCGCGTGCCGCTGGGCTCGGCACCGAGTCGAGCCGCGTGCGGCTTGGCAGCAGCACCTACACCTCGGCGCAGATACTGGGACAGCTGGCGCGCGACCCCGCAGTCACGGTGCGCGCCGCGGTGGCGATGAACCCCGCCTGCCCGCCGCACCTGGACCAGGCCATCAGCCTCGACACTGACGAGCGCATCCGGACGCTACTGGCCCGCAAGCTGGCCCAGCTCGTGCCCGCCTTGTCGAACGCCGAGCATGCGCAGGCGTGCGGCCAGGTGCACGCGACGCTCAACGCCCTGGCCATCGACGCCGCCGTGCGGGTGCGCGCGGTCATCGCCGACTGCGTGAAGGCCATGCCGGAGGCGCCTCGCGGGCTGATCCTGCAACTGGCGCATGACACGGCGCTGTCGGTCTGCGATCCGGTCGTCCGCCTCTCGCCGCTGCTGACCGACGCGGACCTACTCGCGCTGCTGGCGGTGCCGCCGCATCCCGCCATCGCCACATCGGTCGCGCGTCGGCCCGGCTTGAGCGCCACGGTGGCTGACGCGATCGCCGTCCATGCCGACAGCGCAGCCATCCGCGCGCTGCTGTCCAACCACTCCGCCGCGATCCAAGAGGCGACGCTCGACGCCCTGATCGAACAGGCCGGGCCGCATCCCGACTGGCACGGTCCGCTGGTGCAGCGCCCGGTGCTGACCCCGCGTGCGGTCGAGGCGTTATCGGGCTTCGTCGCAGGGCAATTGGTCGATGTGCTGGCGCAACGCGCCGATCTTGATCCCGCCGCCGTCACGGAGCTGCGGCGCCGGGTGGCGGCCCGGCTGTCCGACGCCGCTCCCGCGACGCCTGCCGATGTCGATGATTTGGAGCTGATGAGCTCGCTCCGCCGGCTGAATGCCGCGGACGCGCTGAATGAGGCCACGCTGATCGACGCTGCCCGCGCCGGGGACCAGCGTCGGGTCGCCGCGGTGCTGGCGGTCGCGAGCGGCCTGGCATTGGCAGCAGTGGACCGGGCGGCGACGCTGCGCAATGCCAAGGCCCTGATCGGCCTGGTGTGGAAGGCCGGCTTCACCATGCGCGGCGCGATGGTCGTGCAGGCGGTGCTCGGACAGCTCGGCCCCGGCGCGCTGATCTCCGCCGGCCCGAACGGCGTGTTCCCGCTGGCGATCGACGAGATGCAGTGGCAGTTGGAGGTGCTGGCCCAATCCGCCCGCTGACCTTCGTGACGCGCGGCCGGACGCGGCGCATTCAGGGGCTGGCGCGCGTTAAGCCCGGCGCTTATGGATGCCCGGATGGCGGGTTGGACGGACATCGCGTTGGATGGCTGGGTGGCGCGGCTGCCCTCCGCGTGGCGGCCCTTCGCGTTGCTCGCGCGGCTGGACCGGCCGATCGGCGCCTGGCTGCTGTTCCTGCCGGGGCTGTGGAGCATCCTGCTGGCCGGGATCTCGAGCGCGCGGACGGTCTGGCTGGTGGCGCTGTTCGGCGTCGGCAGCGTGGCGATGCGCGGCGCCGGCTGCGTGGTGAACGACATGTGGGACCGCGACATGGACCGCCGGGTGACCCGCACGGCCGGACGCCCGCTGGCCAGCGGCGCGCTGCGCATGCGGGACGCGACGTGGTTCCTGGCTGCGCTGCTCAGCGTCGCCCTGGCGATCCTGCTGCAGCTGAACGGCCTGGCGCAGGCGTTGGGCGTCGGCTCGCTGGCGCTGGTGGCGCTGTATCCGCTGGCCAAGCGGGTGACCTGGTGGCCGCAGGCGGCGCTGGGCGTCACCTTCGGCTGGGGCGCGCCGATGGGCTATGCTGCAGCGGCCGACACTCTCGACCCGGCGGCGCTGGCGCTCTATGCAGCGGCGTTCGCCTGGATCTTGGGCTACGACACGATCTACGCCCACCAGGACCGCGAGGATGACGCGCTGATTGGCGTGCGCAGCACGGCGCGGCTATTTGCCGGAACGACCCGGCCGTTCCTGGCGACGTGCTACGCGGCCATGCTCGGGCTGCTGGCGCTGGCGGGCGGGCTCGCCGGCTTGTCGGCCTGGTTCTTCGCCGCATTGACGCTCCCGGCGGCGCTGCTGGCCTGGCAGGTCGCGACGCTCGACATCGACGATCCCGCCGGCTGCCTGCGCCGCTTCCATTGGAACCGCGAGGCCGGGCTGCTGGTCGTCGCGGCGATCCTGGCCGGACGGCTATGAGCCTGATCCGGCAGTTCCTGGCGTACTACCGGCCGCACCGCCAGCTGCTGCTGCTCGACTTTGGCTGCGCTGCGCTGTCCGGCGTGCTGGAGCTCGGCTTCCCCATGGCGGTGCGCGCCTTCATCGACCGCCTGCTGCCGCAGGGCGACGTGTCGGTGATCCTGATCGCCATCGCGGCCCTGCTCGCGGTCTATGTGCTGAACGGCGGGCTCACGGCCATCATCAACTACTGGGGCCATGTGCTCGGCATCAGCATCGAGACGGAGCTGCGCCGCCGCGCCTTCGACCACCTGCAAAAGCTCTCATTCCGCTTCTTCGACAACCAAAAGACCGGGCACCTCGTGAGCCGCCTGACCACCGACCTGGTCGATGTGGGCGAGGTCGCGCATCACGGGCCTGAGGACCTCATTATCGCCCTGCTCACCTTCCTCGGCGCCTTCGTGCTGATGGTGCAGATCAGCCCGCCGCTCGCGCTGATCGCAGCACTCGTAGTGCCGTTGGCGATGGGCATCGTGGCCCACTTCGGCGGCCGCATGGACCGGAGCTGGCAGGCGCAGTTCCGCCGCATCGCCGGGTTCAACGCGCGGATCGAGGAGAACGTCGGCGGCGTGCGCGTCGTGCAGGCCTTCGCCAACGAGGACCACGAGCGCGCGCTGTTCGCCGCCGACAACGCCAGCTACCGGACGGAGAAACTCCGCGCCTATGCGGCGATGGCCGTCAGCCTGGCGCTCAACTACCTCGGCATGCGTCTCGTGCAGATCGTCGTGATGCTGGCGGGCACGGCGTTCATCGTGCGCGGCGGGCTGTCGATCGGCGACTTCGTGGCGTTCCTGCTGCTGGTCGGCGTGTTCTACCGTCCGCTCGACAAAATCAGCGCGGTCATCGAGACCTACCCGCGCGGCATCGCCGGCTTCCGGCGCTACCTTGAGTTCCTGGCGATCGCGCCCGACATCGCCGACCGGCCGGATGCCATCACGGCGCCTCCGTTGCGCGGCGACGTGGGTTACCAGAACGTAAGCTTTGGCTACGAGCCCGGCCGCCCGGTGCTCGCGGGCATCGACCTCGACATCCGCGCTGGGGAGACGGTGGCGCTGGTCGGCCCCTCAGGCGCCGGCAAGACCACGCTGTGCTCGCTGCTGCCGCGCTTCTATGAGGTCGAAGCCGGCGCGATCACCATCGACGGAATCGACATCCGCGCCATGACCCGGGCCTCCTTGCGCCGGCAGATCGGCATCGTGCAGCAGGACGTGTTCCTGTTCGCCGGTTCGCTCCGTGACAACATCGCCTATGGCCGGCTCGGCGCAAATGAGGCCGCGATCCTGGACGCGGCCCAGCGCGCCCGGCTCGGCGACCTGATCGACAGCCTGCCGCAGGGCCTTGATACCGTGGTAGGCGAGCGCGGCGTCAAGCTGTCGGGCGGGCAGAAGCAGCGGCTGGCGATCGCCCGCATTTTCCTCAAGAACCCGCCGCTGCTGATCCTCGACGAGGCGACCTCGGCATTGGACAGCGAGACCGAGCGCGCGATCCAGCAGGCGCTTGCCGAGCTGGCGGACGGCCGCACGACCCTGGTCATCGCCCACCGGCTGGCGAC
>JANXVC010000363.1 GCA_025351925.1 Rhodospirillales bacterium | reverse complement strand
GATGTCCTCGATCCCTACAAGGCCACTATCGCCCGCTCGCTTTGGCCTGACCTCACCAGGAACCGACTGCCATCCGTCGCGGCAGCCAAGAAGGCGATTGCGGACTACAAGAAGGCCATCGGTCAGCCCGACGGAATGGCGGAGCTGATGGTGTTCTATTGCGAGCAAGCGGCAGGTTTCGGCGGCGAGTACGGCTTTGAGGATGGAGGATACTTTGACGCGCTGGTAAGGATGTTTGAGCAGGCGCTCAAGGCGTCGCTCACCCTACCTGCCGAGCGGCGTGACACGATGCTGCATCGCTTGGCCGCAGTGCGCCGCATCGGCCGTCGTTTTGGCTACGGGGTTGGATACGCCATGGATCATCTGCTCGCGAGACACGCCAGACCTGGTGAAGCGCCCGAATGAGGACGCTGTGCAGGTAGGCAGGACCGTCCTGTTACACTATGGCCAGTAGTGTAACAGGCCGGATGACTAAGCCGTTGATCTCCGGCGCGGTTGGACTGACGTGGCCAGGCTGTCCCACCGAATCTGATACACTTCTCGCGAAAGCGCGCCCAAACGGCTGCGGCGGGCTTGCTTGGCATGATACAGCGAGGCCATGTCCCTGCCCCCGTCCTCGTTCAGCGCCGCCGAACGCAGCCTCCTCCGCCACGAATTCTTCGTCCGCTTCGGCCAGGCGCCCTGCCTCGCCGACGGCATCTGGCTGCGGACCTGGCGCGGTGGCCCGCAGGCCGGGCAACCCAAGATCCCACCCGCCGTCGCCACCCTGCTCGACCGCGGCCTGATCGAACTCGGGCCGGACGCCCTCGGCTTCCGCGCCCGCTTCACTCCGGCCGGCATCGCCGCCCTGCGCCTGCTCGCCCAAGACCGCCGCGCCCTCGATCCCAAGCAGTATGCCCACATCCGAGAAGAACTCGGGCTGGAGCCGGCCGCTTGATTTGTTCTAAAAGAATTCCTCATGACAGTAGGCCGTCTGATTCAGACGCACTGCCCAGATTGGCGACATGCCGCAGGGCTTTCCGCTCCTGCCGCGCTACGAGCATCATGACATCTGCTGCCGCTTCCGCGACTACGTGATTTTCTACCGCGTTGAGGATGACCGCATCTCCATTTTGCACATCCTGCGCGGAGCGCGTGACCATGAGGCGCTGCTTTTCCCAGAGCCGTGACGCCTCGAATTCCTTATCAACCGCCTACATACCACTTGCTCGAAGCAGGTAAGATGATATATTTCATGAAAATCTGAATTACTTAAATATGGCGTTCATGAAAACAATCGTTATCTCATCGCAGAAGGGAGGCAGCGCAAAGTCGACGCTTGCTACCCTGCTGTCAGTGGAAGCCGAGCGTGCGGGCGACGGCCCGGCGTGGATAGTAGACACCGACCAGCAAGGAACCCTCACCCGCTGGCATGAACGGCGCGAAGCAGAAGCTCCACTTCTGGCAGCGCTTCCTATGGCGAACCTGAAGGTAGGCTTGGCAAAGCTTGCCGAACAACGCGCGCCGTCCTTTTGCTTCATCGACACCGCGCCCGCTATCTCCGGCCAAAGCGCGGGCATCATCGCGCTCGCCGACCTCGTGATAATTCCAGTGCAGCCCTCCCCCGGCGACCTTTGGGCCGTGGCGGATACTATCGAAATCGTTAAGGCTGCGGGCAAGGCCTTCCGGTTTGTTATCACCAAGGCCAAACTCAACGCGAACATCACCGCCGAGGCCATCGCGGCCCTGTCAAACCACGGCGTGGTCGCCTCGGCCTTCATAGCCGACCGGGTTGCCTACGCCGCCGCCCTCGGCAGCGGGCAGACCGCGCCGGAGCTACAGCCGAAGGGCAGCGCAGCCTTGGAGACAGCGAAGCTCTGGCAAGACATTAAATCATGCTTTAATGAAAAGAGGAAATCAGTAAAGAGGGCAGCATATGGCTAAGCAACCGGCATTTTCAGCAGATGACCTTGTGCCGACAAAGGCACGAAAGGAAACCGCGATGCGTCAACGGGGCGTCGTGCCGTCCGCCGAGCTGGTGCCTTTGCAGTTCAAGCTCCCCCCGGAGTTTGTGCGCTCCTTCAAGCAGGAGGCACTGAACCGGGGCGAAAAACTAAATGAATTCCTGAATACCATATTTCAGGAATTCATTAAAAGCGAAAAGAATGCCGGATGACAAGCCGCGATGGGGCAGGGGAGGCTGAAGAAGAACTGACCCGCGCGCTTGCGCGGCTCGGCAGACTCATCGCTGAAAGCAAAGACAAGAAGCCCGGCAAAGCCGGGCAGGTCGTCCAGTTTCCCCTGTTCCCTTAGAGGTCAGCCGGGCATAACCGATCGTGTTTGGTTGCTTCAACCGTCTGAAAAGGCTCGATGTTTCTCTATCAATTTGAGCACTTGTATCCGGCTGAGCCCTTATGAAACCCTGTCTGTATGGAACGACGTCGCCAGCGTGGTGCACGGATCAGGTGGTTGGTGCTGAGAAGCTGGGCAGAGTAGAAGGTCGCCTTCTCTCCTGACCTCTGGGTGTTCTTCTTTGCCGTTCAAGTTGAACCAGAGCCGCCGTCGTCACATCCCGCGGGCGCGACGTCGTGTGACGAACTGGCCAGCCTACACACGCCAGCCTGCGCCAGCATGGCAGCCTGACAGTTTGGTTTACCGACCGATGCAATTGCGGGATGGGCGGTCGAGGCACGCACGACCCGCGGTGGGCAGCCTTGGTATTCACCGCTCGCCATCCTGGAAGGCGCTCACGCTACGCGCGGTGTTCCGCCTCGCCTACCAGCAAGCCGAGGGCCTGCTCGGCTCCGTCATCGGTCTGCTTGGCCTTACGCTGCCCGTACCGAACCATACAGGGCTATGGCGACGATCCAAGCCAAATCCTCATACAGACCCTTGGTAGCCCGGTATTGCTGGCACAGCCAAGGCACGAAAAAAACGGACGGTACTCTGGCAGTCGCCAAGGGGGCTGCGAAGGACGTAGGTAGCAAGAGCACCCGTTCAGGCATTCAGCACGTGGATGCCTCCTGACCGACATCTTTCCTGGGGCAGCAATATGTGAGGATGTGGCCCGGTTATGCCGAGCTCGGTGTAAGCGCGGGTCCTTGCTATGGTTCTACATCGCTTGTGCGCCGGCTACGGAAAGGCTGCGCCAAGCGCTTAAGCGTCGCCACTTGTCGGAAAAAGTCGTAACGGGACTGCGCAGGCGATCCAAGGACGGTGGCGCCCGGCGCGATGTTGCCGATGACGCCGGCCTGGGCACCCACTTGCGCGCCGCGGCCAATGCGGACATGGCCTGCAAAGGCAGCCTGGCCGCCGACCTGGACATAGTCCTCAAGCACCGTCGAGCCGGAGATGCCCACCTGCGCCACAATCACGCAGCAACGGCCTAGACGGACGTTGTGCCCGATCTGCACGAGGTTGTCGATCCGCGTTCCGGCGCCGATCACCGTGTTCTGCATGGACCCGCGGTCCACCGTCGAGTTGGCGCCGATCTCCACGTCGTCCTCCAGCAGCACCTGACCGAGCTGCGGGATGGTGATGAAGCCGGTCTTGGTACGAGCAAAGCTGAACCCTTCCTGTCCAATCCGCACCCCGGGATGCAGGACCACACGTGCGCCCAGCAGCGCGTGGCTGATGCTGACATGCGCGCCGATGCGGCAGTCCGGGCCAATCTGCACGCCCGCGCCGATGCTGGCGTAGGGGCCGATGCGGCAGCCAGGCCCGACGCTGGCGCCGGCCTCGATGCAGCAGAACGGACCGACCTCGGCCAAGAGATCGACCATAGCGTCTGGCGAGACCAGGGACGACCCATGGATGCCTGGGTTGACCGGACATACCGGATGGAACATGCCAGCGACCCGCGCCCAGCCCTCGTAGGTGGTTGAGACTGGGATCGCGACGGCGCCGGGAGGCACCTGGTCGGCCATGTCGGGGTGGACGACGACCGCGCCGGCGCGGGTGGTGGCCAAAGCGGCTGCATAGCGCCGATCATGCAGGAAGCTGACCTCAAGCGGGCCGGCGACGTCCAACGCCGCGACCCCGGTCAGCATGAACCCTGTCTCGGCGGCTGTGCCGCCAGCCGCACGGGCCACGTCGCAGATGCTGAACGGCCCGCTTCGGGCGTAGAAGCTCGGGTTGCCGACAGGGTTGATGCCCATAGTATTCCTTGTTTGCGGCCAGTTCGAAGGTGGGAAGAAGCGGAGACCAGTCTTGCCGAGCCAGGTACTCAGAAAACTTGGGCATAAATGAGGCCCATCACTCGGGGCTGGAATTTCGGTAGCAGGCAAACCGAAGCGCATCTCGCCTTCTGGTCAGACCTTGCAGCTTCGAATTCAACTGAAGTGCTGTTCTGAACAGCCGACGATGCCGATGAGAGTGTCAAAAACCTGGGGCAACATGCTTGCTTGCCTGTCTCGGGCTGATCGGCCTGGCTGATGCCTGATCATGAGGGCGACAGGCGTGATGGAGTGGACGGTGCGACTGGAGGCGCGGACAAGCGCGGGTGAGGTAAAGACGACGGAGCTGGTGACGTTCACCCGGCCCTGGGTGGTCGGCACGCTCGCGAAGGTCGGCCTGATGCTCGCCGAGACCAAGACGCTGCTGGCCAGGCTGCAGGCGGGCATGCTGTGCGGCCAGGTGGCAGCGTATGCGGCCCACCACCGGGTCTGCCCGGCATGCGGGGTGCTGCAGCCGCTCAAGGACCGGCGCACGCGCTGGCTACAGACCCTGTTCGGCACGGTCGAGGTCGAGGCGCCACGGTTCAAGCTGTGTCGCTGCCGC
>JANXVC010000223.1 GCA_025351925.1 Rhodospirillales bacterium | reverse complement strand
GGCACTCCGGCAAGTGCGGCAAGCAGAAAAGCGAATGGCACGAGGCGACCTCACGAAGCTGGAAGGTCGCCTCCATACAACCGTTATCTCAGCCCGCCGCCACTCACGCCCAGGCCGCTACGGCAGAACTGAATGGCCCTGCCACCTAAGCAGCAATTCGTCGATGATGACACATTTGTCGCTGCTTTTCGCGGTTGGGTTCGATAATCGCGTGTTTGACGGCGAACTCGAGGTGTTCGACGGATGGAAAGATGCGATGGGCTAAAAAGTGGCGCTTCAGATCACGCCAGGACCGCTCGAAGTCGTTGAGCTCGGGCGTGTATCTCGGCCGTCACTCGATGGTTAATACCCGCAACGCCAAGATCGGGCTGCTGCGTCATTACACCGAGACGGCCTTCTACGTCGCGAACACGCCGGTGACTGCCACCCGGGCCGCCAAAGCCGTCCGCACGCACTGGACGATCGAGAATACCTCCCAACACAGCCGCGACGTCGTCTTGGGCGGAGTTGCTCAAGGTTCCAGCCGCGACAGCGGATGGAATAGCACCGGAGGGGAGGACCGCTCGCGCATCTGCACCAACCCCGGCGTGTTCGCCCGCCTGCGCAGCTTCGCCTTCAACATCCTCAAGGCCGACCAAACGGACACGCTCAACCAGGACCGCTACCGCGCCGGTCTCGCAGGCATCCGAAACCTGCTCAGAATGCTCGCTGTCTCATAGTGTTGAACAGCCCTGATCGTCCACCGTCGCCACGACCGGAGGCCGACCAACCATGACTCCATCCATCTTCAGCCACACCCATCTCAGCACCTACCAAATGTCGCGTGGTCAAGAGAACCCTGCTTAGCCCGCTTCAAGACCGCCGTCGCGTTCGCCGCCTATGTCGGCGTCGTGCGCGACCTCAAGCAGTCCGGCAAGCGTAATCGCACCCGCGCGCCCATAGGGGGTGTAAGCCCAAATGGAGCCTCCAATTGATTGCCGCGCGATTTCTCTGGCGATGCGACAAGCCGCCGCGCCTGGAAACGTCGGCCGGAATCTTCGGCGGTTTGGGCTTACAACCCCCCCTAGCATCCATGGGCAATGCCGCCCTGCGCAGTGCCGGCAAGCCGCCTAAGTTCGCCCTGGTTGCCGTGATGCGCAAACTCCTTCGCAATCTACACCGTTGCCAAACACCGCGAGCCATTCGAGGTCGGACCGGCAGCATAACGCCCACTCCGATACATCGCGTGATTTGACGAAAGCAACGATCCCCTCGTCCCGACTCGCCGACCGGAAAGCTGGCGTGCGCAGCGTAGGTCAAGGAGGGCCGAAGGGCGCCGCTGTAGGCGGAGCACTGCATCCTTGACCGCAGCAAGCGCGCAGGCGCAATCGCAGAAAAGGGACAAAACCGCTTGCTCGACGTGACGGTACCTATTCTCTTCCATGGCGTGGTCTCCATCGGCGCTGAAACGCCGTTAATGGTTCGTTGAACAAGCCATAGACTACGCCAGCAACCTACTTCCGCCACATCCGCGACGGCACCCTATCCGGGTTGAGCAACTACTGCCGCAGAGTGCGGCTGGGCTCGACGTCCAACTGCGCACCAGAATGGGGCATTTTCCGAGAATTGGATGTCTTCTAAGCCAGCTTTGCGCATCATTGTCGCAATCTGCGCACGAGAAAAACGTTGCTCAAGCGGCGTGGCGAACCGGTCGAAAGCATTGGTGCGCATGATGTACAGGCTCTTATCGCGATACCAACTGAGCGGCAGCCCGGCGGGGTCACGGCCCAGGCGCTCGACCACGGCAGACAGCCTCGCTACAGGCCAGTAGATTGCGACGGCAATCAGCTCGGTGAGCGCTCGCTTCGGCCAGAATGGCAGACGGGCAATGCCGCGCCGGACAACATCCGTTCCCATCCAGATCCCACGAAACCACCAGGGCCGCTGGTCGAGGGCATAATATAAGTATGCTAAAAATGGCGCACCGGGCTTCAGCAACGCGACACAGGCCTCGATGCCCGCCATGGTGTCAGGGATATGATGGAGCACGCCGAGCGAGTAGCAGAAATCCATGCTGCCGGGTGGAAGGGGAATGGCCGCGACGCTCGCGTGATGGAACGTGCAGTTGGATTGGCCGGCAAGATTACTGCGGGCGACAAGGAGTGCCTCTAAGCTGGCGTCGATGCAGTGCAACGCTCCGACTCTGGGCGCGACCCGCAGCGCCCAGCGGCCGCTGCCGCATCCGACATCCACGCCGACTGGATGGTTGGGCAGAGTATCCCAAGGAAATATTGCAAAGTACTCTTCAAAGCGCTGTGCAGTTTTTTCATCATCGGGGAGGCGGCTCTGGTTGTAGGTGGACCATTCCTGACCGAACGAACTGACGGTTCTCTCATCGATGTTTTGCATTTTCATGATGTTTCCTTCAAGCTAAATTTCCACTCGGTATCAGTCTCCGCGGCGGCTACATGGTCCGTTCCATTTTCTGCTACCAGGCACAGGACTATCGCAAACCAGAAAATGGGATGCCGGATGATCAATCCGGTCATGCAGAAAATGCTAAGCCCATAGATCAATGTCGTAAGTCCAGCCAATCGAGCTTGATACGCTGTCCATAAGGAAATGACCAGAATCCAAGTAAAAGCTAAGGCAGCGATTATACCACCTTGAGTTAGCAAATCCAGAAATGAGTTATGTGCCTCGAAATTTGGCACAATTGACTGCTGCGGGTGTTCAAGGTTCTCAATCGGGCTCTTTGTCTTGGCTCTTGCATCCACTATTGATGCAGGTATTGCAAGGTGCGGACCCGGACCCAAACCGAGGAAGCTTGTCCTGACTCCCAACTGTATCGCGTCCGTCCAGAGAGATAATCTTAGATCAGACTCCTGTTGGAGACTCTTGCCACCGTTCTTCGACAAATCCTTGACGAAGATTCCGGCGTCCGTGGTGAGTAGGGGAACGAGCGAGACCAGCATTAGAGGCAGGCCAAGCACGAGAATCCAAGCAAATTCAGATCGGACGGTCATCCGTCGCTCCGACCGGAGCAGCCAAGTCCGCAGCTTGATCGTTACGAAAATTGGGCCGCTTGCCACCAACACCAAGGTGAAAGTGTCGCTCTCGGTCATACGGCCGACATAGACCGGCAATACCATGCAGATGATGCCGATGAACCGTCCGCTGAGCCGGGTCGCCGTCTCCGCAAGGTGGAGCGCCATGAGTCCGAGCACCATGCAAAGGAGGGCGAGCTGGTTGGGGTTGGCCGACCAGCCGCGAAACCGCTCCCAAAACCAGGGCTGAATCGGAGGAAGATCGAGGAGCCCCCAGCCAATCGCGACCTGGAGCCCTAGGGAAGCGGAGCCGAGGAGTGTCAGCAGCCAAGCGACCCGGCGCAGGCGAAGCTCTGCATTAAGGTCAACCACGCTGAGGCAGCTCACCGCCATGAGGAGGGGATAAACCATCGCATCGTGCAGCAGAAAGTGAAAGTCATACTGCTCGCCGATGAGCAATCCGGTCAGAAAACCCAGGCTCTGAGCGAAGATAAAAAACATCCAGAAGATAAGCAGCCGTGAGAGCGCCGAGGTCAAAAGCAGACCGGGCCGACCCAGCTCGCGCCCGAGCATGAGGACAAGCCATAATACCAGGCACAGTTCGCCGGGTCCGACTGGCAGGTTGCCAAAGCGAAGCTGGGATGCCGTCGTCAGCAGCAGGCCAAGCGACAGCAGCAAATCGCCGGCCAACGACACGCCGTCCAGGCGAAGCGGGCGCGGCACACGGCGGCTCTCTGCCGATCTGCTGACCGAAATCGGCCCGATGACCGCAGATTGGCGGTGCGCCGTCATACCAGCCGCACCGCGGCAACCTGCGCCTTGGCAGCAGGCGGAGAACGGAATGCGGCGAGAGCGTTGGGAGTCACCTGCAGAAACCGCTGGATCAGCAGCGCCATCGCGGCATTCCACACCACGATCGTGACGGTGGCGCCGATGGCCGCACCGGTCAGGCCGAAGAAGTGGATGAGCACGGCGCAGAGGGCAGCGTTGACGGCAGCATTCAGCAGCATCAGCACGGCCGCACTGCGTTCGTGCCCCGTCATCGTCAAAAGAAACAGCTGCGATCCAGCCCCGGCTGCGATCACCTGACCGAACAGCAGCAGCCGCAGCGCCGGCACGCCTGCGCTGAAATCCCGGCCGAACCAGCCCATCAGGGGTTCCGCAAGCAATGCCAGCGGCAACGCGATGCAGACGGAGCTGAGCAGGGTCCAAACCGAGGTCTTGGCGGCGAGCGCCTGGAAGGCCGCCATATCTCTCCGGGCAAAGAGCCCGGCGATTGCGGGAGCGAACAACGCGTTGATCGCTGTCTGCGGCAGCGCCACGAGAAACGCGACGTTGAACGCCATCGCATAGATCCCGGCGTCCGTCGTATGGCCAGCCCAGCCGAGCAACATGACGCCGGTCCGGTTCACCGCAACGCCGGCGACGCCGATGACGACCAAAGGCGCCGCAGCCCTGGCCCAAATGCGCTCTGCATGCACCGGTGAGGCTGCGACGGCCGCTTTGGGCATCCTCCAACGCCTTGCCAGGCTCACGAGCCCAAGCCCCGCCAGGGCACTCAGCAGCGTCCCCAGCATGGCGGTTGGGGCATCGAGGCGCCATTTCAGACCGAAGACGACAAATCCGATCAGGCCGAGCAGAAGGCCGTCGCGCACCATCCGGTCGGGAGCCAGGGCCGACACGACCCCGCCGAACGCCCGCACGACGGCGGAGCGGATCCACAACAGCGCCAGCACCGGCACCAGAAGAAAGCCGACTAGAAACGTGTTCTTAAGGCCAGGCGACCGCTCATCTACACAGAGTTCGACGATTGCGATGCCGGCCAGCATCACCGTCAGCCCGACGATGGCCGCCCACCGCTCCGCATAGTGGATGACGCCCCGGAGCAGCGGCCAGTCACCTTGCGCCTGATAGGCTGGGATGAAGCGCAGCAACGAGACGTCGAACCCCAGCACCGCAAGATACACCAGCATCGTGATCCAGGCGAAGACGTAGGCGTAAAGGCCGAAGCCTTCGGCGCCGATGCTTCGGGCAATCAGCAGCTGCGAGCAGTACGTAAGCCCAGCGCCGCCAACGTGGATGCCAAACGCCAAGATGCTGCCGTGGGCAAGCCGCCGGCTGAGTGTTTCGCCGCCGGGCAGCACGCTAGGCATGATGCGGCCGTTGAGTGGTCTGCCGGCCGGGCCCCGGCTGAGCCGGACGCTGAGCCTCGAGCCTAGCCAGGATGTCTTCGCCGGCTTTCGCCAGGCTCGCCCGGAGCGTTGGCGGGTCGGTGCATTCCAGCCGGGTCACCGGACGGCCGCGCGACCGCAGCAGCGCCTGCATGTCGTCGATGATCCCCACCGAGGCCAGATTGGTCTGCAGGTCAAGCTCAAGCAGCCGCTCGACCGTGCCCTGATGCTGCTGCCGCTGGCCCAGCCGGGCTGCCAGGACGTCCCGCGGCGCATCAAGCTGGATTAACAGGTCAGCCTCCGGCACGGCGTCCAGGGCGCGCCCGATCCGTGCGCCTCCCGGCACCCGGGACAGCAGCGCCAAGGAACACACCGCCTGGACGAAGGCCTGGTCGAAGAGCACGACATAGGGCGACGCAGCGGCGAGGTCCCAAGCGCGGAACAGCCGAAACAGGTACTGGCGCAGCCTGATTGACCAGACGAGGTTCCGCGCCGGCAGTAGCCGCATGAGCTCCGTCGTGGCCGCGACATCGTTCGGGTGACTCAACAGGTGGCCCGTCGTCGCCAGCAGCTCGGCCACCGGGCGGGTCAGGCGCCGCGCCGAGGCGATCGATCGATGGCTTTGTTTGCTGGGGGCGCTTGGTTTGCCGGGAGCACTGGGTTTGGCAAGACCGCTGGTAGCGGGCGTCTGCTCGGCGGGGCGGTAGCTCATCACGGGATCCACCGCATGGCCATGCGCGCGCAGCAGGTCGGCGAGGCCGGACGCGAAGGTGGTCTTGCCCACCCCGGGCGGTCCGAACAGCTCGACGATCATGCGACGGTCTGTTTGCGGGACGTCAAAGCATGCTCCAGATTTCGCCCTTGACGGCACGCAGCACGTCGGCGAGCGGCTGCGTCGCATCCACGCGCACCACACGGGCGCCGGGGAACCTGAGGCGGCGCGCCGCATCGACGCGCTCGCGGATCACGCCGCGGTCCATGTTCGGCTCGCGTTGCGCAAGGGTCTCGGCCGGGGCATCCAGCTTGATCACGAGATCAGGCGGCAATGCGCCAGCCAACGCATAGGCGCGGGCCTCGAACTGCCGGAGCCAGCGCGGCGCCCTGGCAAGGCGGGGCAGCAGCGGACCGTCGTTGTAGCCAGGGTTCTCGTCCTGGGGGTAGCGGTCGGCGACGACGACCATGCCGCGCGCGCTGCCGCGATGCGCGGCGCGCAGTTTGCTGCGTTTTTCGAGCGCAAGGATCGTGGACCAGACCGCCAGCAGGGCGCCATACCATCGGCTCGGCGCCTGGCTGGACACCTCGCCGTGCGACGATCCCCGGGGCTTTTGCCTGACCAGGCGTGTGAAGAGCGGCACCGCCAGCTTGAGCGGTAGCAGCAGCAGCGATGGACGGCCATCCCCGGTGCCGAAGTAGATCGGCATGACGTCAACCTCACCGCCCAGCCAGGCTCTTACAGCAGACGTAACGGTGGACTTGCCGCTGCCATCGACGCCGATCAGCGCGACCACGCAGCCGCCGCCGGGCGCACGCCGGCTCCAGGGACGCGGCGCGTGCAGATAGCGCCTGTTCAGCCCCCCTGCCAGCCAATGGACCGCCCGGACCGTGCTGCGCAGCCGGGCCTCGACAGCGCCGTATATGCGGTGCGCCGCCAGGTCCCGCTTGACCAGTCGCCTGAGGCGGCGCTCGCCGTTCCATGGCTGGGGGCCGCAGATGGCGCCGGCCAGCAGGCCAGCGGTGTCGTCTTGCAAGAATTCGGCGGCACGGCGATGCAGCAGGGCGCGATCCAAACGCCCGGCCAGCGCCGCCCGGTCCCCCGCAAACTTTTCCTGCGCCGCCTGCCAATGCAGCAGCGTGATGGCGTCCGTCCGCCGCAGCTCGAGGCATCGACGCACCGCCAGAAGCACGGCCTCGCTCGCTGGGTCGAGCATCCGGAGCTGCGACGCTGGGTGCCGCACCGAGCTCGCCAGGATCGCCGCTTCCCAGGGCAGGCGGTAGTTGCGCAGCAGCCGTTCGCCGGACACCAGGCGGGTATGCAGATGGACATGCAGGATGCGGCCGCTTGGCGCATCGTAGCCGAGGAAGCTCAGGATGGCAGGGTGGTCCCGGCTGGCGACGGCGGGAAACAGCTTGAAGCCGCATTCCGAAAGGATCCGTCCGGCCCGGTGCTGATCCTGCTTTTTGACCAGCAGGTCCAAGTCGGCCTCGCCAGCCAGGACCGCGGCCAAGCGCCGGCTGCTTTTCCAATAGCAATACGAAATATCGTCACAGCGATAGGCGGCCAGCAATGTCTGCAGAAGCTGCAAAGGCGCAATGGCAGCAACCGGGTGGGCGCCAGGTTTATACAGGCCGGATGCGATTGCGCCATCATGCCGCGCCGGTCCGGCCGGCACCGTGCTGACACCATGGGGTGCTTCGTCCATCGGATTAGCTCTCAATGTAGTATTGCTTGTATCGGACGAACGACTCCGCCACGTCGCCATAGCGGCTGCGGGCGTGCTTCTTCAGATCGACCTGCGTCATGACGGCGCCGGCCAGGTTGTCGCCTTCCCTGCCCGGCACATTGATGCTGCGCAGCAAGCCGAGCGCATTCTGCGCGACGTCGCGCGGCGTGCTGCCCCACTTCACGACGAACAGCACCTTATCCACCATCGTCGCCAACAGCCGCGCCTCGGTGATCGCCAGCAGCGGCGGGCTATCGACGATCACGCAGTCATATTCGTTGCGCAGCTTTGCCAGGAGGCGCGACATCTGCTGGCTGGCGAACAGCGCGAACGGGTCGGCCGGCCTGCGGCACACCGGCAGGTAGTCGAGGCGAAGCTCCGGCAGATGCTGGATCACCTCCGCCGACGGGCCGTCATGGTCGAGCAGGTCGAGCACTCCACCTTTGGCCGTGCCGCCGAGTTCGCGCAGGATGGTCGAATGCCGGAAATCGAGGTCGATCAGCAGCACGCGCCGTCCCAGGCTCGCCATGTAGGCGGCCAGGCTCACGGCGAGCGTCGTCTTGCCCTCACCGGGAATGCTGGAGCTGATCAGCACGACCTTGGGCGCCTGCTGCGGCGCGGTGAGCTGCAGCGTGGCGACGATGGACCGGAAGGCCTCGGCATAGGCGGCCAGCGGCTTGGCCAGGAGGTGCTGGTGCGGCCGTGTACGCCCGATCCGGCGAAGCTGCGGCACCATAGCGATGCAGGGGATGCCGAGCACCTCGGTGAGATCGCGCTGGCTGCGCAGCCGGCGGTCAAGCCGCTCGATCAGCATGGCCAGCATACCGCCGCCGATCACGGATACGATCAGCGCGGGAAACAGGAACAGCAGCGGATTGGCGGAGCTCGGCCGCTCCGGCGGGGCAGCGAACGACAGGATGCGCGCGTCCGGCCGCGAGATGTCCTGCTGTCCCCGCACCTCCTCGCGGCGTTGCACAAGGCTGCCGAACAGCTGCCGCTTGGTGGCCACGTCGTGCTCGAGATCGCGCAGCCGCATATCGGCCTTGGCATTGCTGATGACCGCAAGCTGCGAGCGGAGCGCGCTCACCGGCATCCCGGCGATCTGCGCCTCGTTGTCGAGGTTGCTCAACGCGCGCTCGGCCTCCTCGGTGAGTTTGTTTTGGACATACTGCAGCCGGTTGCGGACCTGCAGCAGCTTGGGGTTCGACCAGCCGACCGTGGCCGCTAGCTCAGCCTGCGACTGCAGCAGCGCCACCTCCTGGCGGTGCAGCTCGGCCAATATCGGCGAGTTGAGGGTCTCGAGGAACCGGTCCGTGCCGGGCCCGCGCTGACGCAGGCCGCGGATATAGGCGAGCCGTGCCTGCCGTGCCGCGAAGTCGGACTCTGCGGCTGCGAGCTGGCGGCTCAGGTCGGCGACCTGCAAATCGTTCGCGACCGACAGGTTGACCGCGGTAAAGCCATGCGCCGCCTGATAGTTCACCACGGCCGTCTCGGCCTGCTGGACCTCCGTTCTGAGCGCTGGGATCCGCTCGCCGAGCCACGCGAGCTCGCGGCTCGTGGCGGCCCGCCGCTGCTCGGTCTGGCCTTCGATGTAGCGCTGGACGACCCGGTTTGCCACCGCGGCGGCCGTCGCCGGGTCCTGCGACGTGTAGGTCGCGGCGATGACGTGCGACCCGGCCTCCTGGAAAACTTTCAAGCGCCGTTCGAACTCCTCCTGGCCCGGTATCCCGGGTCCGGCAGGCGCAGCCGGCGCGGCTTCGGCATCTGGCCGCAATGAGGCCGGCAGCCGCGCGACGATCCAGCTCCACGCCGCGTCTGCGCTGGATTCCCATGCGGCACCGGCGGTCTGCCGGCGTATGGTCCGCGCCGTTTCCGCCGCTCGGAACGCTGGGTCATCCAATAGGCTGTTGCGCACGCGTTCCATGTGGTCGTGCGACAGCAGCGTCGTCACCTGCGTCGGGATCAGGACGTCCTCCGCCGCGGTCACGACGACGGGCGCCGGTTCGCCGAGGCGGCTGAACTGCTGCGGATCGAAGATGATCTGCGCCTTGGCGGTGTAGCGCGGCGGGACCAGCAACGCGCCAGCGCCGGCCAGCGCCAACCCGGACGCGGCCACCGCGAGGATGAGCCGGCGGCGATGGCGCAGGATGTCAACGAGCTGTTGAAAATGCAGGTCGGACGTCATGACAGGTCGATCCCTTCGAGGCGACGCGCGCCGCCGTCCGCGTTGTGCAAAGCCAGGCCTGCGTCAGCCGTTCCCGCCACCTGGGGCACCCGCTCAGCGGAGCGCTCGGCATCAAGCCAGGCCTGGACCATCAGGACCGCCCACAGCTCACCGGCGTGGTCGCGCCGCCCGTCCAGGTGCTCCCGCCAGCGCGCCTGGACATAGGCCGGATCGATCAGGCTCTCGCGCCGCAGCCGGTCCGGGGCGAGCAGGTCGCCAGCCCAGTCGCGCATCGGCCCCTTGAGCCATGCGCCGATCGGGACGTTGAACCCGTGCTTCGGCCGCTCGAACAGCGCCTTGGGAACGTAGCGGCCCAGCACCTGCCGCAGCAGCCACTTGCCCTTGCCGCCGCGCAGCTTCATCGCGGTCGGCAGGCGCCAAGCGAACTCGATCACGCGATGGTCGAGCAGCGGACAGCGGGTCTCCAGGCTCGCGGCCATGCTCGCCCGGTCGAGCTTCACCAGGATGTCGCCCGGCAGGTACTGGGTCATGTCGCGATACATGAGCCGGGCGGCGAGATCAGGCAGCAAGGGGACGGCGTCGGCCTGGCCGGTCGCCGCGGGCCGGTCGCCGAACGTGGTGAACCGCCGGTAGAGATCACGCTCGTCCGCCGCGCCGAGCAGGCGGCCCAGCCGTTGCATGTTGTCCCCGCTCAGAATGCTCGGCGGGGCACGTCCGACGCTGCGGAGCATCCGGTCCCACGTCGCCGGGCGCAGCGTCTGCAGCGCCGCCGCCGCCACCTGGCGGAGCGCCACGGGAAGGCCGAACACCGGCGCCACGCGCGCCGACATGACATGGCGGGAGTAGCCGCCGAACCCCTCGTCACCGCCGTCGCCGGTCAGCGCCACCGTCACGTGCTGCCGGGCGAGACGGGACACCAGCAGGGTCGGGATTTGCGATTCGTCGGCGAACGGCTCGTCCCAAATTCGCGGCAGGTCGGGGATGACCGCGCGCGCATCGGCGGCGGTGAGCCGGAACTCGGTGTGCTCGGTGCCGAGATGCCGCGCGACCGCGGCGGCGGCCCCGGCCTCGTCATACCGCGCGTCGTCGAAGCCGACCGTGAAGGTGCGCACCGGCTGGGCCGATTGCGCCTGCATTAGCGATGCAATGAGCGCGCTGTCGATGCCGCCCGACAGGAACGCGCCGAGCGGCACGTCGGCGATCATCCGCTCACGCACGACGGTCCGCAGCAGCCGGTCGAGTTCGGTCTCAAGCTCGGGCGCCGGCAGTCCGAACGGCGCCTGCTGGCCCGAGCCGGCGACCTCGGCGAGCGACCACCATGGGCGAACACGGCGCTGCAGCGATGCGACGCTGGCCCCCGCGAGGTCGCCGGCGCTGACCGAGAGCATCGTGCCGGGCGGCAGCTTGAACACGCCCTGCCAGATGCATTGGTCGTCCGGCACCCAACCCTGGCGCAGCACGGCGTCCAAGGCGCGGGTGTCCACCTCGGGATCGAAGCCGGGGACGGCGCGGAACGCCTTGAGCTCGGACGCGAACAACAGCGCGCCCTCGACCAGCGCGACATAGAGCGGCTTCTTGCCCATACGGTCGCGCACCAGATGCAGGACGCGATGGGTGCGGTCCCAAAGGCCGAGCGCGAACATGCCGGCCATGCGGGGCAATGCGGCCGCGACGCCCAGGCTCTCAAACAGCGCCAGCATGATTTCGGTGTCGCTATGGCCGCGGAAGCGATGGCCCTGCGCCGCAAGCTCGGACCGCATTCCAGCGAGGTTGTAGATCTCGCCGTTATAGGTCACGACCAGGCGCTCACCGTGGGAATGCATCGGCTGCCGGCCGGCCGCGGACAGATCGACGATCGCCAGCCGGCGATGACCGAGGGCGATGCCGGCGTCGCCGTCCGTCCAGACACCGCCGCCATCGGGTCCGCGATGGTGCAGGGCGGCGGCCATCCCGCCCACGGCCGCAAGACAGCGCCGGTCGGCCGCCTCTGCAAGCAGGATGCCCGCGATGCCGCACATAGCGTCAGCTCCCTTGCCGGACGGTTGAAGCCCGGACGACGCCTGGATCGTTGGGCTGCGCCCGATCGGAAGCGCCGTAAGCCGGCGCCGTAGTTGCAGGGCTGCGCTCCAGCAGCTCCGTGTAGAGGCGGGCGTATCGGGCGGCGGTGAGTTCAAGCCCAAAATCTCGCCGCACCAGCGCAGCCGCATGCCCGCCCATCGCGCGTGCCGCCGCCCGGTCGTGCAGCATCGTGAGGATGCAGTCCGCCAAGGCGCCCGGCGAGCGCGGCGGCACTAGCAGGCCGCTCTCGCCGTCGCGGATCACGTCGGTGCAGCCGGGCATCCGCGTCGCGACGATGGGCAAGCCGGCGAGCGCCGCCTCCAGCAGCGCCCGCGGCACGCCCTCGCGGTACTCGGTCGGAAACACGAATACATCGGCCAAAGCGAGCAACGCGGGCACGTCCGTCCGCTTGCCGGTCGCCACCACGTAGGGCCGATGGGCGGCGAGCTCCGCTTCCGTCACCGCAAATGGCCCCTCGTCCTCGCGCGGCCCCACCAGCACGAAGCGCACGCCGGGCCGGACCGCGTGGACCCGTGCCGCGGCCTTCAGCAGCGTCGGGATGCCCTTCTGGCGCGTCAGGCGCGTAACCGTGACGACCACCTCGGCGGTGCCGAGACCCAGCTCCTGCCGAAGCTGGGCCGGAGACGGTCCCGCGGCCATGCGCTGATCGAATCCTTCGATGTCAACACCCGAGCCCGGGATCAGGTGGGAAGGCCCGCCGCCATCCATGCGATGCCGCTTGAAATACGCCTGGTCTTCGCGGTTCTGGAACACCGTCGCCGTCGCGGACCGCGCTGCGACCCGGTGCAGGGCGCAGAACACCGGGCGCAAGGCAAGCGCAAGCGGCGCGTGGGACGAATACATCCAGCCCAGCCCATTGATGGTGCGAACAACTGGGAGGCCAGCAACGCGGCGGGCGGCGAAGGGCACCAGCAGGTTCGGCTTGGTGTCGAAGCACTGCACCAAGCCGGGCCGCACTTCGGCAAAAAGCCTTGCAAGCGTTGCGATCGCCATACGGTCTGCGAGCGGGTCGATAAACCGGCTAAATTGGAAGCGGTGGTAGTCGAGGTCAGCGCGCAGAAACGGCGCAGGGTCGCCGGTGCCGGCGGCTGCCACCCGGAAGCCCTGAGCGCGCAATGCCAGCAGGAACGGGATGCGGAGATCGTGATCCTCGCCCCCGACGAGAAGCAGGTCCGACGTCCGGGATGACGCGGGCGTCCAGACCGACGCTATGCTAGCCACCTGATCCATCGCGCACTCTCGTTACTGGGGTTGTCCGGCCTTGCGGCAGGCCTCGGAGTTCTATCCGGGCGTCGATGAACGCGAGGCCACTACAACCTTTCGTTGGTGAGTTGACCATTTGGCCAAACGGACGATGCGATGGCGTCATATTGATCGTTGTGACTAGCCCGATGCTGAGTGATCCGATGCGCCGCACCGGCATGCAGGCCGATGGCACGGCAACGAAACTGGTCTGGCACAGCGTTCTATGCGGCTATAAACCAGGTTCTGCCGCCTCGCATCCACCCCGCAGCACCGGTTGTAGATCGTTTTGCTAGTTTGCCCGGCTTGGGGGGTATGTGCATGCTTGGAACGCTAGCAACGGTCGTGATGCCCATCGGGCAGCGGTCCTTGCGCGCACTGCCACCTAAAAAATCAGACGCCAAGCGCCGGGGGGATTTACATGCAGGCCGTTATTCAAGCGGGTGGCAAAGGCACACGTCTGAGGCCCTATACGACGATTCTGCCGAAGCCGCTGATGCCGGTCGGATCCAAACCGGTGCTGGAGCTGCTGCTGAAATGGCTGAGGCGCAACGATGTGCACGAGGTCTATGTCACGACCGGCTATCTCGGCCATCTGATCCGCAGCGTCTGCGGGGATGGTCGCCAATGGGGGCTGCGCATCATCTATACGGACGAGCGGGAGCCGCTCGGCACCGTGGGCGCATTGGGCCTCATCAGGCAGGAGCTCGACGACACGTTCCTGGTGCTCAACGGCGACGTGCTGACGGACCTTAACCTCAGCGCCTTCCTCGGCAAGCACCGGTCGCATGGCGGATCGCTCACGATCGCGACGACGCAACGCTCCACCCACATGGACTTCGGCGTGATCGAGACGGTGGATGGCCGGGTGGTCCGCTTCCGCGAGAAGCCGAGCCTCAATCAAATCGTCAGCATGGGCATCTACTGCATGGAGCCCGAGGTGCTCGACCATATCCCAGACGGCGTGCCGTTCGGCTTCGACGATCTGATGGTCTGCATGATGGGCAAGCGGCTGCCGGTTCACACCTTCCTGCACCAGGGCTGCTGGCTAGATATCGGCCGCGTTGAAGACTTCCAAAAGGCGCAGGAGCTCGGCTGGGACGAGGGGGTGCCGTCCTACGAGACGGGGCTGCTGGTGCCGGAGCCGGCCGAGTGACCCCGGCAGCGACTGGCGAGTTTCAACCAAATAAACGTTAGCAGGGGGCGTTGAACCAATGTTCGGACGAGACACGATGCTGCTTGTCGCGGAGCCTAGTCTCGGCCAGGACGAGAAGACGGCGCTGGCCGATGTCATCGACAGCGGCTGGGTCACGATGGGCACCAGGGTCCAGGCTTTCGAGCAAGCCTTTGCCGCAATGCACGAGGTCGCCGACGCAGTCGCGGTGAGCTCCTGCACCGGGGGATTGCACCTCGTGATGCAGGCCCTGGGGATCGGCCCCGGCGACGAGGTGCTGGTGCCGGCGCTGACGTTCGTCGCCACCTCCAACAGCGTGTTGTACGCCGGAGCCACGCCGGTTTTCGTCGATATCGAGTCGCTCGACGTGCCGATTATGTCGTGCGCCGACGCCGCTGCCAAATGCACGCCAAACACCAAGGCGGTCATCGTCGTGCACTACGCAGGCTACTTGGCCGACCGCGACGCCTGGCGGGACTTCGCCGACCAGCGCGGGCTGTTGCTGATCGAGGACTCGGCGCACGCCGTCGGCGCCGACCGCACGAGCATCTTTGGCGACGCGGCGATCTTCAGCTTCTTCGGCAACAAGAACATGACCACCGCCGAGGGCGGGATGGTCGTGGCGCTGGATCCGGGCGTGCTGGACCGGGTTAGGCAGGCGCGTGGCCATGGCATGACTAGCAACACGATGCAGCGGCTGAATGGGCGCATGATCACTTACGACGTGACCATGCTGGGCTATAACTACCGCATGGACGAACTGCGTGCGGCGATCGGCCTGACGCAACTGAAAAAGCTTGGCGGTTGGAATGACAAGCGGCGGGTGTTGACCAAGACCTATCGGGCGTTGCTCGGCAAGTATTGCCCGGACCTGTCCGTGCCGTTCTCACGACCACGGCCATCGGCGCACCACATCATGCCCGTCGTTTTGCCGCAAGACGTGGACCGGCAGGTCGTGGTCGATCGGCTGCGGGATGACGGGATCCAGACGACGAACCACTACCCGCCCATTCACTGGTTCTCCTTGTATCGGGACAAGTATCCAGCGGTGCATTTGCCGCGGACCGAAGACTTCGCGCTACGCGAACTGACGCTTCCGCTTCATCCGAAGCTTGAGACCGGGCACGTGGAGTATATCGCCCGCACCCTGGCAAAAGCTCTGACGCAGTAACGACGGGAGCGGTACCATGTCGGCGCATACACAGACACCGGAGTTTGCCGGCTCAACACTTGATGGATTGGGCTTTGACCCGCGTCGTGGCCTAGATTGCCTGGTTGCGTTCGTCGCGCTCGTTTGCCTCGCACCTATGCTGGCAATCATCGCCATCGCCATTTGGATCGACAGCGACGGGCCGATCGTTTTCTCGCAGGTCCGGCTGGGACAAGGGGCACGGCATTTTCGGCTGCACAAGTTCCGCAAGTTCCATCAGCAGGATCGGCCGGGCGGCCTCGCCGTCACCCTGCGACGCGATTCCCGGATGACGTGTGTGGGTAGCCTGCTGGAACGGACGAAGCTCGACGAATTGCCGCAGCTTTGGAACATCCTGGTCGGCGAGATGGCGTTTGTCGGCCCGCGGCCGGAGTCCCTGGCCTTCGCGGACTGTTTCAATGGTGCCTATAGCAGCGTTCTGGACTACCGCCCAGGCATCTTCGGTCCATGTCAAGCTATTTTCCGCAATGAGAAGCTACTCTACGAGTTGGCCTGTGACCCCGAAGAGTTTTATCGTACCGTGTTATTTCCGTTAAAGGCACAGATCGATCTAGCCTACTTCCCCGCCCGAAACATGATCTTGGACGCAGGTTGGACGATGCGCGGCGTGCTGGCAGTCTTCGGCTGGTCGTATTTGCCGGGTGACGCCGCGGAGCGTCTTGAGGGCATAGAAGGCTGGGTGCAGCAATTCACCCAAGGCATCCGCTTGGTTCCCGCCATGAAGCCGGACGCTGGATAATTGCCAAAGCGGCAAGTTTCACCAGCGTTGAACGAACGGCACGAATGAATTGGCAAACCGCGCGACCCCGATCTTTGAAGCACAGGAGCAGGCTCTGGCTTATCGCGATCTCAAGGTCCTGGTCACTGGCGCCGACGGCTTCATCGGGTCGCACTTGGTGGAGCTGCTGGTCAAGGAGGGCGCCAAAGTCACCGCACTCGCCTGCTATAACTCCTTCGACGCTTACGGCTGGCTCGATGATCTCCCCGGCGCCTTGCGCGACGAGTTGGTGCTCCGGCGCGGCGATGTGCGTGATCCCGCATTCATGCGAAGCGTCATGCGGGGGCAGGACACCGTGTTCCATCTCGCCGCCTTGATCGCGATCCCGCACTCCTACGTCGCAGCGCAGTCCTATGTCGAAACGAATGTGATCGGCACGCTCAACGTGCTTGAGGCCGCCCGGGATTTTGGCGTGCGGCGTATGATCCATACCTCGACCAGCGAGGTCTATGGCTCCGCGCAGACGATGCCGATTACCGAGGAGCATCCATTGCAAGGGCAATCGCCATACTCGGCCTCGAAGATCGGCGCCGACATGATGGCCGAGGCCTTTGCCCGGTCGTTCGAGCTTCCGGTCGCCATCCTGCGCCCCTTCAATACCTTTGGGCCGCGTCAAAGCGAGCGCGCGGTCATTCCCTCAGTCCTGCGGCAGATGCTTGATCCCGCATGCGAGACGATTGAGGTCGGTGACACCTCGACGGTGCGGGATTTCACTTTTGTCGGAGACACGGCGCGCGCCTTCCTAGCGCTCGGCATGGCGCCGGCGATCAGCTTCGGCCAGCCTTACAACGCCGGCAACGGGTCGGCAGTGTCTGTCGGCGAGCTGCTTGACATTGCGACAGAGCTTACCGGCTGCAGCAAGCCGGTCCGCCATGCGCCGGCCCGCATGCGCCCTGACAAATCTGAAGTCCGCGCTTTGCTGGCCGACAGTTCCCGGCTCACGGCAAGCACGGGATGGCGGCCTGCTACGAACCTGCAGGAAGGCCTGCTGCACACAATCGCTTGGTGGCGCGATAGGCTCGGTCGCAGCTTGATCCGCAAGCAGAGCGGTTTCATGATCTGATGGGCACGTCGTCGGCAATCAGTCGCCGTGAGTCGCGAGGTTGACGACCGCTAGAAGCTCAGTGGTTTGGAGGATTCCTTGACGACGATCGTAACTGGGGCGGCGGGCTTCATCGGCTATCACGTCTGCCGTGCTTTGCTCGCCCAGGGCGACATGGTCACAGGCATCGACAACATGTCGGACTACTGCGACGTACGCCTGAAACAGGCGCGGTTGGCGCAGTTGGCCCCGCATGACGGCTTCCGCTTCCAGCACGTCGATATCGCCGGCAAAGCGGCGATGTTCGCGCTGTTCGACAGGGAACAGCGGGTCACCCAAGTGGTGCACCTGGCAGCCCAGGCTGGGGTCTATCATTCCTTGTTCGATCCCTACGCCTACGTGACGTCAAATGCCATGGGCCACGTCACTGTGCTCGAAGCGGCCCGGCGGCTGAGCCGGCTTGAGCACCTGGCCTACGCTAATTCGGCCTCCGTCTATGGCGGAAACACCAAGCTGCCGTTCGCCGAAAGCGACGCCGTGGATACTCCCGTATCGCTCTATGCGGAACGCTCAAGCGGGACTTCACCTATATCGATGACATGGTGACCGGCGTGCCTGCGGCAGGCGAGGCGCCGAAGGTGTTCAACATCGGCAATAATCGCGGGGAGCCGGTGTCCGAGCTGGTGCGGCTGCTGGAGCAGCATCTGGGACGTGCGGCGTTGCTGCGATCGGAAGCCCTCCCCGTGGTCGATGTGCTGGAAACGTGCGCCAACCTTTCGGCCATTGAGCAGCATGTCAGTTGTCGGCCGACTACGCCGCTAGCGCTCGGAATTCCGCGGTTTGTGGACTGGTTCCTGGAATTTCATCCGAGGTTGACTACTCCGCCTCAATCGATGCGGCCCTTATTCCCACCGTCATACCCAGGCTTGCAACTTGGTTGTTGGAACGCAGTGCCATGACGCAGTCTTTCTCAGGCACCGGGTCCTCCGACGATGAGGCTACTCGCATCCAGAAGGTCTATGCGGAGCGAGAACAAAGAATCTCTGGTACCGATAAGGCCGATGAGGCAAACCCCGGCAACCAATGCTTGATGGGCGAGTGCCGCGCGCGGCTCACGCAACTCCTACAGAAGCGTTTCGGCAAACCGTTGTCCAAGTGTCGCATTCTGGATGTCGGATGCGGGCGTGGAGGCCTACTCGGCTGGTTCCATGAGCACGGAACGCCCGACGAAAATCTTTTTGGTGTGGACCTGCTGCCAAACCGCATTGCAGACGCCCGCGAACGCTGTCCCGGCATCAGCTTTTCCGTGGCTAATGCCGAACGGCTCGACCTGGCAGACGCGTCGTTCGATCTGGTGGCAGCCTTCACGGTTTTCTCCTCCATTCTCGATCCGATAGCCGCCAGCAACCTGGCACGCAACATCCGACGCGTCCTCGTGCCAGGAGGCGCCGTCATCTGGTATGATATGCGATACTCAAATCCCTGGAATCCGCATCTCGCGAGGATGACAAGGCCACGCATTCACGGACTGTTCCCGGATCTTGCGCAAGAGCTTGAAAGTATCAGCCTGCTACCGCCATTGGCTCGCCGACTAGGATCGTTGACCGAGCAGCTCTACCCAGCGCTGAGCTCAATCCCGATGCTGCGCACTCACTATCTCGGCCTGCTCCGGACGACCTAACCTGATATCTATAGATCGATGCCCAGAGACGAAGCCTCGTATGGGGCTTCTTCGATTAAGCGGTCAGTCTGATCTCCTGGCGTGATCAGATCCGTGGTTCGAGCCTGTTGTCCATCATGCGGCAGCTCTGCCGCATCGCACGGCCACAGCCAGGCCAACTGACCCATGGTGTTGCGCACCCGCGCGTTGCCCACCTCCGTAGCCATTCCACCTGCTGCGCAGGCGAAACCTTGGGCTACTCCGCTTTTGAGATGCCCCGCTCAAGCCGGTCCACTAGGCGTAGGATTTCGCCTGCAAGCTGGGGCGGCAATACTGCCCCCTCCGGCGCGCGCACCTCGCCCACCCGTGCCCTCCGGTTGGGCAACGTCGGCTCCCGGCTTATTCCAGTCCATCGTGAACGCTGATTCCGGGTTCATCCGCGCTTTTGCTACCGCTGGCGGCTTCGCTTCGGCAGCTTGGCGCTGGAACCTAGGGGCGAGTCCGGGGGCTGCGCATAAAGTCTCGTGTCGGCTTTGCATAGAGTTCGTCAGCTATCCGGCGAGGAGTTGGAGCATGTCGGGACAGCGTCCGCGGACGCTATCGGTTTTGCGGACAGCCGAGGGCCACTAGCCCGTTGAGCGGCTGGGACAGGCCGTGAAACGGCCTGTAAGCGAAGGCTTTGGGGGAAAAGTGGAAATAGAGTCAGGCGGCGGGGCTGATGATCTCAGCCGCAAAGCGGGAGCCGAAGTAGCTCGGGCAGGCAGGGGTCGCCATCCTGGCGCCCAATCCGACGCAGCATCATCTCGCAAGGCGGCCAGCAGCAAAGTTTGCAATACCCGCATGATGCTGTGGAGCCGCCCACTCCATACCGCATATGACAACAAACGCCGGCTGCCGCGAGGAGGTGTGAGCAGTTGATGATCTAAACGGCTACCGAACGATCTAGACCGTTTAGCCAGTTTGATTTGCAAGGTGCACAGGGGGAAAGTTGGTCAGTGACAATAGTCTTTGGCGAGCGGACCAGCAGCCAAGTTATGCGCGCTGCCCCTACCCGTCCTTTGGTGCTGCCGCTCAATTCGGTCTCGTCAGCAACGCCGGCAAGTCAGGAGATCTTCATGCCAAATTCTCTTACCGGCGACCTGCTTGACCGACCATTCGCGAAGCTCCGGCCAACATTGCCGCCCGTCCGGCCGCCCCGTCCAGCTTTCCACAATCCACATATGCCCAGGTCGCCGGCAGTGCTGCATCGTGTTACGCCGCCGCTCGACCTGTCTGATAAGATTGAGCGGGAACCTTTGGCAACGGCAACGGCCCCAATGCAGGCAGCGGCGGCCTCGTCGTCGGGAAGGACGATCAGCGGCAGCGTCGCAGGCCCGGTCGCGTTAGGCGCCGCCGATAACCCCCTGACCATCACCAGTACGGGGAAGGTGACCGCAACAGGCTCGGGAGCGGACGGCATCGACGGACGGGCCGTCACGGCCTGGACCATCTCCAACGCCGGCACGGTCTCGTCTGCCTCAGCCTTCGGCATATCGCTGGCCAGCAGTGGAGTTGTGACCAATACCGGCTCCATCTCGGGCAAGGGCGGGCTGGCGTTGCGCGCCGGCGGCACTGTCACGAACAGCGGCTCCATATCGGCCAGCGGCGCGGTCGGGGGTGGCCTGTCCGTTGGTTCCGGCATCTTCATCTCTGGGGCGGCCGGGACGGTCTTGAACAACGGCGTCATCAACGCGGGCGCTTACGGCGTCGGCTTGTCCCGTGGCGGAAGCGTCACCAACACGAATTCGATCGTTGGCGGCGAGGATGGCGTAGATATCCAAGGCGGCATCGGGGTGGTGACGAACTCGGGCAGTATCGTCGCAACCGTTGACGACGGCGTCGCCCTATTCGCCGGCGGCAGCGTGACCAATGCTGCCGGCGCCCTCATCTCGGGCGTCGTAGGCGCCAATGCCGCAGGAATATTCATCACCGGCGCGGCCGGAACGGTCGCAAACAGCGGGAGCATCGCGGGCAACCATGTCGGAGCCTTGCTATCCGCGGGCGGCAGCATCTCGAATGCCGCTTCTGGTTCAATCTCCGGCAAGGTCGCCGGCGTTTTTTTCAGCAACGTGGCTGGAACCCTCACCAACTCCGGCAGCATCAACGCGACCAGCTCGGCCGGGGCGGATATCGAGAGCGGCGGCAGCGTCGTCAACAATGCGAAGGCCGCGATCACCGGCAGTCAGTTCGGCGTCTTCATCACCGGCGCCGCCGGCAATGTCAGCAACAATGGCGCTATCAGTGGCGGCAGTTACGACGGTGTGGTCCTGGGCGCTGGCGGCATTGTCACCAACGCCTCCGGCGCTTCGGTCTCCGGCGGCAGTACGGGCATCTACGTCGAATCGAAAGCCTCGGGAACAATCACCAACTCCGGCAGCATCAGCGGCGCAGGAGCAGGGGTCGACCTCGGAGGCGGCGGTAGCGTCACCAACAACGCCACGGGGATCATTTCTGGCGGGACCGGGCTGTTCATTTCAGGCGCTGCCGGCGCAGTAACAAACGACGGCGGCATCACCGGCACGACAAACATCGGCGTCGATCTCGGCAACGGCGGCAGCATCACCAACCACGCCTCCGCGTCCATTTCCGGCAAAATCTCCGGCATCTTCACCGCCCTGAGTGCAATCACCCTCGTCAACTCGGGAAGCATCAGCGGAGCCGGTGGCGCTGGCGGGGACATCGAGGGCGGCGGCACGATCAGCAACAATGCAGGCGGCTCGATCTCAGGTAGCCAATTCGGCGTTTTTGTCACCGGTGGTTCGGGCGCGGTGACCAATTCGGGCAACATCTCGGGACCTCATGGCGTGGCGCTTCAGGCAGGAGGCAGCGTTACGAACAACGCAGGTGCTTCGATCGCCGCGACCGTTACGGCCGTCTTTGTCCAAGGCGGGGCGGGCACCCTCGCCAATGCGGGCAGCATCAGCGCAACGGCGTCGGGCGGAACGGGACTCGATTTCGAGGGCGGCGGCACAGTTACCAATTCGGCAGGAGGCTCCATCCTGGGTGCCTCGTTCGGCGTCTTCAGCGGCGGCAACGGGACGGTCACGAACTCCGGCAGCATCGTCGGCACCAATGCAATCGGCGTCGATCTCACGGTCGGCGGCAACGTCAATAACAGCGCGGGCGCATTGATTTCGTCGGCAGGGTTCGGCGTCGCGGTCTATAGCGGCAACGCGACCGTCACCAATGCCGGTACGATCACGGGCGGGGTCGGCTCGGTCCGGTTCGCCAATAGCGGGACCGACCGGTTGGTGGTCGCACCGGGGGCAGTATTCAATGGGGCCGTGGTCGGCGGTTCGGGCGCCAACACGATGGAACTCGCGGGCGGCGGTGCGGCGAGCATCGGCGGGATCGGTAGCGGAGCCTTCACCAATTTCGGCACGCTCGTCATCGACTCCGGCGCCATCTGGACGCTGACCGGCGCCGACACGGCCCCCACGGTCCTCAACAATGGCAGCCTGCACGTTGGCGGCTCGCTGAATATCGGCACCGGCATCGACTCCAGCAGCACGGGCCTGTTCTTGCTTGACGGCTCCGCGACGATGGAAGTCGCCGCCGCACTGGGGACAAGCACGCAAATCAGTTTCGCCGCCGGCAGCGGCCTGCTTATCGACAACACGAGTCAGTTCGGGATGAATGTCGGAACCAGCAGCTATGCCGGGTCCCTGCTTGAGAATTTCGGCAGCGGCCGCCAGGTCGATCTCACGCACTTCGGTCTATCCGGACTGAGTTCCACCTTTGATGCCGTAAGCGGACTATTGCAGCTTACCAATTCAACAAGCCAAGCGGCGACCCTGCATTTTCAGACTTCCAGCCTGGGCAATGCCTCGTTCCACTTCGCTTCGGACGGCACGTCCGGCACGCTGCTGACAGTTGGCTGAAATGCCGGGAACATCCTGGCCGCCTCGGCCAAATGTCATCAGCGTGCACGCTACTGCGCTAGAATGCGCCGCCTGCTCTCGATGATCCCTTGTCCGGCGTAGGGGCCGCAGTGGACCGGCTCGCGTTCTGCACATGCGGAAGTGGCCTGACTGCCGCCCGCTGCTGTGCCTGGAAGGAGGCGGACCGGCCTCTCGCTGAACTACCGCATGACGCTGGACCGATGATCGCACGCGCCGTGCAGGCGCACACGGCCGGTGAATTGCAACTTGCGGAAAGGTTGAGCCTCGGCCTGTTGGAGATCATGCCGACCCAGTGCGACGCTCTGCGCGTGCTGTATGAGATCCGCAAATCCAATGGGCCGCCGAACGCTGCCGAAACGCTGCTTCGCCGCCTCATCGCAGTCGATCCGAATGACTTCAAGGCAACCTGCGAGCTTGCCTTGTCGCTGATGAACAGCGGTGGCCTGGCAGAGGCCGAGCTGCACGCTCGTAACGCCGTGCGCATGGCTCCGGAGAATGCCCAGGCACACAACCTCATGGGCATGATCCTGACTGAAGCCCATAAACCGCATTTTGGCGAATATCACTACCGCCGGGCACTGCACTTATCCGGAGGCCGAGATCCGATCCTGATGGCCAACCTGGCCTGGAACCTAAAAAACCAGGGAAGGATGGAGCAGGCACGACAGCTCTATGTAGATTCGACGGCGTTGGCGCCTAACGTATGGCAAACGCTGCTGGGCTGGGTGCGCCTGGAAGAGGCCGATCGGCAGTTCGACCAGGCAGCCGCGATACTCGACCATGCGGAAAAGCAGTTTCCCGACTGTGCGAAGCTGCTTCTCGCACGGGCGGTGCTGCTGAGGAGGACGGGAAACTTCGAGCAGGCTCTGGCGGCATTGGACCAGATCGCGCGCCTTAGCTCCGATGGAGCCCTCGACGCCGACGAGCTGTTGGAGAAAGCTGCCCTGCTGGATCGGCTTGGCCGCTACGACGAGGCGTTCTCGGCCATCGAAGATGCCAACCATCTGGCACGCAGAGCGCTAGGTCATGACTACCTGGCGGAGCCGGCGCAAGGGCTGGCGACGCGCCTCAAGGGCTTTTTCACCGCCGAACGGCTGCGTAACCTGCCGCGCGCGGGTATCCTGGCGGCGCCTCAACCGATATTCGTACTTGGTTTCCCACGCTCTGGAACCACACTGGTCGAGCAGATGCTCTCGGCCCATCCGCGTATTTCGGCCGGTGACGAACTTCCATTTATCGAGGAAATTACCGCGGTCATGCCGCGGATGTTCAGCAGCCCGCTGGCCTATCCCGAGGCGTTGGCCGAACTTTGGATGGCCGATTTTCGTGACGGGCTGGACGATTTGCGCGATCACTACCTCCGCAGGTTCCGCCAACTCAATTTGATGGAGCGCGACACCGCCTGGTTCACCGACAAGATGCCCCTGAACGAGACGCATCTGGGATTGATCGCCCTGATGTTTCCGGGAGCGCCGCTGATCCATGTGCTGCGGCATCCACTGGACGTGGTGCTGTCGGTGTTCGGCAATAATTTAACCCACGGGTTCTTCTGCGCATACCGACTGGAGACGGCCGCCCGGCATTACGTGCTGATCATGGACCTAGTGGAACATTATCGCCGCGAAATGGCTCTCCGCTACCTGCCCGTCCGTTACGAGGACATCGTGGACGATCCGGAGAGCAGCGTCCGGCGCATGCTGGATTTCATCGGCGAACCGTTTGACGAGCGGTGCCTGCAATTCCATGAGAATCGCCGCTTCGCGCGCACGGCGAGCTATGCCCAGGTTACCGAAAAGCTTTACGCCCGGTCACGCTTCCGCTATCGCCACTACCTGACACAGCTTGAACCCATCGTTCCTATTTTGCGGCCCATCATCGAACGGCTCGGCTATGGACCTGTGTAGCAATTGGATGGATGCGGCTTCCCAGCACCGGGCCGAGCCAACGATCCACATGGTTCCGTTGCCGCTGGTCAGCGTCCTCAAGATTGCCGCGGAATACGAGCATGCCGGCCGGTATGATGATGCAGCCGAGCTGCTGAGGACCATCTTGGAAGCGGTGCCGAACCAGAGGGACGCCTTGCATCTCCTGGGCGTGCTGGCATTCCGGAAGAACGATCCGCTGGCAGCGATGCGGCTGATGGAGCAGGCGATCGCCCAGGGTGCGAGCCCGGCGCTGTTCTGGCGCAATCTCTGCACCCTGTACGAGCGGACGGGTCGTTACAAGGAGGCGATGGCTGCCGGGCGACGTGCGATCGAGCTCGACCCCGGCGATGCTCAGGCCCAACACAACTTGGGTATTGCCTATTATCGCCTGCTCCGGATCGACGACGCCGTCGCTTGCGCCCGCCGGGCTATTTCAATTGATCCCACGCTGGCGGTTGCGCATTTCGCCCTCGCCGAGGCTCTGCTGGTGCAGGGCGAGTTCGCGGCGGGCTGGGAAGAATACGAGTGGCGCTTCCAGATACCGGATGCGGGTGCGCCGATGCCGAATACCGACCGGCCGCAATGGGACGGCGCGCCGATCGCGAATGGCCGATTGCTGCTGATCGCGGATCAGGGATTTGGCGACGTGATCCAGTTCTCACGTTACATCCCGTGGGTCAGGGAGCGCTGCCCTGATCTAGTGCTGGCGTGCGGGGGTGAAATGCTTTCGCTGCTCCAGCACAACTTTCCCTGGCTGCCTTTGACGAACCGCCTGGAGCCGAGTGGCCATTTCTCGGCGTTCTGTCCGCTGTCGGGCCTCCCGCGGCTGCATGGCACCAGACTTGAGACCATCCCGGCCACTCCCCGGTCCATTTATGCCGTGCCGGACAGGGTGGCCGATTGGAAGCGGCGTTTGGACGTTCTGTCGCCGGGTCCGAAACGTCGGGTTGGCATCGTTTGGGCAGGGCGTGCTAATCCTCCAAACCGTTCGGTAAGCCTGTCCATGCTGGCGCCGACCGCTATGCCGGATGGCCTTGTGCTCGTCGCATTGCAGAAGGGGCCTGCTCAACGCGAGATCGCCGGCTATCATGGCCGTGCACCGCTAATTAATCTTGGGCCGGAGATAGCGGATTTTTCCGATACGGCCGCCATCATAGAGAGCCTGGAATTAGTCGTCACGATCGATACGGCAGTAGCGCACCTTGCCGCGTCGATGGGCAAGCCGGTTTGGATCATGCTGCCCTATGCGGCCGACTGGCGCTGGTTGCTAGGCCGTTGCGACAGCCCCTGGTATCCGACCGCCCGGCTGTTCCGGCAGGAGACTCCGGGACAATGGGAACCGGTGGTGGCCCGTGTTGCCGAGGCGCTCTCCAGGATGAGCGCCGCGTTCCCCGCATGCAGCGGCATCGAAACTTCTTGCGGAAGCCGATGCGCCTGACCCGCCGCTCATTGCTCGGCGCCGCCGCGAGCGCCTCGGCACTGCCGAGGGCGTCGCATGCCTTCGCACAGCAGGCGCCCCGGGTTCCGCTCATTACCGACACGATCGCGCGGCCGGTGGGCGCCGCGCCGAAGCCGCCCTATCTTGTTCCAACTCTTGATCCGGTCTTCGGTACCGAGATCACACGCATTTCGGACGACCCCGGCAATATCATGTCTAATATTCCAAATGGTATTTGGGGCCAATGCGTGCGGCATCATTATAGTCTCGACCAAGCATGGAATGCCGATCAAAGCTTACTCTACTTGGATAGCAACTCTGACCCGGACAATTTGCCGCTTGCGGGTGTTACCGGCGTTTCCGCCCACGCAGGTCACCCGAAAAGTTATCTGTTTTTGGATGGCCAGACCTATCAACCCAAATTTCATCAGCCGCCTCCAGGTGGCGGCAACTGCGACATTCGCTGGCACGTTAGCGAGCCAGCTCTGATGTATTACGTCCACGACACTGAATTCGGGGTGTGGAATCCTATCAATAACACAACGCAAGTTATTCGAAGGTTTTCCAATCATAGCCACTTGTTGTTTGGAAGATATAAAGGCATCCAATCGCGCGATGGCTACTGTTTTATATTCCAGGGCAGAAACTATAACGGCTTGGAGTGCATATTTGCATACGATATCTCGACAGGAGTCAAGTTTCCCGACATCGTTTCCAATTTCAATTTTGCGCAAATCTCACCACTCGGCAACTACATTCTTGCAGTCAACGGCAACGATGACACTCTCGTTTATGATCTGAAAGGCGCGCTGGCGCAGAGTTGGACGGCTCCCCTCGCCGGAGCTGGCTCCCCGAGCCACGCCGACATCGTCGTGGACGACAAGGGCGACGAGGTGATGTTCGGGGTCGGCAAGGTCAATTATGCCGGGTCGCTTGTGAAGCGGCGCATCGCAGATGGCGCCTATACCCGACTCACGGTAGCGTCCCCACCGAACTATGGCCAGCATTGCTCGGCACGCAACACGCTACTGTCGGGTTGGGGCTTTGCGTCCGCACCGGACAACGGGGCGAATTATCCGTTGTACGCGGAGATGGTGATCGCGGTCAAATTGGACGGCAGCGAGGTCATTCAGCTCTGCCATAGCCGCGCGACCAACATTCAGAACAATTATTATTCCACAGCAGCCGCGTCACCCTCGCCAACGGGGGATCGGGTCATCTTCGCGTCCAATTGGGGTGATCCTAACGGCAGTGGTCGGCCAGTGCAGGTCTACGTGTGCGACCTCCGCGGCGGCGCCGGCCTGCTGATCTAGCCGCAATACTATTCGTTTAGCCTCCGTTTTGAAAGGTCGGCGAAGCTGACCTGACGCGCTGGCTGAGGCCATAGTTTGCGACGTTCCAGGAGGTTTCCTGCCTGGAGGTCGCCATGTGGACGCCTGTGGATCGCGCGCTGGTCGGGCACTATGGGTGCGGCCAGGCTTTGAGCGACGACCAGTATCGCCTGTTGGAACCGCTGATCCCGTCCGCCGAGTCCGGAGGCCGCCCGCGCACGACTGATCTGCGACGCTTGCTGGACGGGTTGTTCTATCTCGTGCGCACCGGCTGCCAGTGGCGGCATCTGCCACCGCCTCCCGCGTTCCCGCCCTAGCCCGCCGTGTATGGCTATATGCGGGATTTCCTCAGCGCGGGCACATGGGAGACCATGCGCCATCACCTCGTGACGACCCTGCGCGAGGGCATGGGACGCGAGCCCAACCCAACGGCCGCCATTATTGATACACAGAGTGTGAAAACCACAGAAAGCGGGGGACCGCGCGGCTACGACGCCGCCAAGAAGGTCGATGGCTGCAAGCGCCACATCGCGGTGGACACCCAAGGATTGCTGCTCGGTGTGCTCGTGCATGCCGCCTCCGTCCAGGATGGCAACGGCGCGGGCGACCTGCTCCGGCGCATTAAGCCGCTCTGCTGCTGGCTGCGGACCGTGTTCGCCGACAGCATCTATAACTGCGTCACCGCACTGCTCGCCTGCTTCCTGCTCGGCATCACGCTGGTCATCGTCGGCCGATCCCAGGCACCAAGGGCTTTGTCGTGCCGCCAGGCCGCCGGGCGGCATCGTGGTGCGCAGCTTCGAGCTGGACGTGGAGGCGGACCTGGCAGCCAGCCCCATGTGGGACGCGCGCGGCTAGGGCCCGGGCGCGATAGGCTTCGAGGCGATCCAGGTGGCCGTTCGCATGGAGGCGGACGCCTCGCCCGAGGCGCTGCGCGCGCTGATCGCGCACGCCGTGCTGTGGTCCCCGGTTGCGAACACCTTGCATGGCCCTGTCAACCTCGACGTGGCGCTCACTAGGGCCGCCCCCGTGTGACCGGCATCGCTTCCGTTCCGAAATCGATACAAGACGAACAGCACCGGACGTGCGCTGGGCAAACCCCGCACCCTGCTTCACAGCTAACGATAGGATGCCAGCATGGACCATAGCTTCTCGCTCCCGGTCAGGCTTTCTTTTGACACCGTGCTGATAATCTTCGGTGGCAGCAAGAAAGAACACGTCTGATGCCTCCGACCACGCAGCAGCTGAAGGCCGACATCGACGCCGGCAAGACCGGCGATAAGGTTGTCGAAGGGTTTGAACTTGGCCTGTCCACGCTGGGCACGGACGACGAGGCGGCCGGCTCGCCCAACACGCCGGAGCAGGTGGCGATGGCCCGCGCGCTGGAAAAGCGCCATGCGCCCAAGCCGGCCGCCGAGCAATCGGCGAACGTATCCAGGCCTGGACAGCCCGCGCTGTGGATCGTCGTCGGAGCATTCGTGCTTCTGCTTGCGGTGCTGGCCCTGGTACTTCTGAACGGCCACGCCTAAACGGGACAGCTCCTTGCATGGTGTGCTGCTGAGGCAGTGTGATCTTGACCCGCCTCTGTGGAGTGTTGGCGGGCTTGGGTGGTTACGGTTCTGCTGTGGTCATCTTCATTGCTGTTTCATAGGCGATGGGCGAACGATAGCCCAGGCCGGAGTGGAGGCGGGCCGGGTTATAGCATCCTT